>NZ_CP069338.1:1681250-2017500 GCF_016859125.1 Archangium violaceum | reverse complement strand
GGTCGCGATGTGCTGGTTCCGGACCTCGCCGGCTGGCGCCGGGAGCGTCTGCCGAGGCCGCCCGCGCCCGACGAGCCCTTCATGACCGTGGCACCGGATTGGCTGTGCGAGGTGCTCTCTCCGTCCACCGTGGCCACGGATCGCGGACGCAAGTTGCCCCTCTATCATCGCGAGGGGGTGGGCCACGTGTGGCTCGTGGATCCGCTCGCGCGCACCCTGGAGGTGCTCCGGCGCGAGGCCCAGGGCTGGTTGCTCGTTGCGACGTACACGGGGGACGAGGCGGTGCGCGTCGAGCCCTTCGACGCGGTGGAGCTCGGGCTGGGGTTGCTCTGGCTCCCAGAGGCCCGGTCCGAGCCTTGAGCGAGGACGGTGGCTCGCCCTGAGTCCAGCCGGGCGGTGAACATTCGAGCCGCTCCGCGTTTCAAGCGGAGCCTTTCTGGGGCAGGCTCGGGGCATGGAGTTGGAACGGGTCCGGTCCTGGTGGCGGGGCGAGACGTCGCAGCCGCTGCGTCCCCTGGTGGAGTGGCTGGGCCGCTGTCCGCTGCTGCTCGTGCTCCAGGCGCTGCCGGTGTCCATCGTCTGGGGCGCGTTCGAGGCGCTGGGGCTGCCGAGTCTCTTCTTCCATGACGTGCCGCGGGTGACGTTCGTCGCGGCCTTCATGGCGGCGATGCTGCTGGGGCAGTTGTGCTTCATCGGCTACCTGTTGGACGCGGACGAGCCGTGGGCGCTGGCGCCCCGGCGGGGCAAGCCGGGTGGGGTGCCGCCCACCATCCGTTGGTACCTCTTCCGCACCGGCACCTATCCGGCCTGGCTGGTGCTGCTGAGCATCCCGAGCCTCATCGACCGGCACTTCGCCTTCCTCTTCGGCGTGCTGGCCGCGGTGGGGGTGATGTTGTTGCTCACGCGCGGCGCCGAGTGGCTGCAGCGCTGGTACGAGTCGGACCGGCGGCGCCACCGGTGGATGCGGCTCGTCGAGGTGTTGCTCTTCAGCCGGCGCGCGACGCACATCATGGTGCTGCACGTGTTGCAGGCCGGGCTGCTGGCCCTCTTCGTGTTGGGCTACCTGCTGGTGGCCGCGCACGTGGCCTTCACGGGCAACCACGGGTGGGTGTCCCCGGCCGTGGTCATCTGCACGGCGATCGGGCTGTGTGGAGCCGTCTACGGGGCCGTCCGTTTCTTCTTTCCGTTGCACCACATGGGCGCGCTCATCGTCGGGGGCGTCCTGATCGTGTTCGTCGGGCGTGGGTGCTCGGACGTGTCCTTCTATGACGAGCTGTCCCTGCCCCAGCCTCCCGCGTACGCGAGCGCGAGCCTTGCGTCTCCGCGAGACGCGGGGCTGCTGGCGGATGACGCGGTGCTGGACGCGTGGCTGGCACGGATGCGGACGGAGCCTCCTCCGGGCGTGGCGTGGTCCACTCGAGGGGAGACGCAGCAGATGTCGGGGCGGACGGCGATGCGCTGCGAGCCGGGGCCGAAACCGCGGTTGGCGCTGGTGGCCACGAGCGGCGGAGGCATCCGCGCGGCGGCCTGGACGGCGCACGTGCTCTCCAAACTCCAGGGCCCCGACGGCGTGCCGGGCTTCCACCGCTACGTGCGCCTCGTCACCGGAGCCTCGGGCGGCATGGTGGGGGCGGGCGCGTGGGTGGCGGGGCTCCAGCGACAAGGCCTGTCGGACCCGGTGGCGCTCACGGAGATGATGCAACGCGACAGCCTCTCGTCGGCGGCCATCGCGCTGCTGCTGCCCTTCGGCGACAACCGGGGTCGCTCACTGGAGCAGGCCTGGGTGAATCACACGGGCGGCCTGCTGGGGCGCTCCTTCCAGGAGTTGCGCGCGGGCGAGGCGGAGGGCTGGCTGCCCTCGCTGGTGTACTCGCCGATGCTGGTGGAGGACGGGCGGCGGCTGCTGGTGAGCAACCTGGACCTGTCGGCGCTGACGGCCTCCGAGGCGAGCACGTTGGTGGTGGAGCGCAACGGCGACGAGCCCCACGAGGGCCAGCGCGCCCTGCTGTCCCTGTCCGGGGTGCAGCTCTTCCAACTCTTTCCGAACAAGCAACCGGTGTTCTCGGTGGCGGCGGCGGCGCGGATGAGCGCGTCGTTCCCCTATGTGAGCCCGGCGAGCGCGCTGCCCACGTCGCCGCGCGTGCGGGTGGTGGACGCGGGCTACTACGACAACTACGGGGTGGACCTGGCGGTGCTGTGGCTCCACACGCATCGCGAGTGGGTGCGCGAGTGCACCTCGGGCGTGGTGCTCATCCAGATTCGCGACCACCTGGGCAACGGCCGTCGCACGAAGTTGCAGGCGGCCGGAGCGGGCGAGCTGCTGGGCGGACTGACGTCGCCGGTGGAGGCGGTGCTACGGGCGCGCGAGTCCAGCATGTCCTTCCGCAACGACGAGCTGCTGAGCCTGGTGCAGGACGAGCTGAACGGGGGTGAGCCGTGCTTCTTCACCACCGCCATCTTCGAATTCAGCGAGTCGGCGCCGTTGAGCTGGGCGCTGACGACACACGACACGGCCCGCTTGGAGCGCGCGGCGAGCAGCCCCGCCCTGCAGTCGCGGGTGGACGCCGTCCGCGAGTGGCTCACCGCGGACCCCGAGGCCCGGGAGCGGGCCAGCGCGCTCGGCCTGTGTCCTGGCGGGCGCGCGCTGATGCCGTGAGCCGGAGCGCGCTCCGGCCCTCGCCTCACACGCCGGGGATGATGGGCCTCAGCGCCGCGGCGAACTCCTCCTCACCCTCGTAGACGGGGTGGCGCACCCACGTCCTCGCCTCCACGCCACCCCGGAGCAGCTGCGTGCCGCTCTCGGGCTCGAACGTCCACTCGGGCACGTCTCCCACCAGGTAGTCCACTCCCCACGGCGAGGCACACTCCTCCCAGTCCTGCTGGGGAAGGTTTCCCCACGGGTAGCGCCGTCCATCCGTTCCCCGGGCCGCCATCTCCCACTCGTCCGCCGTCGGGAGGCGGATGTGCGCTTCCTCGACGTGAGAGAATTCCGCACAGAGCCGCTCGGCCTCTTTGTAGGAACCGAGCCACACCTGCTCGTGGTCAAGCACGACACGGGTGGGTAGCGGATTACCCACCCATTTGGCCAGGGGACGGTCCACGGGGACCTGGGCCACGAAGAAGCCCGGGGAGGAGGCCTGACGGGCGGGGCTGGCGCCCAGCCAGTGCTTGACGGGGGCCACCCAGCGCAGCGGCAGCCCCGAGCGGCGCAGGTAGAAGCGACCCTCCTGCTCCACCACTCCCGGAGGCAGCCGCGTCGGCCGCTCCGCGGGCTCCAGCGGCGTGGTGAGGGCGTGGAGCAGCATCGACGCCGCGTCCGTCACCTCCAACTCTCCGGCCAGCAGGCGCCACAGTGGCTTGAGCGGATCCCTCCCCGGCACACTATCACCTGGGTAACGACGCTCCTGGAGGTATCGAATGACCCCTTGCCAGAGCTGCTCCAGGAAACGGCGCTCCCGGGGATCGTCGACCTCCTGGAGCAGGGTGGGCATGTCGGAGCCCTGGAGGGCCGGCAGCACCTCGCGGGCGCGCAGCTTCGCGGTCGCCAGCACCGCCGTCATGCGTACTTCCAGGTCGGAGTCGCGCAGGGCGGCGCGCAGCACCTCGTCGATGCGGGGGTTGGAGCCCGGCTCGCGCATGAGCCAGCGCAGCGCCTGGCGCCGCTCCTCGAGGCTCGACAGACCCCGGGCCAGCACCGTGTTCTCCTCGGTGGAGCCGGACGCCTCGGAGGCGGGGAGCGGGTGCGGCCAGACCCCGAGCGCCTGCGTGCCCGCCGTGCCCTTGCCCACCAGCGACTGCACCCGCAGGGTGTACGGGCCGATGACCAGCTCATCCTCGAACTTCAGCACCACGGGATGGGCCACGGGCTTGCCGTTGAGCCAGGTTCCGTTCTTCGAGCCTTCATCCAGCACGATGGCTGCTCCTTCGATGGCGACCAGCCGGCAATGGGTGCGCGACACGCTTCCGCTGTCGAGGACCAGGTCGTTGGTGGGATCCCTCCCGATGGCGATCTCTCGCGATGCCAGGGTCCCCGTCTTGGTGGTGCGTTCTCCGATGAGCCCGACAGTGATGTTGAACACGCGTGCTCCTGGGGTTGGAGGGCCGGTTCATCCGGCTGCTGGCCCGATTTCCAAGCAGGACGCGTGCCAGCGGAGTCCCCCCAGGAACGGTCCCGATCCTCCAGGCATTTCGGAGCGCGCGGCGGGCCTCTTACCACCCGGCCACCGGCGGAAGCCTGTCAAAACTGCTATCAATCGTGACAGCAGAACTGAAGGTGGGGACGCGGATGACGACCGGGGACGAGGAGTCGGGCGGGACGGGGGAAAAGGGTCGGCTGTCCACTCCGGGCCGGCCTTCGCGCAGCAGGACTCAACAGTCCGTACCGGCGAGCAGCCCACCGGCCGGGGACCGGGCCTCCGACACGCGAGGCGAGCGCTCGAGGCCGGAGCCACAGGCACGAGAGTACCGCGAGCCCAAGGCCCTGCGGGTGCAACGCGAGGGCATCGAGGAGTTGACCGTGCGGCTCTACCCGGATCGCTCCTATGTCTTCGGGAGGGCGCCCGAGTGCACGGTCGTCTTCCCCCACGACGCGGTGTCCCGGCAGCACGGGCGGCTCGCGTTCCGCGAGGACCACCGCTGGGTGTACCGGGATCTCAACTCGAGGAACGGCAGCTACCTGGGGCGCGAGGAGGAGCAGGGCGTGTTGGATCCCCGCCTGCACTTCCAGCGGTTGGGGCCCTCGTGCGACCAGGTGCTCGAGGTGGGCGACGTGGTGCTGCTCGGCAATGGCAAGAGCCGGGTCACCCTGCTGGCGGAGGTGCCTCCGGGGCAGGTGGTTGGCCCTCGCGCGAAACGGGAGGACTCTCCCGCCACCGTGCAGCTCGAGCGCTCCATCGAACGCTGTGCCCGCCACCACCTGCCGGTGTTCCTGCGCGGTGACTCCGGCACGGGGAAGACCTTCATCGCGAGGGAGATCCACAACCGTAGCGGGCTCGAGGGCAACTTCGTCATCCTCAATTGCGGGCGGCTGCCGCAGGATCCGGCCGCGCTCCAGAGCGAGCTGCTCGGGCACGTGAAGGGCGCGTACACGGGAGCGTCCATCGCGCGGGTGGGCAAGCTCTACAGCGCCAACGGGGGCACGCTCTTCCTGGACGAGGTGGAGTTCCTGCCCCGGCTCGCGCAGGACTTCCTCGTCGACGTGCTGGAGGGCTCGGGCAGCCTGGCTCCCTTGGGGGCGCCGGCGGACTTCCGCGAGCCGCCGCCGCGCTTCCGGCTCATCTCCGCATCCAAGGCGCCGCTGCGGCAGACGGACTTGAGGCAGGACCTCGCGCAGCGGCTCGCGGCGGGAGACTTCATCATCCTCCCCACGCTCGAGGAGCGGCGCGAGGACATCCCGAACCTGGTGGAGACCTTCCTGCATCGCCTCAAGGTCGAGCAGCAGTACGACGCCGAGCTCACGCGCGAGGCCATCGCGTTCCTGCGAGGGGCGAGCTGGCCGGGGCAGATCCGCGAGCTGGAGTCGACGGTGAGGACGGTGGTGGCTCGCGAGGTGGCCCACCAGGAACTGGAGGGCATCGAGCGCCAGCGCACCCTCGTCACGTTGGAGGCGGTGAAGTCCTATCTGGAGCAGCGGGAGCTGGGATTCGGAGGCACCACCTCCGCGCCCGTGAAGCGGACGACCCAGCCCTCCGTGGAGTCGGTCGCGGTCGTGCGCAAGCGTCCCGGGGACCTGACCGAGCAGGACATCCGCGGCGCACTCGACAAGCACCAGGGCAACAAGACCCGCGCGGCCCTGGAGCTGGGCATCGCGCTCAACACGCTCAAGGCCCGGATGAAGGCGCTCGGCATCGAGTGAGCCGCTACCGCGCCACCACCTCATCCCTCCCCGCCTGCTTCGCCTGCACGCACGCCGCCTCCGCCGCGTCCAGCAGGTTGCCGTAGGGCTCGCCCGCGCGCAACCCCGCGACTCCCACCGAGACCGTGAGGTGGAAGTCGCCTGCTTCCGAGTGGAAGCGCCTCTGCGCGAGCCGGCGGCGCAGCCCCTGCGCCAGCCGCGCTCCCATGTCCGGCGTCACCGCGTAGAGGCTCACCGCGAAGGCGTCCCCCTCCATGCGGCCAATGGGCCCACGCCCATCCAGCTCCGCCGCGAGCTCGTCCACCAACCCGCTCAGCGCCGCGTCCATCGCCTCGCGTCCGCGCGCGTCGTTGCCCTCCTGGGTTTCATCCGCGTCCACCCAGAGCACCGTCAGCGGCATCCGCGCCAGGTGCGCGTCCGACACCGCCTTGGCCAGGAGCGATTCGAAGTAGCTGCGCAGGTACGCCCCTGTCAGCGGGCAGACTTGTGGGGCGTGTTCGCTCATCGTTCGTGGAGGAGGGGGCTCCTCAGCTCGCCTTGCGCGAGGCCGCCTTCGTCTTCGCGTGCGCCTTGTCGAAGCCCTCGTAGAAGCGCACCGCGTGGTCTCCCACCTTCTGGATGTGCTGATTGTTGAGGTACGCCGTCACCGGCGCCGACACCAGTGGCATCGCCCGCCCCAACGTCTGCAGGCCACCCTTCGTCAGCAGCACCTCCGCCACCTTCCCCAGCACCCTTGGACTCGAGCGCTGCACCGGCCCCACTCCCGTCGTGTAACCGTACAGGTCCAACAGCTCGTTGCGCGACCGCTCGCTCTTCAGGCTCACCTTGTAGAGCGTGGCCAGGTCCACCAGCAGCGTGAGCTGCAGCCACGCCATCACCGTCAGGTCCGCCGGCAGTCCGAGCAGCCCGAAGGCCCCACTGATGCCCCCCACCATGCTCGCCACGTGCTTCTTCTCGTCGATGAGCCGCTGGGCCCGCTCGCGTACCCCCGCCGACGGATAGCGCTGCTCCAGCTCCAACACCCGCTTGCGCGCGCGCGGCACCTCCTGCTGCACCAGGTCCGACAGCTTCGTGTCCGCCAGCTTCTTCAGCTCCGCCGGGGTGAACTTCTTCACCGTGTCGGCGATGGGGTCATAGAACGCCATGCGTCTCTCCTCCCCTCAGTAACCCCGCTCGGCGAGGTATAGGTCCACCAGTGCGCCTTCTTCGTACCAGGCGTGACGCATCTCCGCGTTGAACCAGCGCGAGTCCGGCCGCGCCGTGCGCACCTCGAGCTTCACCTGGTTGGGTGCCGTGTCGATGACCGCCGCGCGCGCCTTGCACGCCTGCCCCGGCTCGTCACCGTAGCCGCCCTCCAGGCACACCTCGTCCCCCACGGACAGCCGCCGCGTGTACTCGGTCCCCAGGTACCTGGCTTCGTCACAGTGGCCCCGCACCGACGAGGTGCCGTGCTGCGCGCACCGGTCCTTCAGCGGCGCACGCACCACCGGAATGGACCCCACCAACGGGTCCTCGTCGTTGGGGTTGGGCCGGAATGCCTCCCGGGTCGCGCCACAGCCCGCCAGTACCCACAGCAGGCCTCCGCAGGCCCACGTCCACTTCATCGCTTCCTCGCCTCCGGGGCTCGACGCCCCTCCCAGGGAATTGGACGCACGAGCATGGCAAGCTCGCGCGGGAGCGTAAAGCGGCAGCGGACGCGAGCGTCCGGCGCCGCTCAGGCGATGCGTCGCGCCGGGCCCGGAATCTCCTCCGTCCGCCCGGGCACGATGCGGTTCTTCTCATCCACGAAGACGACCGTCGGCTTCCACTGGGCCGCCTCGTGCTCCTCCACCTCGGCGAAGGTGGCCAGGATGACCAGGTCCCCCGGCTTGTTGAGGTGCGCCGCCGCGCCGTTGATGCAGATGACGCCGCTGCCCGCCTCGCCCTCCAGGGCGTACGTCTCCAGGCGGGTGCCTCGCGTCACGTTCCACACCGCCACCTTCTCGAAGGGGAGGATGTCGGCGGCACGCAGCAGGTTGCTGTCGATGGTGACCGACCCCTCGTAATCCAGATCGGCCTGGGTGACGGTCGCACGGTGGATTTTGGATTTGAAGAAGATGCGGCGCATGGAGGGGCCCGGGAGATTTCCGCGCAACCGTAACGGGTGGAACGTCGGGGGACAACCTTCAAGAGCTCGGCTGCCTGGTTGCCCCCCCGGTAGAAACCGACTAACGCCGGAAATTCAATAGCTGGGAGATGTCCAGGGGCACGTTTTGTGAGCCCGAGACGAGCTGTCCGTCCAGCTTCACCTGGGCATTGCCGCCCGAGCGCAGGGCGTTGGCCGCGGCGGCGGCGCTCAGGAAGTTGATTTTGAGGGGCAGGGTGAGCTGGCGGCTGTTGCCGGCCTCCAGCATCCCCAGGTTGCCGGTGGAGAGGTTGCCCACATTGGCGCCGGCCACCTTGAGCGCGCCGCTGATGCCCGCCACCGGCAGCGGGAAGCTGTTGCGGTTCTTCACCGTGAGGGGGAACTCCACCGTGGCGCCCTGGAGGGTGACGTTGGTGATGCGGGGCGAGTCGAACTGCACCTGCGGAATCTTGGGGACCTCGAAGGTGCCCTCGTGCTCCAGGGGGAAGCTCAGCACGCCGAGGGGCGTCTTGATGCCGATGCTGCCCTGGGCCTTGTACGCGGCGGTGTCCTTGTTGAGGAACGTCATCACCACGGGGGCGATGTCCGCGAACTTCACGTTGGCGGGGAAGACGAGCTCGGACTTGCCGTTGGCGGCGATGTTGAGGCCCTTGGGCGGAGTGCCGGCCACCACCTGCTTGCCCTCGACGAAGAAGGCGTAGTTCACCGAGGCCAGGCTCAGCCCCAGCGGGTTGGGGTTGTTGAGCTGATAGACGAGGTCGACGGTGGCGTCGGAGAGCGAGGCCTGCGACAGGCGCGCCGTCTTGAAGGTGAGCTGGGGCTTCTTGAAGGCGCCCTTGAGCCACTTCTGGAGCGAGGCGCAGCCAGCGAGCAGGGTCAGACTGAGGGTCGCGAGGACGAGGAGCGAGCGGTTCATCTTCATGGTCATGGGCTTATCAGCGGACGGGTGGGGAGCCGAGCAATTCAAACCAGCTCGGGGGGGAAGCCGCCACCTGGAGGACGTGCGCGGGGTGGGGCAGGGGTGGTACTCCTGAGGACACCGTGAGAAAGCACGTCGCCCGGATCCTCCCCGCCGTCCTCAGTGGCCTGCTGTCGCTGTCCGCCTGCACGCGCGGTGTGGCCCAGGAGCCGGTACGCAAGGTGGCGCTCACCCCGTGCCGGCTGGAGGGGGCGGGCCGGCAGGGCCTGTGTGGCACCTACGAGGTGTGGGAGGACCGCGCGGCGAAGAAGGGGCGCAAGGTGCCGCTGAAGGTGGTGGTGGTGCCGGCGCTCGCGGCCTCGCCGGAGCCGGATCCCCTGGTGCTGCTGGCCGGTGGCCCCGGGCAGGGCGCCGCGAAGCTGGCCGGGCAGATGGTGCCCCTGTTGGAGCGCGTCCAGCGCAACCGGGACCTGGTCTTCGTGGACCAGCGGGGCACCGGGGACTCGCGGCCGCTCGAGTGCGAGCCGGTTCCTCCCGACGCGCCGCTGGCCCAGCAGTTCGACGACGCC
This sequence comes from Archangium violaceum, assembly GCF_016859125.1. Taxonomy (NCBI): domain Bacteria; kingdom Pseudomonadati; phylum Myxococcota; class Myxococcia; order Myxococcales; family Archangiaceae; genus Archangium; species Archangium violaceum. The sequence goes on along the minus strand of NZ_CP069338.1, from coordinate 2,008,033 downwards.
TTCTTCGAGGAGGCGTTCCGCAAGTGCCTGGCCGGCTACGACGCGGACGTGCGCCTGTACACCACGCCCATCGCCATGGATGACCTGGACGAGGTGCGCGAGGCGCTCGGCTACCAGAAGCTGAACCTGTATGGCGTGTCCTACGGCACGCGCGCCGCGCTGGTGTACCTGCGCCAGCACCCGGAGCACGTGCGCTCCGCCATCCTCGAGGGCGTGGCGCCCATGTCGCTCCTGCTGCCCCTCTACGTCGCGCGCGACAGCCAGCGGGCCCTGGACCTGCTCTTCACCCACTGCGAGCAGGACGCGGCGTGCACGAAGCGCTACCCGGAGCTGCGCGGCCGCTTCGCGTCCCTGCTGGCCCAGCTCCGGAAGGAGCCCGTGCGCTCGCGGGTGGAGCACCCCCTCACCGGCGTGCCCGAGGACATCACCCTCACCTACGATGGGCTCACCGCGGTGCTGCGCGGGTTGCTCTACATGCCCGAGGCGGCCTCCCTGGTGCCGCTGGTGCTGGACCGGGCCACCCAGGGCGACTGGCGCTCCCTCGTCGCCATCCACCAGAGCATGACCGGCAGCTACGATCGCAACCTGAGCCAGGGCATGTTCTTCTCGGTGGTGTGCTCGGAGGACATGCCCTTCATCTCGGATGAGGCCATCACCCGCGAGACGAAGGGCACCTGGCTGGGCGAGGAGGGGGTACGCAAGATGCTCGCGCCGTGCGCGTTCTGGCCGCGCGGCGAGCTGGCCAGGGACTACCGCGAGCCTGTGAAGTCGGACGTACCGGTGCTGCTGCTGTCCGGCGAGCTGGATCCCGTGACGCCGCCCTCGTGGGCCGAGGACGCCAAGCGCACGCTGTCGAACAGCCTGCACGTGGTTCTTCCTGGCGTGGGGCACGGGACGAGCGCCATCGGGTGCGCGCGCTCGCTGATGGCGGACTTCGTGACCCGCGGAAGCGTGGAGGGGCTCGAGCCGAAGTGCGGCGAGGGCCTCAAGCGTCCGCCCTTCTTCACCTCCTTCGCCGGCCCGGTGCCCTGACATGATCGAAGTGACGAACCTGCACAAGCGCTTCGGCGCGGTGACGGCAGTGGAGGACGTGAGCTTCCGCGCCGAGGACGGTGTGGTGACGGGACTGCTCGGGCCCAACGGCGCGGGCAAGACGACCACGCTGCGGATGCTCTACACGCTCATCCGGCCGGACAGGGGCAGCGCGAAGGTGGACGGGCTGGAGGTGGCCGAGCGCCCGCTGGAGGTGCGCCGGGCCATCGGCGTGCTGCCGGACGCGCGCGGCCTCTACCCGCGCCTCACCGCCCGAGAGCACGTGCGCTACGCCGGCGAGCTGCATGGCCTGTCCGGCGCCGCGCTCGATGCGCGCATCGCCGAGCTGGTGGAGCTGCTGGACATGAAGGAGATCGCCGACCGGCGCACCGAGGGCTTCAGCCAGGGCGAGCGCATGAAGGTGGCGCTGGCGCGGGCGCTGGTGCACGGGCCTCGCAACGTGCTGCTGGACGAGCCCACCAACGGCCTGGACGTGATGAGCACGCGCGCGGTGCGCACGCTCATCCGCCGGCTGCGCGAGCAGGGGCACTGCGTGGTGTTCTCCAGCCACGTGATGCAGGAGGTGGCGGCGCTGTGCGACCGCATCGTGGTGGTGGCACACGGGCGGGTGGTGGCGGAGGGCACCCCGGATGAGCTGCGCGCTCGCACGGGCAAGGACAGCCTCGAGGAGGCATTCGTGACGGTCATCGGCAGTGACCAGGGGTTGATGCAGTGAGGGCGCTCCTTTCCACGGTGTTCCGCAAGGAGCTGCGCGACCACCTGCGCGACCGGCGCTCGGTGATGAGCGCGCTGGGCTTCACCCTGATGGGGCCGATCATCTTCGGGGTGATGTTCACGGTGATGGCTTCCTGGTTCCGCAAGGACAAGCCGCTGGAGCTGCCGGTGGCGGGGCGGGCGAACGCGCCGAGCCTCATCGCGTTCCTGGAGCGCTCCGGGGTGGAGCTGTCCGAGCCCCCCTCCGATTACGAGGCACGCATCCAGGCGGGCAAGCTGGACGCGGTGCTCATCATCCCCGAGGACTACGGCAAGTCCTTCGAGGCGGGGCGCACGGCGGAGGTGCAGCTGGTGATGGACAACTCGCGCAACCAGGCGCGCGCCACCGTCCGCCGGGTGGAGCAGTTGCTCGGTGCGTACTCGGGCATGCTGGGCTCGCAGCGGCTGCTGGCTCGCGGCGTGGCGCCGCAGCTGGCCATGCCGGTGAAGGTGGCGGAGGTGGACCTGTCCACGCCGGAGCGGCTGGCGGCCAATCTGCTCACCGTCATCCCCATCTTCCTGGTGTTTGCGGCCTTCTCGGGCGGGATGAACGTGGCCATCGACGCCATGGCGGGCGAGCGCGAGCGCGGCTCGCTGGAGTCGCTGCTGCTCAACCCCGTTCAACGCGAGGCCCTGGTGATGGGCAAGTGGCTCTCGGCCGTGGTGTTCGCCTGCGCGGCGGCCACGGTGTGCCTGGTGGCCTTCATCGTGGTGATGCTCCGGGTGCCCTTGCAGGACATGGGCGTCAAGGTGCGGCTGGACATGGCGACGGTGCTGGGCCTGTGGGTGGCGGTGCTGCCGCTGGCGCTGATGGCCTCGGCGATGCAGATGCTGCTGTCCACCTTCGCGCGCTCCTTCAAGGAGGCGCAGACGTACATGCAGGTGCTGTCGCTGCTGCCCACGGTGCCGGGCATGGCGCTGGTGCTGTCGCCCGTGCAGAGCAAGCCGTGGATGTTCGCCGTGCCGGTGCTGGGGCAGGAGATGCTGGTGCAGGAGCTCATGCGCGGCGAGTCGTTGGGCGCGATGCCATTCCTCATGGGCCTGGTGAGCTGCTGCGTCCTGGCGTTCGTGTTCCTGGCGTGGACGGCGCGGCTGCTGGCCGACGAGCGCATCATCTTCGGCCGCTCCTGAGCCAACCAAGGGTCCACCCCCGCACACTCGGGATTCCGTTCTGTGTGCGAGTGATCCGTCGCACCAGGGGACCGGGTGGCATGAGGGAAGTCCATGCCCCACCTTGAGAATCGAAATGACCCCGGAGCGAGAATTGAATCTCCTTCCGGCGCCGGCCTCCGTGGCCACGGCGTCGGGTGAACCCCGATTCGGTACCTACCAGGGCGAGCTGCCCTCGGTGGACCTCTCCCAGCTGAAGGGACGGTGGGCCCCCGCGGCGGCTCCCGCCCGGCTGCTCAAGCGCAAGCGCTGGCACTACACCCTGGCGGCCACGCCCGAGGTGCTCGCGCTCTTCGCGGTGGTGGACGTGGGCTATTCGGCCAACGCCTTCGCCGTGGCGCTGGACCTGAAGGAGCAGCGGCCCCTCTGCGACGTCAGCTTCCTGGGCGCCCCTGGCCCGCTCGCCGAGGTGAGCGACAGGCCCGGCGCGGGACTGACGGCCTCGTTCCGCACCCTGGGCGGACGGCTCTCCGCGCGGCGCGGTGAGGAAGATGAGCGCTACCGCCTGCAGGTGGACGTGAGCCGATTGCGCACGGGCAGTCTCCAATCGTTCCTGTGGAATGGGGACCTGCTGGTGGCCGGTGGTCCTCCGGCGCTGACGGTGATCGCCCCCGTGGAGGGGGACGGCTTCGTCAACGTCACCCAGAAGCGCAGCGGGATGTTGGCCTTCGGCAGCCTGGAGGCGGGAGGCAAGCGCTTCCGGCTGGATGGCGGCGTGGGTGGCACCGACTACACCCAGGGCTACCTGGCCCGGCGTACCGCGTGGCGATGGGCCTTCCTGGCGGGCAGGCTGGCGGATGGCACGCCGGTGGGCCTCAACCTCGTCGAGGGCTTCAACGAGAGCGCCGGCACCAACGAGAACGCGCTGTGGTTGGGCAACCGGCTCTACCCGCTGGCCCGAGCGCACTTCGAGTACGACCGCAACGAGCTGATGAGCCCCTGGCGCATGCGGACGGTGGACGGCGCGGTGGACCTGCGCTTCCAACCCCTCTACGTCCACCGGGAGGATCACGACTTCAAGGTGGTGGTGAGCCACTTCGCCCAGCCGCTCGGTCTCTTCGAGGGCTCCGTCCGGGTGGGTGGCCAGACGCACCGTCTGTCCGGAGTGCCCGGCGTCACCGAGGATCAAGACATGCTGTGGTGATAGGCTCCGGAGGCCTTGTCCTCCATCGAGCCTGGGACTTCCGTTGGTCGCTACCGCGTCATCCGCCTTCTCGCCCAGGGCGGCATGGCCGAGGTCTACCGCGCCGAGCAGGCCCTCGCCGGGGGCATCGTCCGCCCCGTCGCCCTGAAGGTCATCCGGCCGGAGTACTCGGAGTCCGAGGACTTCCGCGAGATGTTCCTCGACGAGGCGCGCACCGCCTGCACGCTGAGCCACCCCAACATCGTCCACATCTACGAGGTGGGTGACGCGGACGGGCTCCTCTACATGGCCATGGAGCTGGTGCCCGGCGAGTCGCTCGCGGAAGTGGAGCGCGTGCTGCGCCAACGCGGGGAGCGCTTCACGGACGAGGCGCTGCTGGCGGTGGGCATCTCCACCTGTGCGGCGCTGGAGGCCGTGCACGCGCGGCCCAACCTGGTGCACCGGGACGTGTCGCCGCAGAACCTGCTGCTGACGGCCGCGGGGTCGCTGAAGCTCATCGACTTCGGCATCTCCAAGGCGGCCACCAACCGCAACCTCACCCGCGCTGGCACCACCAAGGGCAAGGCGGGCTACTTCTCTCCGGAGCAGGCCAGGGGCAAGCCGCTCGACGGGCGGAGCGATCTCTTCTCGCTGGGCGTCACCCTCTACCAGCTCGCCGCGGGCGTGGGCCCGTTGGATGCGTATCCCACGTTGATCTCCCGCAACACCGCGCTGGTTCGGGGCGAGTGGGAGCCCCTCTCGCGCGTGTGCCCGGAGCTGCCTCGCGGCCTCCTCGCCGTGGTGGAGCGGGCCATGCGCCTGAAGCCCGAGGAGCGCTACCCCGACGCGCGCGCCATGCGCGAGGAGCTGGAGTCGGTGGCGTTCGCGGCGGGTCTGCCCGTGGGACCCGGCTCGCTCGCGGGCTACGTGCGGGAAGAGGGCGAGGAGATCTCCGTCTCCAGGTCGAGCCCGCGCCGGACCCGGGGGCGTGCCTCCGGATTGTCCCCGGTCTCGACGCCCTCGAGGGCCCAGGCCAGTCGACTCCCGGGAGGCCGCAAGGTGTGGGCACCCGTGGCGGGAGTGGTGGTGGGATTGGGCCTCTCGCTCGCGGCGGGAGCCATCCTCCTTCCCGGTGAGCAGCCCGTGGCCGTGGCGCCGCCCGTGGCCGTGGCGCAGCCAGTGCCCGTGGTGCCACCCGTGGCCACGACGGCCCCGGAGCCCGCGCGGCCGGCGGAGCCCGAGGCGCTCGCGCCCGTCGCGGCCTCCGAGCCCGCTCGAGCCCAGGTGTCCCGTCCGAAGCGCGAGTCCAAACGCTCCCGGGAGCAGGCTCGTACGGGGGCGGCCTCCGCTCCCGCTGCCCCCGAGGAGGTGCTCGAGGGCGAGGGCGAGCTGCGCCTCGGCACTGTGCCCGCGTTGATGGGGAAGGCGACGGTGGTGTTGCCGGAGCGCGGGCGCGAGGAGATGCCCCTCACCCTGCGCCGCTGGAAGGCCGGCCGCTACGAGCTGGAGTTCTCCTCTCCCGAGGGCCCGGCGCGCTGCGGGGTCAAGGTCCGCCCCGAGAAGCGCACCCTGGTCGTCTTCGACGGCAAGGGCTGCAAGATACAGTACCTCGATTGAGCGGCGATCCAAGCCGCACGGCTTACCTCAATACCGGCGGTAGGGAGTGGGCGCGATGGCTCATGTCGCGTCTGGAAGACGAGTTCCATGAGACTGACGATGTATCAATGGGTGGGAATGCTGTGGGCGGGGCTGCTGCTCGTGGGGTGTGGCGATGACGCTCCAGAGCTGCCACGGCCTCCGCTCAGACCCCTGTGGTCATCGGACAACCGGAAGGTGGCCAATGACAACCAACCGCGGCTGAAGGCGCGTGTCGAGAGCGCGGCTCTCGAGGTCTACCTGGGGCCGAACTGCGAGGGGACGTTCATCCAGCGGGTAGAGGATTCGGACGCCTACTACACGGAGTTCTCGCTCTCCGTCCCGGACAACTCCACCACGGTCATCTCGCTCCGGGCCGTCAAGGACGACCGGGTCTCCGAGTGCTCCGAGCCGTTCACCTATACCGAGGACAGCATCCCGCCTCCGGCACCGCGATGGGCGGAGGGCAACCCGGTGCTGGGCAAGGACAGCAACATCGTCCTGAGGGTGATCGCGGAGCCGGGGACCGCGCGCGTGGCCCTCCACGTCGGTGACGAGTGCGAGCCCTCCTGGTCGAGCACCGCCACCCCGGATGCGACGGGGATGGCCTCGCTCTCCGGGTACGTCTCGTTCAACAAGAAGGAGCGTTTCTTCGCCATGGCCCTGGACGAGGCGGGAAACGTCAGCGAGTGCTCGGCGGTCCACGCCTATACCCGGGACAGCAACCCACCCGCGGCTCCGCGATGGTCGTCCTCCACTCCCCGGACGGCCAACCGCAACGACCCCTCCCTGACCCTGGACGTGGAGGCTGGCGCCCAGGTGGAGCTCTTCGCCAACCCGGACTGCACGGTGCCGGCGCTCGAGACCGTCACGGCGGGAGCGTCGGGCCAGGCCCTCTTCACGGTGACGGTGGCGGACGACAGCACGTCGCTCTTCTCCGCCTGGGCCAGGGATGCGGCTGGCAATCGGAGCGGGTGCTCGGCGGCCCTCGAATACATCGAGGACAGCCAGTCGTCCGCCGCGCCGTCGGTGCTCGTGCTTTCCCCCTCCTCACCAGGTTCTTCCTCCACCGTCTCCGTGAGCGGCAGGGCCGCCGGGGGAGATCCCCGTGCGCTCCTCTTCACCACCGAGGGCTGTGTGGGGACATTCGTCGCGGAGGCGTCGGCGGCCGGCTCCGGCTCCTTCATCGTGACCACCTCCGTCCCACGCAACTCCACCACCTCCTTCTTCGTGGCCACGGAGGACGCGGCGGGGAACCGCTCGGCGTGCGTGGGGCCCCTGGTCTACGTGCAGGACGGCGTGCCACCGTCGGTCGTGGGCGCGAAGGTGGCCAATGGCCCGGGGGCGCATCAGGGCCACCAGCGTGCCACCGACGTCTTCGAGGCCAACTGGAGTGGCTTCTCGGACTCGAACGGCGTCGTGTTGTACGAGCACGTGATCTCCGTCTCCTCCCGGTGCCAGGGGTACTTCACCGAGAGCCTGCACACCACGGAGCAGACGTCCACGCGGCTCACCGGCTTCTCGCTCTGGGAAGATGGGCCCTTCTTCCACTGCGTGCGCGCGAAGGACGCGGCGGGCAACTGGAGCCCGTTCGTGGCGTCCGAGGGCTTCTGGGTGGACCTCACGCCGCCTTCCGTCGCGAGCGTGTCGCCCACACAGGACGCAGTGGCGGTGGACATCCTGGCGCCCATCCGCTTCACCTTCAGCGAGCCGGTGGACGTCTCCAGCCTCACGCCCGAGGGGTTCTCGCTGGAGGTGCGTGGCACGCGCGTGGCGACGACGATGACCTGTGATGACTCGGCGACGAGCTGTGCCTTCACTCCCGTCAGCCCGTTGCCCTACCGCGAGACGGTGCGCGCGGTGCTGTCCGCCCCGGTGAAGGATCGGGCCGGATGGGCGATGACGTCGAGCGTGACCGTGGGCTTCACCACGCGTGGCCGGGAGTGGCAGCCGCCGCGCGAGGTGCATTCGGTGCGGCCCGGACTCTTCCCGGACGTCGCCGTCGATGGACAGGGACACGCGCTGGCCATCTGGGTGCAGGACACCTCCGGTGTCGCCTTCCGTCCCTTCGCCAGCCGCTACTTGCCCCACGTGGGCTGGGAGCCGGCGCGCGAGCTCGACACCGTCCACCCGGGGGATGTGGAGCGCCCCGCCGTGGCGGTGAACGAGGTGGGTTTCGGAGTGGCCGTCTGGGAGCTTCATGTCGGCTCACAGGTGGACCTCTATGCCGTCGAGTACTCCCCGGGCTCGGGTTGGAGCACACCCCACCTGCTGGAGACGCGCGCCGAGCCGGTGAGCACGCCGCGGGTGGGGGTGGATGCGCAGGGCAACGCGCTCGTCGTGTGGAGGCAGTCGGATGGCGGTGCCGAGAGCCTGTGGGCCGCGCGCCTCGTGAAGGACGGTGGTTGGAGCGCGCCGCTGCTGCTGGAGTCGGGGCCGGGAGCCACCTCCGTGCCCACGTTGGCGCTGGAGGGCTCCGGGCGAGCACTGGTGGCGTGGCTGCAACCGGACTCCGGAGGCACCCCGCGCGTCCAGGCCAGCCGCTTCGTGCCCGGCTCGGGGTGGACGCCACCGGAGCAGGCCGCCGCATCGGGAGAGGGCACCTCGGTGTCCGCCGCACTGAGCGCGGATGGCTCGGCGTTCATCCTGTTCCGCTGGCGCGATGCCGGGACGGGCTCCTCCTCCCTCTACGCCACCCGCTTCGTCCCGGGCGAGGGCTGGCGCGAGCCGACCGCCGCTCTGGGCGACGCTCCGCCAGGTGGGGATGACCCCGCGGTGGCCATGGATCGCTGGGGCCGCGCGATGGTCTCCTGGACGGGGCCTCGCACCGGCAGCTCGACGGTCTTCTTGAAGCGCTTCACTCCCGAGAACGGCTGGCAGCCCGTGGCGATGGACCAAGGTCAGTCGGTGCAGCCCTCGGTGGCGGCGGATGGGCAGGGCAACTTCCACATCGTCTGGGTGGAGAACGTGAGCGGCGTGGACCGGGTCTTCGGGGCCCGCTACCCCGAGGGAGCCACCACGCTGAGCTTCATCGGGGCGCTCGAGCCCGTCCATGGTGGAACCTCGAAGCGACCGAGGGTCCGAGCGAACGGGGCGGGGGCAGCGGTGACGGTGTGGTACCGGGACAACGGTGGGGGCTTCTCCAGCAACCTCGTGCACGCCACCGTCTACGAATAGGGGGGCTGTACCTCCGCGAGTCCCGCCTGGCCTAGACTGGAGGTCTCGCTTCGGACCCCCCCATGACATGCCCCCATTGCGGTCACCCCCTTTCCGATGAGTCGCCAGGTTTCTGCAACGGGTGCGGCCAGATGTTCGAGGGGGGTGATTACAACCCGGAGTACTCATGGGAAGCACCGCCTCCCTCGACCGCCGAGCGGTTGGAGCAGTTGCTCTCCAAGGTGGCCGGGCCCGTTGGCGCCGTCGCCGGACAGGTGGGCGAGGCCTTCCGGAGCGTGCTGGACGACCCGCGCCTGCGCTCGCTGCTTCCGGGGGGCTCCCTGACGCTGCTGGGACTGGGGCTCGTGGGGCTGGCGCTGCTGCTGTCGTTCCTGCCGTTCGTCATGGGCATCGGGCTCATCGCCACGGGAGTGATGCTCCTGGCGGGCGCGCTGGTGGCCGTGAACGAGTGGCGCATCATCAGCCAGCCCGAGCTGCAGGTGCCGGGCTCCGCGCCCCTCCGCCGCCTGCCGCCATCACTCGAGAACCTCCCCGAGGACACCCAGCACCCGGCCATCGCACGGCTCTTCGCCTTGTTCACCTGTGCGTACGCCGTGCTGATGCTGGGCTTCGGGCCTGTCTCGCTGGTGTGGATGCTCGCCGCCTTGATGCTCGGCTACGACCAGGGCCGCATGTACTTCGCGGATGCGCCCCCGGAGGAGTTGGACATGCACCCCCACGGTCTCCGGCTGCACCGCTGGGTGGTGGTGGGCGTCGTCCTCTGCTCCTTCTCGCTCCTGCTCGCGTGGGGGCGCGGTACCCTGCATGCGCCCGGATTGTCGGGCGCGGAGCAGCCACTCTCGGTGCTCACCCAGAGCTCGCTGCTGCTGCTCGCGTGCTCCGCCGTGAAGCACCGGGGCCTGTCCGCGCTGCACCCGCTCGCGCTCATCCTCATGGGCGTGTGGCTCACGCTCTGGTTCTTCCTGATGATGAGCCCCTACGCCGTGGGCCCGTGGTTCTACCTCCCGGGCCTCCTGGTGCTCGACGCCGTCATCGTGTTCCACCTCGTGCGGTTGGGCCGGGGGGACACTCCGGTCGAGGCGCCGGCCTCGGACATGGACATGCGGGGCTGAGCATGCCTTCCATTGCTCCAGCGTTCTCTCCGCGGAAAGGCCCACGAGACCGTCAACGTTTTTGGCGATCTCGGTAAGTCCCCGTACCCCCTCGTCCGGTTCGGACTCCAACACCGAGCCAGCAACCCAGCACCGGGTTCCCGGATCTGGATCATCGAGCAACTTCAATAGCTGACGTTGCGCTTCGATACCTCTCGCTCGTAGCTCCCTTTCGAGTGCAACAAGAAGATCGTACATGCGATTGGCGTCTTTGGGCTTGCCCGCATGGATCTCTGGCCACCTCTCTGCGGAAAGGGTTCTGATCTTCTCGACCAACTCCTCTGTCGAGAAGCTTCTTTGCTTGTGTTTTTCTCATGGCTCTCCGGGCGAGCCGCCCGAGCTGGAAGCCCAAACCTACCGATTACGGAAAACGGCTGACAGTCACGTCTGGCCGTCGGGTCTGGTGAGGTGCCTCCAACTCGATGGGCGGGGCCAACCGGGCTGCCGTTCCGTGCGGCATGCTCCGCCTCATCCCTGCCGTAAGCTCCCGGGGTCCTGCGAGCACGGGAGAGAAGCCCCAGGACCTACAGCCGTCTACTCAGGGGCGGGTCTCGGAACCCCATACCCTCACCCCGGCCCTCTCCCAGAGGAGAGGGAGTTTGGGGTTCAGCGATTCACGGCTGGCGCTCGAGCCAGGCGCTGACCTCGGACAGGGCCCGCTCTCGCAGGGCCACGTCCTGCTCCAGCTTCTCCAGCGTCTGCTCCGTGGCCTGCTTCGCCTCCTCCACCGGGTGCGTCGTCAGCAGCTTGCGCGCCTCGTCCAGTTGCTTGCGCTCGCGCAGCGCTCCCATCGACTCCACCACTCGACGCAGCAGCATCGGCGCCCGTCCCGTCCTCCCCAGGACGTCCTCCCACCGCTTCTGCGTCTCCGCCCACCACGCGTCGCGGCCCGTCCGGTTGCCCATCAGCCCCATCATGAAGCTCGCCACGTCCTGCATCTTCACCTTGTCCGTGAAGAACAGTTTCTGCGCGTCCGCCGCCAGCGCCGGCTCCTCGAAGGCCGTCAGCGCCATCAGGTAGCGCCGCTGCGTCGCCGGATCCGGCTCCCCCGGCATCTTCTCCAGAATCTTCTCGTAGAGCGCCCGGTCTCCCGCTCGCGCCACCATGCCCACCGCCACGTCCAGCAGGTTCGGCTCCAGCGCCGTCTTGTCCCCGTTCAGCATCCGCTCCACCCGGGGCCTCGCCTCCGCCAGCGCCTCCGGGCTGCGCGCCACACCGCCCACCGCTCGCACCAAGGCCGCTCGCCGCAGCTTCACCCGGTCCGACTCCCCCGGCTCCGAGTCCCAGCCCAGCTTCTTCAACCCCGCCCCCAGCAGCTTCTCCACCCACCGGCGGAAGCGCTCCTGCTCCTCACCCTCCACCAGCCGGCCCTCCACGTACGCCAGCCGGCCCACCAGCTCGTCCAGCACGGCGTCGTCCTCCTCGCCTCCGAAGCGGCCCGCGAGCTCCAGGAAGGCCGCCACCGTCGCCTGTCCGCTGCGCGCCAGCGCCCACTGGTCCGCCAGCAGCGAGATGCGCTCCGAGGGCGCCAGCGCCGCCAGGTTCGCCGACATCCGCTCCAGCGCCGCGGCGTCGTACTGCACCCGGTAGAAGCCCGTGGAGCCCGCGTTCGCGCACAGCCACTTCACCTCGCCCGAGCCCTCCAGCGTCACCTTCGCCTGCGCCTCGCGCAGCAGCACCCGCTGCTCGCGCACCCCGCCCGCGTCCGCGTACCGCAGCACCATCGGCACCGGCCAGTGCTCACCGCTCTTCACGCCCGGCTCCGAGTAGTACCGCTGCTGCGACAGCGTCACCGTCCGCCCGTCCAGAGCCACCGACACCAGCGGGTAGCCGCTCTGGCCGATCCACGCGTTGGCCAGCTCCAGCACCGGCTGCGACGAGGCATTGGCCAGCGCCCTCCACAGGTCGTCCGCCACCGCGTTGGAGCGCGCGTGCTTGCGCATGTACTGGCGCATGCCCTCGCGGAAGGCCTCCTCGCCGAGGAAGCCTTCGATCATCCGCAACACCGCGCCGCCCTTCTCATAGGTGATGAGGTCGAAGCTCTCGCCCGCCTCGTGCGCGTTGCGCACCTCGCCGCGGATGGGGTGCGTGGAGCGCAGCGCGTCCAGGTGCAGCGCCGCCGCCTTCCCCGCGTCGAAGTCCAGCCACACCCGCCAGTCCGGCTTCCAGCTGTCGACGATCTTGTACGCCATCCACGTGGCGAAGGCCTCGTTCAGCCAGAGGTCATCCCACCACACCATCGTCACCCAGTTGCCGAACCACTGGTGCGCCAGCTCGTGCGTCACCACCTCGGCCACCCGCTTCTGCACCGACAGCGGCGCCGTGGCCGGGTCCAACAGCAGCGCGATTTCGCGGTAGGTGATGAGGCCCGCGTTCTCCATGGCGCCGGCCTCGAAGTCGGGGATGCCCACCTGGTCCACCTTGCCGAAGGCGTAGGGCAGCCCGAAGTAGTCCTGCAGCCGGGGCAGCGCCGCGAGCGCCGCGTCCTGGCCGAAGCGCGTCAGGTGCTGCTTCTCCGGCAGCGCCCACGTGCGCACCGGAATCCCCTGCACCTTCTCCTCGGGCGTGCCCACCAGCGGGCCACACACCAGCGCCACCAGGTACGAGCTGAGCACCTCCGTCTCCTGGAAGGTCAGCTTGCGCAGGGGGCCGTCCTGCTCGTCCTTCACCAGCGCCCCGTTGGCCAGCGTCGTCAGCCCCGGCGGCACCCGCACCGTGAGCGCCCAGCGTGCCTTGAAGGCCGGCTCGTCGAAGCACGGGAAGAGCCGCCGCGCGTCCGCCGCCTCGAACTGCGTGGCCGCCACCTTGCCCGCCGCGTACAGGCCCCGCAGGCCCTCGGTGAAGCGCCCCGTCCACGCCACGTCCAGCGCTCCCGCGCCCTGCGGAAGCGGCTCGTCGAAGCGCAGCACCACCGTCTCGCTCGCCTGCACCGGCCGCAGCTCCGTGGGCTTGACGCTCTTGCCGTTGCCCGCGCGGAACGTCACCTCGCCGAGCTGCAGCGCGATGGCGTGCAGGATGATTTCATTCGAGGGCTTCTCGAGGTCGAGCTCGATGGTCTGCTGGCCCGTGAAGCTCTTGGCTTCCATGTCGAGCGTCAGGGTGACCTCGTAACGCCGGGGACGGATGGAGAGGGGAAGTCGGAAGTTCTTGTCGTCAGTCGCGTGCGCCATAGGGGTCGGACTCTAGCGGGAGTGCAGGCGAGGGCCTGGTACGGAGTGAAGAAGTCGTGGGACTGGCGTCCACCGGGTGACGGCTCGACCTGTCACGCCCGGTCCAGGACGCACCCCATTGCTTGAAAAAGAAGGGAATCCCGGAACAGCCCCACCAGGGGTTGAAGGTGTAGGGGATGAGCTCCATGGAAGCGGCCGACGGGGAAGGTAGGAACCCCCTTGTCCGTGGGCGAGAGGTGGGTGGCTCGGGCCTGGAGGGCAGACCCGGCCCGTCTGGGTGGCCGTTCCCCCTCCGTGCTAGCGTTTCCCGGAGCGATGTCCCTCCCGTCCCGTGCTCATGCCGTATCGCTGGCCTGTGCCGCCGTGGTGCTGGCCGTGCTGGTCGCCCATGGGCTCATGCTGGTGCGGCAGCCGGTGTCTCCAGACATCCTCTTCCTCTTCCTGCCCAACGCCGCCTTCCTGCGGGAGCAGCTCCTGCGCGGGGAACTGCCGCTGTGGAATCCGCTCCTGCTCGCCGGCCACCCGTTCCTGGCCGAGCTGCAGACGCAGGTGCTCTACCCGCCGAGTCTCCTCTTCCTCCTGGCCCGGCCCGAGCGCGTCCTGGGCCCCTTCCTCTTCGCGCACCTGGTGTGGCTGGGGCTCGGGACGTGGCGGCTGGCGCGCTACTCGGGGGCGAGCCGCCGCGCGGCCGTGCTGGCCGGGCTCGCCGCGAGCCTCAGTCCCCTCGCCGTCGAGCACTATGCCCACCCCAACATGCTGTGCGGGTTGAGCTGGGTGCCGTGGGTGTGGGGCTCGGGCCGGCTCCTGGCGCGTCGTCCCACGCGGCGCGGGATGGCGCTGCTCGGCGTGCAGGTGGCGTGCAGCGTGCTCGCGGGCTCCCCGGAGCTGACGCTGCTCGCGCTGGCCGGGCTGGCCGTGAGCCTCTGGCGGCGCACGCGGTGGACGGTGGGCGCGCTGGCGCTCGGGGCCGGGCTCTCCGCGGCCACGTGGATTCCCTTCCTGGAGCTGCTCGTCTGCTCGGACCGGCGCGCGGGCATCGGCGCGGGCGAGGCCTCGAGCTTCGCCCTGTCCCCGGCCGAGGTGTTGGACCTTGTGCTGCCTTTCGTCCGCTTCGGCGCGGACCGCTCGGGCACGCAGGGCTTCCAGTCGGTGCTCTTCGTGGGCTCGAGCCTCCTGCTGCTGGCGGGCTGGGGCCTGTGGCGGCGCAAGGGGCTCGCCGTGGTGTGCGCGGTGCTCGTGCTGTTGGCGCTCGGAGACGCGGGAGGACTCTTCACGTGGCTGCACCGGTGGGTGCCGGGCGCGGGCCTCTTCCGCTTCCCCATCAAGTTCCTCTCGCCGCTGCCGGTGCTGCTGGCGCTGGCGTTGGCCTCGGGCTTCTCCGCGTGGGAGCGGGGCGCTCGACCCATCACGCGGCGTCCGGGAGCGGTGTTCGCCATGGTGGGCCTGCTGGGCGCGTGTGCCCTCGCGGTGGCGGGCGCGGGCGCGGGCTGGGCGGTGAGCGTGGCCTGGGTGGCGCTGGCGGGAGGCGCGCTGCTGGCCTCGCGCCGGGCGGCTCCGGAGCGGCGCGGGTGGGCGGTGGCGGCCATCCTCTTCGTCGAGTGCGCCATCTTCCAGCAGGGCGTGGGAACGCTGGCGAGCAGGAGCGGCGGCGAGCCGTGCCGTCCCTCTCCGGCGTTCCAGCCCGGAGGCCGCGTGGCCTACGACATCGACTGGGGACGCGTGGACCTCGAGCACCGGGCGGAGGCGTGCGAGGTGGGCATCCCCAACGCCAACATGGCGGGAGGCTTCGCGGCGCTGGAGGGCTTCGTGGTGCCGGCGCCCGCGTACGTGAAGCGGCTCGTGCGCGAGGAGCCGGAGCGGGCGGCGAGGCAGCTGGGGGCCTCGGTGGTGGTCATCGACGACGAGGCGAAGCGCGCGGCGTACCCGGGAGAGGTGCTCTTCCAGAACGGAAGCTATCTCGCGTTGAAGCTGGGCCGTCCGGGCCGGGCGCTGCTGGAGTCGGGCGGGGAGCGGCTGGAGTTGGAGCCCGAGGTGGATCTGCCTTCACGGCTCGTCTTCACGCTTCCGCGAGGGGGCGAGCGGCTCACCGTGAGGGATGCGTGGTTCCCGGGCTGGGAGGCCGAGGCGGATGGCGAGCCGGTGCCGCTCCTCGAAGCCGAGGGCCTGCGAGCCATCGCCCTGCGCGGGAGCGAGCGACGGGTGGAATTGCATTACCGTCCAGGCTCCTTCGTCACGGGGCTGACCCTGTCACTCGTGAGCCTCGGAGTGCTGGGCCTGCTGTGGTTTCGCGCGAGACGCGGGGGCTGATGACTCTCCGTAACAGCTCGTCGTACCCGGAGTGTTGCTAACAAGGTGAGTCGAAGAACGCGAGCCAAGCGCATGGCTCGCCCAGCACTAGTGGAATGTCTACGAACTTCGTGGACACTCCACTAGCGTCCGAAAACCGACGCGCCTGACCCGCTATGGCAAGTAGGCGGGTCGGCAAGCTGAACCCCCGGGGTAAATAGGGAAGGCCGGACAGGGTAGCTAGATGCTCGAAACTTCGGAGCTCCACAGCCGGACGGCACGGGGAAGCGCTCTGCTGCCTTGGGACTCGTCCACTCAGCCGAGGTTGAACGGGAGTGCAGGCAGGTAACGCAGCGAAGCACTGAGGGACAAGGCGATGCACCCAGCAGGTCTGACGCGATTGGTGGCATTGCTAGTAGCGGTGGCCATGGCAAACCTCGGATGCGCCCACACGCAAGTGCCCGAGCGCAAGATGTACCTAATCGCTGAGGACGCAAGCAACATCGACTTTCGAGACGATGCACGCGGTATCGGTGGCGCTGGTGCAGAGGCTTATTGCAACGAACTGCAAATACAGTGCTACGACAAGTGCTGGAGGCGCAAGCCGCCAGTTTGGAGCATCAAGAAACACTCCGCCGTGCACCGCGAATACTGCACCAGGGCGTGCCGCGAAGAATTCAATAAGTGCGTCGACAAACAAGAGGAGCTTGAGCGGCAAGAATCACAGAGCAAGAAACTGACATTTCTAAATATCAGCGAAGCGCTCGATTGGCTCAAAGAGCACACACCCGAGGCGCCGCCCGGAACCCATGTGGCAGTGGCCGGAGTAGGCTTTGTCATTGCGATAATTGGTGGCGCGCTCTTTCTTGTCCCCATCTGAACTTACCGTTAGAAAAACGAAAGGGGCGGCGCCGCCATGCCCTATATCCCAGACTTTGACACAGAGGCAATCCTCCACATTCTCAACTCGATCATCGAGAAGCATCCGGAGGGTTCGCCAGAGAGGGACGCAATCGAACTTGCGCAGATTGCATTGATCTACCCCCGCCACATCCGGAAAGAGGATGATTTTCGCAGGTTCTATCGGGACGTTTTTGACCCCTCATTCAAGCTCAAAGTCTCCCATGAGTTCGCCACCCGGGAAGAGGCAGACAAATGGCTGGCCAGCGGGAAGGCAGAGGACGCAGAGCGCGTCAGAATCGCCGGTAAGGGTTTCATGGTCGTTCGATTGCCTGGAAGGTATACCTTCATGAGCGCACCCCTTGAAGGGGAAGACGTGGAGACAGACGTGGAGACAGACGAACCAGCCGAAGATTCCGAGTAGGCAATTCAAACCTACGGAAATGTCACCTTGCCTAGTACTACAGCCGCACTTCAATCCATGTGCCCCAGATGTTGTGGCTCCTCGCCCAGCAGGGAAGCGCAATATGTTCCGACCGAGAGGCGAAGTCCGACTGTAGTACTTAGCTTTGAAAAGGAGGAGTTCCCGCCGGAGGGCTGGGTTGCGAAGTACCTGCGTGACTGTAACGGAGACCATCTGGCGGCGATCAAGAAGTTGCTTGATTTTGTAGCGGAGTTCAGGGCGCGAAAGGGTCGTTGAGGAGGCCAATTCCTTCGCCAAGGCCGGGACCCATTCCGAGGAGAGTTTCCCATGGGGTGGCGAAGATCGGAACGTGAGCATGAGTGAGAGAGCGCCCTTGCCTGAAGAGCAGAGGGAAGCCGCGCTGAGGGACATCCGAGGATCGGCTCCCATCGCCATCGTCGAGGCGGCGAAGCTGCTTTCGGCGGACAGCTCGACGACGGCGAGGCTCCTCGAGCTGCTGCCCAGCGAGGAGCGTGTCGAGGTGCGACACTGTATTCTCTATGCGCTGAGCTGGCATGGCGACGTCAGCTTGTTGGACCTGATGGTCCGGATCCTCGCGGACCAGAGGGAGCACCCCAAGGTTCGGGGTCAAGCCGCGGAGTGCATCGCCTACTTGTTCGACAAGGTCGAGACCGATTCCAAGGAGTTCAACGCCGCTGTCGATGCTCTTCAGGAGGCCTTGAGAGACGATTCGCCCGAGGTCCGGTACTGCGCTGTCCATACGCTCGGAGCGACCAGGCACCTGCCGCTCATCCCAGTGCTTCAAGGAATGCTCAGGGACCAGACGCCCGTGGAGGGATGGATGGGCTCCGTGGGAGATGAGGCGTCCAGGGCCATCGAATGGATCATGGAGGGGAACTCACAGCGCCCTGACAGCATCCCGAAGGACCGCGAACCGGCGGATGTGCTCGATGCTGTTCGGGCAGAAGTTCTTGCTCGGTCCGGAAGCAAGCTGTTCAACCTCCTGATGCAACTCGAGTTCAGGCTGCGGCGGTACGACAAATTCCCTGAAAACGCGTTCGAGCGATTCACGTCACTGCTCGCTGATTCGGCATTCTGGAAGCACGATGACACCTGGCAGTTCGTGAGAGCGATTGGAGATAGCTGGAGACGCCTCTCGTCGAGTCAGCGAGAGATGCTCCGGCCATTGCTGGTTGCCAACTTCGACAAGGGTTCCAATCCGATGGGGGCATTCGTCATCGGAGAGCTCCTTGGAGGCCGCTATGGGGACCAGTCCGCGCTGGATGCACTCGTGAGTTTGGCGGGGATCGCGTCCATGCCGGCGAGAGCTTTCGTTCCGCATGGACTCGGAGTCCTCGCCAGGAAGACGAGGAACGGCAAATTGCGCAAGCGTGCCGTCCTCGTGCTTCGCCACTTGGAGAAGAGCGAGATTGAAGAGGTTCGCTCGGAGGCGAGTCTGGCCCTCAAGAAGATCGGTGACGGGTGAGCTGGCCGTGGCAGGATCTCGGAGAGTGGTGGAAAGTAGGTTGCTGGAGAACCCCAAGGGAAACGGGTCCATGGACGATGCCCTTTCCGCACCGCGGCCGAAGATCGGCTCATGAGGATGAGTCAGACTCGACTTTCGCCATTTTGAGTAGAGCGAGCAAGGGAGCAGCGGAGCAGTAGGGAAGAGACGGCCACCGGACTGGTTGTGAGGTCGACCAAGACTTCTCCCGTCCAGTACACGATGACCGCCCCTTCTCTCAACACACTGCTGCCGCTGCTTCTGTTCCTGCGCCCCGTTTTCACGCAGCCCTCGTTCTGTCGTTTCCTCACCTTGTTTGCTGGCTGGGTAAGCACCCGTGGCGTGCACGCTGTCACCGAGTCCTTGGTGTCCGCAGGAGTCTCCGGCGTGCGACACCACGCGGCCTTTCACCGCTTCTTCTCGCGGGCACGCTGGAGCTCCCCCAAGCAGCAGGAGAGGGGGAGGCGAGCGTGGAGCGCGAGGCTGCGGCCAGGAAGGAGCCGCGGAAGGAGAGGACGCCGCGAGTGGACTTTCGCGGAACTCCTGAGGAAGACGTTCGACATCGACGTGTTGGCCAGCGTGAGGTGTGGAGGCAGGCGCCGGGTGTTGGCGTAGGTGAAGGGAGCACGAGGGGTGCGCGCGATTCTGAGGCACCAGGGCCTGGCCACAGCAGGTGCGAGGCTGGCCCCGGAGCGAGGGCCACCCCAGGCAGCGAGGTGTTGAGGCGCTTGAGACAACCCACAGGCCCAGCTCAGGCTCTTGCCGCGCCCTGAGGGGAGGGCGGCCTGGGCAGCAGTGTGCCCTATGGGGGTGCTCGGCCCCCTACACGGGCCTGGCACACAGCTCGGGCGGCTCCCGTCCGCGGCTCTCCTCGGCCCCTCCGCTCCAGCCCTCACCTTCAACCGGCCTCCCATTTTCTTGTGCTCCGGATGAGACGCGCGTTCGTCAGGCTCACCGGTCAGCCGCCGATGGTCGTGCGGACAGGGGTCCGCCGCGAGGTGGACAGGTCTTCGACGCATCTGAACCTCACCCGCTTCCTTGGCGTCTTTGCTCCGGGCGCGAAGCTGCGGCCCTTTCTGGTCCCCCAAGCGGGAGCGGAGGAGGAGAGCGAGGCGCCCCAGGCAGAGGCGAGGCAGGAAGCGAGGAAGAAGCGGATATGAATACACGCTTTTCAAACTCTTGGTTTGACCTGAAAGCAACAACATGCGATACGCGCTTCGCTGGTGATCCATACGTGTCTTGCATTTCAGGTCTTCGATGAGGTGTTACGTATGAAGAAACTGCTCAAAGCGCTTCACTCCTCCGCGACTGTCTTCTCCGCCACTTCGGCCGTCCTCCTCGCCACGGCCAGCATGGCGGAAGGACGCCACAGCGCCCCCACCGGCTCGGGATGCGCGCCGCTGTGCGAGGGAGGCGTTTGCACGCCCGCCCTGATCGCGGATTTCTGGCCCACGACGTCCATCGCATTGACTGACAATGATGTGTACTTCGCCGGCGGCTCCTACCCGTATATCGCGAACGGCTTCGTGGGCAGGGTCCCCAAGTCGGGCGGCACCGCCTCACGCTTCCTCACGAATCTCGCGACCATCCCGGCCGTCGAGCAGGCCGGCGGGGAGATCTATGTCCTGGGCGCCGCGAATCCCCTGCCGGGCCGGGTGAACCGCCTGAACGCCGACGGCTCCTTCACGGCCATCCCGACCTCGCCCTCGACCAACAGGCCGAGATTCCTCACGGGGGATGCCACCCACCTCTACTGGGTCGACAACAACGATGGGCACTTCTACACGGTGCCCCGCGCGGGGGGCTCGCCCTCCGTGGTCGCGCAGAGCGGCCTCCCGACCAAGCCGCTTCAGGCCCTCGTGGACGAGGACAGCCTCTACTGGGTGAACCAGCCGGCGAATGGAAAGGGATGGATCCTTTGGAAGGCGCCGAAGAACGGTGGCGCCGCGCCCACTCAACTGCTCTTCATCCAGGCGGGCAAGTTCCACCAGTTCGCCCTGGACGCGAACAACATCTAC
The DNA here is from genome assembly GCF_016859125.1 of Archangium violaceum. Taxonomy (NCBI): domain Bacteria; kingdom Pseudomonadati; phylum Myxococcota; class Myxococcia; order Myxococcales; family Archangiaceae; genus Archangium; species Archangium violaceum. The sequence goes on along the minus strand of NZ_CP069338.1, from coordinate 1,987,669 downwards.
TTCCTCGACTACTACACCGGGCTCAACAAGCTCTCCAAGAGCGGCGGCGCCGTGACGAACATCGCCTATGCGGACAGTCCCGGGAACGTCCTGGCCGTTGATGGCGAGCGGCTCTACTGGATCAAGGACGAAGTCCTCACGGCGACCTGCAAGGACGGGAGCGGCGATCAGGCCCTGACCACGGAGACCTACTCCACGCACGACATCGCCGTGGATGACTCGGGCATCTACTGGGCCCAGTTCTACAAGGTCTTCAAGCTCACGAAGTAGCCTGGCATTGGACGCGGCCAAGACAGTCGGCGACCTCCCGTGTCGCCGGCTCACGCGGTACGTCCACCCCAAGTGGCTCAATCCCACTCCCAGTAGGCTGGATCGGATGCCCCTGGAAGCCATGTCCGCCCTCGAACCTGTGCGTGGAGCTCGGCGAACATCGCCACGTGCCGGCAGGAGGCCGAGAGGCAACCGCTCCAGGACAAGGTGTCCCTGTCTCCGGTGCTGCACGGCAGCCCGCCCCCGGCACCTCCAGGGGAGCCAGCGAATCCCATCGCTGTGAGATCAAGGCACAGCCCATGCCCACGGCCAAGACGAAGTGCGCCGTCCCCGGCCCACCCCGTCTCACGATGGCTCGGGAGGCAAGTGGAGTGTCCACGAACGTGGTTCGAATCCAGGAGGGCCCACTCCCGAGCTAGGAGCCTGTCGGCGAATCGGCCAGAGGTACGGGAGCGCATAGCACGCGCCATATGGCACCACAGACGCAGAGGTACTTGGGACCTGGCCGGACACTGTCTCCGGTCGCCCGCCTCGCGGCGACCTCGCCGCTATGCGGCCTGCGCGGCCAGGCTGGGAAGCTCCCAGCCCTGCTTCCACAGCTTCTTGAGGTTGTGGACGGCGCACGCCAGCGAGAATTCCCCTCGCACCTTGGTGAGGCTCCTCTGGGAGAAGCGCGGTAGGACTCCGTTCTTCACCTGACCGATGACTGGCTCGGCCGTCACCTTGCGCCGCGCATACGCCTTGCGTCCCCGCTTCGTCCGCAGTTTGCGCTTCACATCCGCTCCTTGAAGCTCAGGCCCTTGGGCGGACGCCCTCGCGGAGCCGGCGGCGCCTCCTCCCCATGCTTGTCGCGCCCGGTGGCGATGAAGCACTCCACGCCCTTGTCCTCTACCTTCTCAATGTCCTCCTGGCACAGGTAGCCCGAGTCCGCGCTCAGCTCCCTGGGCACCAGCCCCGTGTTGGCCTCTACCTGCTCCACCATGGGGGCAAGCTGACGAGCGTCGCTGCTGCTCTGCCCAACCTCCTGCGCCACTATCAGTTGCGTGTCCGTGTCCACCGCCACCTGTGCGTTGTAGGACTGCTGGAAGGCCCCTCCCTTGGGCATGATTCGCGACTCGGGGTCGGTGAAGTTGTACTGCGCCTTCTCGGAGGGCTTCGCCTCCTCGGGGTTTTCTCCCCTGGCCTCAGCCTTCTCCCTGGCCTCCTTCTCCAACTCCTCCTTCGCCTTCTGAATCTTCTCCCGGCGCTTCTCCTTCTCCACCGCCAGCGCCACCTTCTTCTCCGCCTCCACCTGCCGCGCGGCCTCTCGCAGCCGCTCGGCACGCTTCTTCGGGTCCTTCATCTCCTCGGGCAGCTCATCCCCGCGCCTCCCCTTGCCGTAGCGCTCGTCCTCCTGGACATCCAATGCCTCGGCCTCCGCCAGCAGTTTGTCCACCTGCTCGTCCAGCTTCTTCATGGCCTCCTCCATCCGCCCGTACCTCATGGACCTCCCTCGCGTACTGCGGCAGCAGCTGCCCCTGGTCCGGCTGCCACTCCCGGAACGGCCGCGGCGAGTTGAAGCGCGTGGCGCTCTTCGTCTCCTCCTGCCGCTGCGGCTTCTGGGCCTCGGGCACATCCAACAGCACGCTCTGCTCGGGCTTCTTCGTCTCGCTGGTGCTCACCCTCCAGTTTCAACCAGAACTCGCCGCTGCCCTGAAGGACCACCTGGGGCGTCACCCCTCTTCCCCTCCCTCTGCGGTGGGGTTCTCCGACACGCTCCTAGGGGCAGTTCACCGGCTGCACGGTGTAGCGGATGGGGTTGGTCAATCCCGGCGCGGTGATGGTCACCGCATAGGTATGGCCAGCCTGTGTGGTCCATCCCTGTGGGTTGAAGCGGATGGCGTAGGCGGAGCCATAATTCGCGAGCAACTGCGTCACGGTGACCGGAGCGGGCTGTCCGTTGTCCGTGACCGTGACCTGCGCGCTCCCGAGGTTGTAGCTGGACGAGTAGGTCTGTACGGACCACCCGGTGACATCGACCGAGGTCTTCCCCGGGATGTGGATGGCTCCGAGGGGGACGGGGCCCGGCGGTGGCCAGGCGGTCCAGGCGCGGTTGGCACTCCCGCTGCCGCCAATGACCCAGTGGCAGGAACCTCCTGTCGTTCCTCCAATGCCCACCGGCCCAAGCTGACGCATAGGGCGAAGAGAAGGCCTGTTGAGAGGGCTGGACAGCAGGGGCCGAGGAGGGCCGCTGACGGGGGCCGCCCGAGCAGTGCGCCAGGCGGGTGGAGAAGCCGCGCAGCTCCTTGGGGTACACGCCTGCCCAGGCCGCCCTCCCATGAGGTGCGCGGCAGGGGCCTGGCTCTCTTGGCTGGGGCGACTCGAGCCTCAACACCACGCGGTCTGGGGGGGCCCTCGCGCCGGGGCCAGCCTCGCACCTGCCGGGGCCAGGCCCAGGTGCTCCAGAATCGCTCGCACTCCACCCCTCCCTTCACATACGCCAGCACCCGCCGCCTGCCTCCACACCTCACGCAGACGAACACGTCGAAGTCGAACGTCCTCCTGCGCAACCCTGCCCAATCCACTCGCGGCGTCGTCTCCTTCATCCGCTCCTTCCTGGCCGCGCCTCAAGCCCCGCGCCCGCCTCCTCCGCTCCTGCTGCTTGGGGGAGCCGCGGCCTTGGAGCGCGTCGAGCGCGTCGTGGCCCCGGGCGACCCGGGCTCCAACTCCCGCTCCGGGGAGTGAAGCTGGCATCCCAAGAAAAACGGTAAATAACCGAATATACATTGAGCCCCAAGAAGACTGCTGCTATGAATCTGTCCGGCATCTCGTAGAGAGCTGGTACGCCACCGCGTGGCGATCGTTCATCCTGTGAATACCTGTACGCCAATAGGCATCGATGGGTCACGAATTGCCTTCCATGTCCGTGATTGCGGTGAGCCGAACGCAACGGTCTGGCTTGGGGCGCGGTGGCTCCGTTTCCTGATGGCAGGGAAGCTGTCGGCTTCGACCTGTGTGTTTTGATCATCGACTCGTGTTCTGGGTTACCGGCCCTTGAGGGCCGCTGTGCGTGAGAAAGGGAAGATCATGAAGCAGACGCTGGTATCCGTAGCCCTCGTTGGCGCCTCGGTTTGGAGTGCTTGTGGTCCGATGGAAGAGGCAGGGCTGCCCGCCCTGGCCGTCCAATCCCAGGCATTGCAGGACTGCTCGGCGCGTGGGCCCGGCGTGGACCTGCAGCTGTGCGACCTGACTGGCGCGGATCTGAGCAACATCGACTTCACGGGCGCCAACTTCTTCAAGGCCAAGCTGTCACTCGCCAAGCTCGATGGGTCGATCCTGGCCAACGCCAATCTCCGTGAGGCGAACCTGTCGTTCGCGACCGCTCTCGACGCGAACTTCGACCAGGCCGATCTCTTCAAGGCCAACCTGAGCTACGCCGACCTGACAGGCGCCGTCATGACCCAGGCGAGCCTGCTGGAAGCCAATTTGTCGGAGTCGACCTTCGCCTCGGTCGACTTCCGAGGGGCCGACTTCCGGCTCTCCAGCTTCACGGACATCATCCTTTCCCAGGCGGACCTGCGGGGCGCCAACCTGTCGGGTGTCTCCATCACCGACGCCGACTTCACCGGGGCGGACCTGCGGGGCGCCAACCTGAGCCGCATCTCCGCGGAGGAGATGGTGTTGATCGACGCCAACCTGAGCGGTATCGATTTCAGCAACGCGAAGATCGCCGACAGCCAGATGGCGGGAGCGAACCTGAGCCTGGCGAACCTGCAGGGCGTCGAGGGCGAGGACACCAACCTGACCGGGGCGGATCTGCGGGGCGCGGACCTGCGCAACATCAAGTGGGTCGGCATCATCATGGAGCAGGCTGATCTGTCCTGCTTCGATGCGTCGCGGTGCACCCGGATTGATAACGCCTTCCTCCCGCGCGTCAACTGGACGGGCGCCAACCTGAGCGGTGCCAGCCTGGTGCAGGCCAACCTGCTTGAGGGCGTGCTGGACCAGGGGCTCTTCGCGGACGTCAACCTGAGCGGGGCGTACATGGAGAAGAGCTCGCTGCTCGGCGCCCGGTTCGAGCGGGCCCAGCTGTCCTCGGTGCGGCTGAAGCAGTCCGTGGCGGATGCGGCCACCAGCTTCGAGGATTCCAACCTGAGCTTCGCCGACCTGAGCTTCGTCAACCTGAGCGGCTCCAACGTGAGCGGGGTCATCTGGAACTCGACCACCTGCCCGAACTTGACCTCCAGCAACAACAACGGTGGCACCTGCGAGGGGAACCTGCTCCCGCTCTAGCGCCGTGCTTCTTCACTTCGTCCGAGACCGGGGCCATGGGGGCTCCTCCTCTCCTGCACGCTGCTGGATGGGCGGACTTCATCCGAAGGTTGTCAGGCGACAGGAAGATTGACCCCCTCGGCGACAGCAACTCTGCCCCCCTGCGGTGAGGCCCCTGGCCTCACGCAGTCTGCCCACCGCCCCGCGACGAGGACGCATCCGCTCCTTCCTGGCCGCTACCTCAAGCCTCGCGCTCGCCTCCTCCGCTCCTGCTTGAGGGAGCTCATCCACGAGGAGGGCTGAGTCATGGCGTGGCGTGAGGGTGGAAACCGCGCCGGCGGCCCTCGGCGCGGTCCTGGCCGTTGCTGCCCTATCACCCGTGTACGGTGTGGAAGTTCTGCCCGATAAGATTATCAGACACTGAAACACTGCTCTTTCATTGGAGCACCTGGAACGACCCACGCGGACTGCTCACAGGCCTTCTATTCGCCCTATGCGTGGGTGCTGCCCCCTCACGGCTTGCGCCCCCAACTGATTGCAGGACGGCTGGTCCGATCACCTGATTGTTTGGCAGACTGACCGGCGACTGAATATATCTCCTATGCATCGATGGTTGAGGAGCTGCTGATGAGCGAAGAAATCCGGATCGACGTAGGCGATTACAAGATCACTGGAAGAAAGAAAGCTGCTTCGCGGGCTGTCGATCGGGACCGTCCCCCCCCCCTGATCGTCGCGATCCACGGCGGCGGCTTCACGTCGGCCTATTTCGATTGCGGTGGATATTCGCTGCTTGCCGGATTCGTCTCCAACAGCGGACATTGTATAGACTTCCACCTCGCAGGCAGCGCCTTCCACGAAGAGCAAATCGCGTTCGCGATCGACTGCTCGGCCCGACTTGAAGCCGGGGCAGCACAATAGTCTTCTCAAGCAGGTGCTCTTGCAATTTCGGATACCCCATCCGGAGCAGCGAATGGCTCAAAGCGGCAAAGCGACGGCGGAGCCGCTCCTGAACTTTTTCGGCGGCCTCAACCGCGTGAGGACAGTCGATCATCCCCGCGGGTGCGGCGAGCTTTCGAGCTTCGCAGTGCCCGCCCCAACAGAGGATCCACGATGGAGACGAGACAAACAGAGCTGTCCCGGCGCAGCCTGCTGGCGATGGCCGGCTTGACGGCGGCCGCCGTGAGTGCGGGCCGCGGCGGCGCGAACGCGGCAACCCCGGCGGTCGCCCGGCTTTTCTACACGGAGACGGGCACCGCCACTGGCAAGAACGTCATGCTCCTGCATGGGTGGACCTGCGACTCCCACGATTGGAGCTGGCAGTTGCCCGCGCTGGAAAGCAGGTACCGCGTGGTCGCCGTCGACCTGCGCGGGCATGGCCGCTCCGAGGTCATGCGCCCGGGCGCGTATGCGCCTGCCGACTACGTAGCGGATATCGAGTCGCTGATTTCGAGCAAATACCCGGGCCAGACGTTCATCCTCATGGGGCATTCGATGGGGGCGCAGATCGCCGCCCGCCTTGCCGCTCAGCGGCCCGACCTGGTGAGCGCCGTGGTGTCCGTCGATGGCTCGCTGGGGTTCTCGGACGAGCTCACGCCGCTGTTCCAGAAGACGGTAGCCGAACTGGTCGCTGGCGACCCCGGCGTCGTCGCACCGGCCTTGTTCCAGGGCTTCTACGACCCGGCCAGCGACCCCGGCTACAAGCGCTGGCACGCGCGGCGCGCGCAGGGCACGCCGGCGCACGTGGTGCGGGAATCCTTCGGCCCACTGTTCCTGGGGGCTGGGCAAGTCGGGGTGGGCGCGGCCAGCGGGGATTTCTGCCGGAGCCTCACGGTGCCTGTCTACCACCTGTGCCGAGACCCGGCGCAGGCCGAGCGCATGCGTCCGTGGTTCTCGCAGCCCAAATCCAAGGTGGATGTCTGGGGCCAGGCGGGGCACTGGATCATGCTGGACCGACACGCCGAGGTGAACGCGGTGGTGACGGCCTGGATCGACGCGCTCTAGCCCATATCGAGTGCCCGCCGACAAAGCCGAACATGGCCAGTGCCTCCTCGCTGTGTAGTCCTCGGACCCAAAGGCCCGCTGATCACGATGGCCGATCCCGGTGATCACGATGCTCCGATCTCGCTGATCACGATGGGCCGACGCGCGCAGGGAGAATCCAATTCCACCCACGGACGCCGTGTGTTGACGTCGAAGGCTTCCAGCCCGGCATAGGCCATCGGGCGGCGCGCCATGGCCCGCACGCCCTCGGAATCCGGTGACCAGACATCCGGGAAATAGGAGGGGTGGGGCCGGAGGAGGGGCGTGCGGACTCGGTGGGAAGCAGATGGGACATGCGAGCTCCACTCTAGCGGGAGTTCGCTCACGGAGCCCCGTGTCGTCCAGCACGGCACCGCAGTGGTCCGAGCCAATACCCGGAGTCACGGCCCCACGGTATTCCGTCAGCTGTCTCCAGGCTCCTGCGGCTCGTCGGACTCCACCTCGTAGCCCTCGGCCATGGAGAGAGGGTAGAGGGCGCGGTGATTGATGTTGGGGTGATACACCGCGAGGTAGAATTCACCAGAGATCGACACCCACGCCCGTCTGGCGGGCTTGGGTTGTGCCTTCAGCCATGCCTCTGCTTCCTCGCGAGTGGCGAAGGAGGCGGTGGCGACGGGCGGCTCCTCTTGCTTGAGCTCGGCGAGGTAGTATTCGAGGTCGCGGATGCGCGGCAGGCGGATTTTGCCCGTCCTCTCGTCATGGATGACGTAGTGATAGGTGTCCGCGATCAGCACGTTGGCGGAATCGGGAGGAATGGGCTGACGTTTGAGCCAGGCTTCCGCCGCCTCCTTCGTATCGAAAGAGGCAATGGCATACGGAGGCGCATCCGCGGCGAGGTGCTCCAGGTATTCACTGAACGCTCCGTGCTGCCCAGTCGAGGAGATGAAGCGGAGTATGTCCAGAATGACCTGGAGCACTTCCTTCTCTTTGGCGGAATTGGCCTCGTCGCGAAGCTTCGTGAGGAACGCTCTGGTGCTGTTCAGTCCTTCCTCGAGGCTCGCGAATTCATTTCGAGGTTGTTCGAAGGTGCCGGGTGGAGGATGAGCGACAGACTCGAGGCCCTTGTGGAAGTCCCCGAAGCGATAGGGTTGGCCAGTCGCGTAAACGAAGAGGAGCGCATCCCTGGCCAACGCGAGGAGCTGTCTCTGCTCGGGAGAGGGATGCTCACTCCATTGCTTACCAATCGCTTCTTGTGTGTCGTACAGGTCGTACAGGGGCCGGGTCATCATGGATTCACCCGCGCGAGCTGGAGGCCGACAGGTACATCAGAGGACACCATCAGGACGGCTGGTACGAGGACCAACGCGGAGCCCCCGCTTCCCACGACAACCGCGACGAAAGCCACTCCCGCGATGACGACGACGGTCCCCACCAGTAGCTCTTCGTGGTGCTGTTTCAACCAGGCGACTGCTTTGTCGGCAGTCGAGAATTTCAGGGTTTCGGCCTGTTCGCGCAGTTCGTTGCAGTCATTGTAGGCTAGCCTGCACTTGTCGCGACACATCCTTGCTTTTGAGCCTTTATTCGCGTGGCTCCAGTTGCGGCCTCTGAGAGACTTCGTGCACATGTCAAAGCAGGCGTCTGATTCTTCCTCGCAATCGCGAGTCCACGTGGCCCGGACGATGGGGCCGTCCACTGTACTGCCGCTCGCCCGGTAGGAGTACTTCGACAGGTCGAAGCCGCTCAGGGGCTCCCATGAGTGGGTGACCTGTCCGTCCGGCGTCTTCTCGATGACGAGCACGGAGCGGGAAAGTTCCTGGACACTCGTGGGAGTGGGGGGCGAGGCACGGGTCGCAGTACAAGCGACAAGGAGGAGGCCAAGGCTCGCCGCCATGAGCCTTCGATTCAGAACGGTTCTCACGGGGGGACTATTCTCGCCACCCAGCCAGCCGTCCAACCGCTTCTTCTTCCGCTCGCAGGTAGGGCGGCTGATGCTCGGGTCTCCTCTCCGGTTCGTCCGTCAGGGGATGGTGGCCGCGTGCTGCTGCACCCACGCCGCCAGGGACATGGCCTGGGACTCGTCGAGCAGCTGTGCGTACGTGGGCATCTGCGTGCCCGGAGCGCTGGCCTGCGGGTTGCGGATCCACCGGGCCACCTCGGCGGTGGGCTTCTCGCGGGAGCGCTTGAGCACGGCACGGTACCTGGCGCCCTCCGCGTGGCACCCCGCGCAGCCCAGCTGGGTGAACAGCTGCTCGGGGTTGGTCTGCGACGAGGCCTTCACGCGCGGGGTGGCGGTGGCGGGCAGGGGCTTGCCGGGGAGCTTGGGCAGCGTCTGCTCCCCCAAGCAGCAGGAGAGGGGGAGGAGAGCGTGGAGCGCGAGGCAGCGGCCAGGAAGGAGCCCCAGAAGGAGAGGACGCCGCGAGTGGACTTTCGCGGAACTCATGAGGAAGACGTTCGACATCGACGTGTTGGCCAGCGTGAGGTGTGGAGGAAGGCGCCGGGTGTTGGCGTAGGTGAAGGGAGCACGAGGGGTGAGAGCGATTGTGAAGCACCAGGGCCTGGCCATGGCAGGTGCGAGGCTGGCCCCGGCGCGAGGGCCCCCCCAGGCAGCGAGGTGTTGATGCGCTCAAGACAACCCACGGGCCCAGCTCAGGCTCTTGCCGCGCCATGAGGGGAAGGCGGCCTGGGCAGCAGTGTGCCCTATGGGGGTGCTCGGCCCCCTACACGGGCCTGGCACACAGCTCGGGCGGCTCCCGTCCGCCGCTCTCCTCGGCCCCTCCGCTCCAGCCCTCACCTTCAACCGGCCTCCCATTCTTCTTATGCTCTGAACGACATCCTGGCGCAGGTTCAGTAACGGGGTACGCCTTGGGCGGCGGGTTCGACTCCCGCCGCATCCACTCTGTACCTCCTTGAAACGACTCTGCGTTTCGAGAGACTGTAGCAAGGGATGTAGCAAAACCCCGGGCGCCATCAGGCGTACCGGGGTTTCCTTTTCCCCTGAAACCGCCAGAAGCAGCAGTCGGGCGAGTTGGGCCTCGCCCTTGGCGCTGAACCTGGAGCTTCGCCACCTCGACGAGAATGCGTGCGACCTGCTCCTCGACATCTGGTGCAGCATCTCCATGAGCCCATGAGCGACGTGCGAGAAAGCCATCGAGTTGGCGAAGGTCTTTCCGGTGTTCATGCTGCTGGAAGATGGCACGTGTCATTTCCTGGCGGATGGGAGGCGCCAGCTCCTCATGGAAGAGCCTGCGGATGATGTCCCGGAGCGCCTCATTCAACGGAGCACCACACGGAACAGACGTGGTGCGCGGGCCCTGACTCTCCCGATGTTTGTGTGAATCCTGGGTGCATGCGAACGGCTGTAACGAGTGAGGCTTCACCCGCTCGCTGCCGCTGAACCACACCAGGTGCGGACGAGCCACGTAACAGGGGCAAGCCCACACGCATCCCAGGCGCGACGCAGCAGGGGCGTGGGCTTCTTCTGGAGCATCATTATTGTTTATTGTTTGCGGCTCAACGCACGCGGCACGGGGTGGCCCTCGCGCCGGGGCCATCCTCGCATATGGGGTTGAACTATATGGAAGTGGGTCTGCATCTCCCACCTGTCGGAAACATGACATGGAGTCTGCCCCGCAGGGCTGATTGACGCACATCACCCTGGGTGATTGCATAACCACTCCGGGTGAAATGAATTCACCCACCTGAAGCGGAGGTTGCATGACAAAACCACCACAGAAACTGGCCAGTCTCCTCAAGGATGACGACCGGCACGAAGCGGCTGTCAAGATGGACGCAGAACTCAAGCTGGAACTGACGGACGAACAGCGGGATGCGCTCCTCAAGTTCGTCGATGCTAACGGCCGGTTCCCATCCGCCATCGAGATGAACCTGGAGCGGCAGATCCAGGGCAATGTTCAGCGCTCGGCCCTGTTCCCGGTGACCGTTCTCGTCGGCGCGATGGCCTGATAGCCGATAGACAGTGAATGGCGGGGGGCGCAGGCGCGCGAGCGATGCGCCCCCCAAGACATGAACCACCCCTCAGACATGAATTGAGAGAGCCAGCGCCGGAAACCTCGGAGCTGTGGAGTGCACGTATGGGGATTCCCAGTGTTCGCATACGCAAAGAGGTGTTTGGTTATACCCTGGCGTTTGCCAATGGTGACATCGACTGGTACAGAGACAGCGTCACGGAGCTGCTGCTAAGGGGTGCCACCCGGCGCGAGCTCGACGAGCATCGGCTCGATTCCATCCCCATTGGAGACAACTTCCATCTCTCTGGGCCGCTGGTAGCCTGGCTGGAACTGACACGCGGGTGCAACCTCCCGTGCAAGCACTGCTATATCTCAGCGGGTGCGAAGCGAGAAGGCGAGCTCACCACGTCCGAGGTCCTGCGGCTCCTGGATGACCTCAAGGCCATGGGCGTCTTCGTGGTCGTCTTTCTCGGTGGAGAGCCCATGATGCGCCCGGACTTCACGCAGATCATCCGGTACGCGCATGAACTGGGGCTGGTAGTGTCAGTTGGTTCGAATGGGACCTATGTCACCCAGCAGATTATTGACGAACTGCCCCGTGAAGAATGCTTCGTGAGCGTCAGCCTGGATGGGATCGAGTTCCAGCGTGAGCTGCGCGTTCGCTCGACCTTCGAGGACGTCCGCGACCGCATCCTGATGCTGAAGTCGAATGGCATCCCGACCGGGGTGATGTGCGTTATCACGGAGAAGAACCTGGATGAGGTCGAGCGCATACTCGACTTCGCCATCGAGCACGAACTCTATTTCGGGAGCACGCCCTTCGCACCCATTGGCCGGGGAAAGCACTTTCCCGAGCTGGTGCCAACACCTCGCCTGGCGGAGCAGGCGGCGCGCCTCTACAAGCGGGACGCCGAGCACGAGCAGTACATGATGGCGAGGACGGGGCTCTGCTTCACCAAGGTCTTCCAGAAATGCTACGTGCTCTCCAAGGCGACCCGGAGAGAGTTCTGCGGCACGGCACTTGTCTACATCCAGAGTGATGGCGCGGTATATCCCTGCACGACGTGCTCGTCTGTCGGGCGCTTCCGCGCTGGCAATATCCGTGAGAAACGCCTCGCGGACATATGGGAGGAGGGCTTTCAAGAGCTGCGAGCCATCTCCTGGGACGACTTCAAGGGCTGCAAGACCTGTGACTTGGCGCAAGAGCCCTATTTCTGCACGAGCCGCTGCCCGGTGATGTCGGAGGTGTACACGAAGGATCCGCTGGCCTGCGGCTCTACGCCGTACTTGATGGAAAGCTTGCGCATGCGCACCCGCATGTGAGCACCAATCGTGATATCCCCCAAAACAACATGACACCTCGGGTACAACTCAAGCAGGACCCCACCCTGGCCGACCGGCAGCGCATCTTCGACCTCTTGGAAGGCTACAATTATTCCCAGGCAGGTCCCGAGCCGGAGCTTCCCCTGGCGGTGCTTATCCATGGCAGTGATCCCGGAACCATCCTGGGGGGGCTCTGGGGCCTTACCTACTATCGTTGGCTGTTCATTGAGCTGCTGTACGTGCCCGATGAGATGCGCCGAAGCGGTGTGGGGACGCAGCTCATGCGCACTGCCGAGGCCGAGGCGGCACGGCGTGGCTGCCATGGTATCTGGCTGGATACCTTCACGTTCCAGGCGCGCGGCTTCTACGAGAAGCTGGGCTACGAGGTCTTCGCCAGGATTCCTGATTACCCGCCGGGGCACAGCCGGCTGCTTTTGATGAAGAGACTGGTCTCCGACAAACCCACCCCTACCCTGTAACCGCAATATGGCCAATACAATGTTGTCCCAGAGTGCCTTCCGGAAGCTCGGCAACACAGGCTTTGACGTTTCGACCATTGGATTCGGGACCTGGCAGATCGGTGGAGGGAGATGGAAGTCCGGATCCGCGGACGAGTGTGTGGGCTTGCTCCACCAAGCCCTCGACCTCGGCATCAACATCTTCGACGCCGCTGTCGTCTATGGCCAGTACCACGACGAGCGTAAGTACCCGCAAAGCCGCTCGCAGGAGATTCTCGGGCAGGCATTCCAGGACCGCCGCGACCGGGTGTTCTACTGCGTGAAGGTCGGCCAGTTCGACGAGTACAGCCACCGCTCCCACTTCGATGCCAACCGGCTTGTGGATCAGGTGAAGCAGTCGCTACGCCGGTTGCGTACCGACTACCTCGACATCTGCCTCGTCCATGCGCCGTCGCTCGCCGACGTGCGGCGGGGCGTTGCCATCGAGATATTGCGCACCCTGCAAGCGCTCGGGCTGGTGCGTGCCATCGGGTATAGCTTCGAGGCGGAGCCGGAGCACGTGCGTGCGGCGCTTGAGCAGCGAGTGGATGTCATCATGCTGCAGTACAACCTGATTGACACCCACTGCGCCACGGTCATCCAGGAGGCCCAGGCGCACGGCGTCGGCGTTCTCGTGGGTGGCCCATACAAAAGAGGCTATCTCTGCGGGCGCTTTTCCAGCCTGGAGGACCTGCCGCAGGAGGACGACTACTGGCGCTGGAACATCCAGTACAACTCGGGGAAGGTGGTGGAAACGCTCGACAAGGTGCGGGCGCTGATGAACGACCATCGCTCCCCGGCGGCCTTCCGGGGACACGCTCTTCGCTTCGTTCTCACCTGCCCAGGCGTGTGCTCCGCCATCGTCGGTCACCGCTCCGCGGATGAACTCCGCGAAAACCTGTCGCACTCGCGAGGTTGAAGACGATGCACATCCAGACAGTCCTGGGGCCCGTCCCGCCGGACGCACTCGGGCCCACCGACAGCCATGAGCATCTCTTCATCCGGGGAGGTATGCCGGTGCGGCAGTACCCCGACTTCCTCCTGACAGACTACGAGAAGATCCTGGCGGACAGCCTGCGCTTCAAGGCGGCCGGAGGCAGTGCCATCGTCGAGATGAGCCCGATTGACTGGGGGCGTGATGCCACGCGTCTGGTCGAGCTTGCCCGAGCGACCGGGCTCCATATCATCGCCGCAACGGGGTTCCACAAAGTCACCTATTATTCCGACATCCATTGGATCTACGCCTACTCCGAGGAGGACATTGCCAGGCTCGTCTGCGAGGAACTGGAAGTGGGCATGGATGCCCATAACTACAATGGTCCACTGGTCCTCCGAACAGATGCACGAGCAGGTGTCATCAAGGTGGGCACGCGCAGTGGACGTTTCAGCGACATCGAGCTGAAACTGCTCCGCGTCGCAGCCATGGCCCATCTCAAGACCGGAGCGCCCATCATCACCCATACCGACGAGGGACAGCTCGCGCTGGAGCAGATCACCTTCCTCATGCAGCAGGGCGTGAAGCCGAGTCGGATCGCGCTTTCACACATGGATCGGCGTATCGACATCGGCTATCACAAGGAGGTCGCCAGCACGGGCGCGTTCCTGGAGTACGACGCGCTGACCCGTGTTGGAAAGGGATTTGACAAGTCAACCCTGCAGCTCGTCTTGGGTATGGCGGAGGAGGGATACGCCAAGAACCTCTTGTTGGGGGGTGACATCTCCCGGCAGGGATACTGGCGGAGCTATGGAGGCGAGCCGGGCCTCGACTTCCTGGTGGGTGACTTCCGTTCGGCCCTCTCCAAGGCGGGGTTACCTCAGGAGACCCTCGACTCGATCTATGTACACAACCCACGGGCATTCCTAACATGGGGGCGCAGCACCGCGGCCGGGCACGGTGATGATGCAGGCGCGGGAGGGAGACGTGATACGCTGAGGGAAAGCGAGGGCCAGGCAGCCTCAGGCCGAAGGATCCGGACGGTCGCCGCTCTCGTCGCGCGCAACATGGTGGTGCCCGAGGACCAGCCGGCCCTGGAAGCCGTCGCGAGCAGATTCTCCATTGCGGTGACGCCCAGTATCGCGGAGCAGATCAAGGGCCTCGCTGGCAACGATCCGATCGGCCGGCAGTTCGTCCCGAGCCCAGCTGAACTCAGGGTCGATGAGCGGGAGCTGGCCGATCCCATCGGTGACAAGGTGCACTCGCGTACGAGGGCCATCATCCACAGGCATCCAGATCGGGTACTGCTCAAGCCCACGCATGTCTGTCCTGTCTACTGCCGATTCTGCTTCCGCCGCGAGGCGGTCGGTCAGGCTGCGGAGCCCATCGGCAAGGCCGACCTCGGCGAAGCGCTGGAGTACATCCAATCTCAGCGACAGGTCTGGGAGGTCATCCTGACAGGAGGGGATCCGTTCATCCTGTCCGACCGCCGCCTGCAGGAGCTGTTCTCCGCGCTGCACGCCATCAACCATGTGGAGGTCATCCGGGTGCACACCCGCTACCCGGTAGCCGAGCCCCAGCGGATTACCCACCAGCTGGCCCAGGTACTGAAGGGCAGGGCCGCCGTGTACGTCGTCATCCACTGCAACCACCCTCGCGAGCTGACCGATGAGGTACGGGCTGCGTGCTCGCGCCTCATCGACCAGGGCATTCCGATGTTGTCGCAGACAGTCTTGCTACGCGGAGTGAATGACGAGCCGGAAACGATGGAGGAGCTCATGCGCGCGCTCGTCCGAGCCCGTATCAAGCCCTATTACCTGCACCATCTCGACATGGCTCGTGGGACGGGTCATTTCCGAACCACGGTGGCGAAGGGACAGGACATCATGCGGCGGCTGCGCGGCAGGGTGTCCGGGCTCTGTCAGCCCACCTATGTGCTCGACATCCCAGGTGGGCATGGCAAGGTCCCCATCGGTCCCGTGTACATCCGGCCTGCCCCTGGCGGGACTGGCTACGCTGTCGAGGACTACGAGGGAAGGCAGCAGGGCTACACCGACCTGGCCGACGGCAGCCCCGGCAGCCCCCATCTCATTGCAGTTCAGCCGTGAGCCGGACCTCATGATGCGCGACACGACAAGCAGAGCAATTGAGCGGCCGGCGAGGCTGATCCTCGCCAACACGGTAAATGAGTTGATGCTGGCGAAGCCGGTACCCGAGCACTCGACTGCGCTCTTCGCGAGCTCGCCACGCAAGCTCTGGCTGATGGAAGCGGGCGACCTCGTTGTCACGCCGCGACGACCCAGCGATGCCTTCGTTCACTACGCCTGCGAGCTTCTCCAGCTGGATCCAACCCAGCTCCGGATGGTCACCACGGCGGGCTCGCCCACGGGTCTGCTCGCGCATGACATCCTGGCCTCGCCCGGCATCCTAGCCGAGCTCAAGCAATTTTGTGACATACGGCCGGGCGTGGAGTTGCTCTGCTATGCCCTGGATGCACCAACCCTGGCGCTGGCACGCCAACTTGGTATCCGGCCAGCAGGATACAGGCTGTTTCCAGGTCGGGAGGTATTTCAGACGGTCTACGACCTGAACACGAAATCAGGATTCCGCGCCGTCGCCTCCCGTGCCGGGCTCCCCATTGCCGAGGGCAGGCCCTGTACAAATGCCGAGGATCTCCGGGCGACGGTGCTTGAGTTCCTCGCCCGCTACCCATCCTTGAGAATCAAGCTGGATCGATCGTCCAATGCATATGGGCAGGTGACGGTGCTAGCCGCGGACGGACAGGAGGCCACACTGGACGCCATCGATCAGTTGCTCATGTCGTGCCGCGAACAGCCCACAAGCTTCGTCGTTGAGCGCGGGCTCGAGGTCATGGAATCACCAAGCATCGAGGTCGATGTATCCGAGGACCGAGTGTCGCCGAGCTACGTCTGCCTCCAGCGATACCGTCGCGGTCAGTTCTCGGGCATGGTTGCGGACACCAGCGGCCTTCACCGGGAGACCCTCGCCGCGATGATGGCTGCGGGAGAACGGCTCGGTGCCCACCTGCACGGCCTTGGGTACCGAGGAACCTTCGACCTGGACATGGTGGTGACGGCTGGAGGCGAGCTTTACTTCACTGAGCTGAATGTGCGACGGACCGCCGGGACATTCATCCACGAGCTGGTTGCCCGCCTGGCTGGTGTCGGGTACGTCCGCGATCGGGTCTGGATCGCAGACAGCCTGCTCGCTCACGCGGACTCCCACTTCGAGGATGCCGTGATGGCCCTCCGGGGGGCTGGCCTCGCGTACGCCGCTGATGCTCGCAGGGGAGTGATTCTCACGTCCGACAGTGTCGAGCACGACGGCAGGTGGCGATACCTGGTCGTGGCCGAGAATCGCCCTCAGGCCGAGGCTCTTGAGGAATCAGTTGCCAGCGTCCTTTCATCGCCGCGTGCCACCCTCGGGCTCGCGCGTCTGGTGGGCTGAACACCCTGCCCATGGGAGTGCGTATGCCGAGCAATACCTCAAAGGGGTTCACTCCACGGTCACGCCCGTGGGACGCACTGGCGCTCCTGGCTTCCCTCGGCAGGAAGGACGTCGCCCTGTCGAATGACGCTCTTGCTCCCTACCTGGAACTCATCGACTACTCGATGGTGACCGAATTCGACTCGCAGAACTTCGATGCATTCCTGAGCAAGCTGGAGGGGGACGGGCTGAGCTTCACCCCGGAGTTCACGACCTTCCGGGAGGTGTGGCGGAGGGATGAGTGGAACCACTACGTGGGCTATCGGCGGCTGGTCAACATCCTCACCGGGGTTCCGGAAGCGGAATTACATCAGCGGACGCTCAGCCGCCCCAGTGACTTCGGAGAAATCGCGACGTTCCTCCAAGATGAGTTCTTGATCTGCATGACGTTTGCGTACGATGAGATCGTCACGAGACATGCCTGCTCGATGGCGAAGGACATATATCGTGCGTTCGGCCATGAAACCTTTCTCACCTGGATCTATCTCGTGGGGCGTGACGAAGCCTGGCATTTCATGAACCTCGTCGAGGTGATACGCCTGCGCCACCAACACCGCCTCGGGGAATGCGCAGCAGTCCTGGAGCGATTGCTCGCCTGGGATCGCGAGCGGCGCCCCTATCACTCGACCTTCGTGCTCGATCACGACCTCGACCTGCTTGGCGAGGCAACC
Organism: Archangium violaceum; assembly: GCF_016859125.1. Lineage (NCBI taxonomy): Bacteria > Pseudomonadati > Myxococcota > Myxococcia > Myxococcales > Archangiaceae > Archangium > Archangium violaceum. The sequence continues at coordinate 1,970,268 of NZ_CP069338.1, read as the reverse complement.
CTACGGCGCTGCGCGAACATCCTCTACCGGGCGGTCCTGAGGTGAGACGGGCGGCCAGCCGGTGCGACCTGGCGTCAGCGTGAAGGCAAGTCGCTCCCCATCAGTGCCCGGATATGCGCGATGACGGACGTCGCCAGCGCACCATGGTGATAGCCACCTTCGAGCACCGCGACGATACGCCCACGCCCATGTGCGGACGCGATGCGGACGAGCTCAGTCGTGAGCCAGGCGAAATCTTGTGCGGCAAGCTGCAGATGAGCCGCGGGATCGGCGGCATGTGCGTCGAAACCGGCGGATAGAATCAACAATTCCGGCGCAAACCTGTCCAGGGCGGGAAGGATGATTTCCTTCCAGGCGGCGCGGAAGTGCGCCCCCGTCGAGTTCGGAATCAGCGGAACGCAGGCCACGTTGCCCGTGAGGCCGCGCTGCAGCTCGCGCCCCGTCCCGGGAAAGCATGGGTACTGATGGCTCGAGGCGTAGAAGAAGGCCGGGTCATCGGCAAGGATGGCCTGCGTGCCATTCCCGTGATGTGCGTCGAAATCCGCGATCGCCACCCGGCCAAGGCCCCAGCATGCGCGTGCATGGCGCGCCGCCACCGCGACATTGTTGAAGAGACAGTACCCCATAGCCCGGGAGGGCCCGGCATGATGCCCCGGGGGCCGTACCGCTACGAATGCCGAGCGAACCTTGCCAGCCATGATGAGGTCCACCGCCGCGATGGCGCCGCCAGCGGCGCGCAGTGCAGCCTCGGCGCTCCCGCTGCTCATCGAGGTGTCAGGGTCAATGCGCACGTTGGTACCGCGCCGCGGTCGTATCGAGAGGACCGAGTCCACATACTCAAGCGTATGAGCTCGAGCGAGCTGCTCTCGCGTCGCTCGGGGCGCCGAAACGCGAATCAGTGACGCAAACTCGGGGGTACTCAGGTAATGCAGCAAGACCCGGAGACGATCGGCGCTCTCCGGATGCCCGTCGGGGGGCTGGTGGGTGAGACACGCGCGATGCGTGACGAGAGCGACGTTCGCCGACCGTGAGTCGGTGTATTCCATTCAGTACCCCATTGCGCAACCGTCTTTGCGTGACTCGGTGGCACCGGCGAAGACGCCGGTGGTCGGAGAGCGTGCGACAGCCTGGTAGCCACCGAAGGCATGCGTCGCGGCTTCACGAACCCGGTGCCCCCTCCGGACAAGCTCCCGCCGGATGTCCTCCGAAATGCCTGGCTCAAGGGCCAGGGTGCCGCCACCCATCGTGACCAGGCCGGTAGGCTCCGCGGAGTCGGTGTGGTAGCAACGTGGAGCATCGCCTGCCTCTTGCAGGTCCATCCCGCAATCCAGCAGGTTGACGAGCACCTGCACGTGTCCTTGAGGCTGCATATCACCACCCATGAGGCCGAACGCAATCCAGGGCTGCCCATCGCGCGTAACCAGCGCGGGCATGAGGGTGTGGAAGGGGCGTTTCCCGGGCGCCAGTGAGTTCGCCCGGCCAGGCCGCAGGTCGAACTGTGCGCCGCGGTTCTGAAGCGCGAAGCCACACTCCTCGACGACGTACCCAGAGCCAAAATCCTCATAGTTGCTCTGAAGGAGGGAGATCATCGCTCCTTCCTCATCCGCAGCCGCGACAACTGTCGTGTCGCCTACCCGGAGCCGCGGATGATACGGCTGCTGGCCTTGCGCGGCAGTGGTCATGTCGACACGGGCCGCAAGCTCGCGAGCATGGTCCCAGGAGAGCAGGTAGGCTGTCGGATCTCTTGCGAAGGCGGGGTCCGCGATAAAACGTGCACGATCCTCGAACGCCAGCTTCTTTACCTCCACCAGCTCATGCCAGAAGTCTGGAGTGTCACGGGAGCACCCCCTCAGGTCCAGCGCCTTGAGGATATTCAGCATCTGTAGGGCGGTGATTCCCTGACTGTTGGGGGGTAGCTCCCATAGCTCCGTTCCTCGGTAGCTGGTGCAGATGGGCTCGACCCACTCGGAACGATGCAGGGAGAGATCCTCCTCGTTCAGATACCCACCCACCTGCCGTGAGAACGCGTCGATCGCGGCCGCAACGGGGCCCTCATGGAAGCCCGCCCTGCCACGCTCAGCGATGGCACGATAGGTCCTCGCAAGCGCGGCATTCCTGAAGATCTCCCCTTCTCGTGGAGGTCGGCCACCTGGGAGGAAGGTTGCGGCGAACCCGGGTAGGTGGTGTACCGGCAGCGACTCTCGTTCCCAGGCGGCGGCAATCACTCGAGGCACAGGCGCTCCCGCATCGGCCGCCTGGATGGCCGGGGCCAGGACTTCGCTAAGTGGCCGTCTGCCGAACCTGCGATGCAGCTCGACCCACCCATCGACCGCCCCGGGCACCGTCCAGGTGTAGGGCGTGCGCGGGAGCATCTCGCCATCCGGTCCCGCTGGTATTCGGGCGGGCACGATGGCCCGCGGCGCCCGGCCTGAGGCGTTGAGGCCGTAAATGCGCTGTGTCTTCGGGTCCCAGATGATGGCAAACAGGTCTCCACCGATGCCGCAGGACATTGGCTCGAGGAAACCCAGCGCCGCGTTGGCCGCAATTGCTGCATCGATCGCGCTTCCGCCGCTCGCCAGGATATCGGTGCCAATCCGGGTGGCCAGCGGGTGCGCCGAAGCCACCATCCCATGGCGGGCATAGACAATCGAGCGCGCAGCGTTCATGCGGCCAGATTACGGGTGGCAGCCTAGCAGCGTAAACACGAGCCGCCTGTTCGCTCAGCGGTTTCGTCCGCTATGCGAAACATGCCGGAGGCGGCTGTGCCCGCCTACGAGCTCGTGGGCGTGCTCCCTCTGGAATCTACGCTTCCAGTGAGGCGGAGGCGCATCGTCTCTATAGGGCGGAAACCGAGGCGATGATAGAGCGACAGTGCGCGAGTGTTCGCGGGGCGGACCTCGAGTTCCACCGCAACAGGAATCTTTCCAAACAGAGCGCCTGAGCGAACGCCTTCCACAAGGCGCGTGCCGTGGCCACGCCCCCGCGCCGCCGGCTCGATGAAGAGTTCGTCAATCACGCAGACCTCTCCCCCGAGCTCATTCGACCAAAACGCGATGAGAAAGGCATAACCGGAAGCCAGACCCCTGCTGGTGTCGAGGACGACCGTGCGGCCGCGCGTAGGTTGCGCCCGCAGCGTGGCGAGCGTGCGGAGGATCTGCTGAGCATTGACGGGATCAGGCCCTGGATCTTCGCGGTTCAAGGCCTCGCACAGGCTGACGATCCTGTCGTCATCCGCAGGCGTTGCCTCGCGCCAGCCCATCACAGAGGGCCCTGTCGAGCCGCTCGGGGTTGATGGCTCGGTCATCCAGGCATCCCTCCTCGATGCATCAGGTCCAATACCGCCAGAGCCGTCGGGTCGGCCCTGCTGGAAGGGTGCTGTGTCACCATGTAGGCAGAACCTCGAAGACGGTTCCGAGCATCCTCGGCGCCATCCACTTGGCTGCCGGCGGTCGGCTCGGTTGCCAGAGGAGCGACCCAGCGGGTAATGGCTCTACTGCTCACAGGGAGTACACGTCGAAGAGGAACGTCCTGCTCAGCGGCCCCGCCAAAGTCCACTCACTGCTTTCTCTCCTTCTTCGGCTCCCTATAGCAGACCTGCGCTGGAGCGATCTCAACACACGTCGGCGTGAGGCAGGAGGTGGGCGTAGGCGACCGGAACTCCTAAGAAAACCGCTCTCGACCGCACTGGAGCGTTCTGGCCGGATGCATCCGGACACGGGTTGGATTCCCCGCCCGCGCAGTCCTGCTCGAACCAGCACGGCGGCGCTGCTCGTATGGCGGGACGCGCCTCGCGTCGTGGCCACACGGTGCAAACGATACCCAGGCCACCTCGACGTCACCATGGGAACGACCAACGAATGACCGAGCAAACGAACGAGCACGGCCCCTTCGGCCATGCATCACGGAGCATCTGAAGGCTGGCCCGCTCATGGGAATTGTGAGTAGGCAGGCCCACCACGGTGCCATGGAGGCGATCCCATATTCCTCACCGATCGATTGAAACCAACCCGGAAGACCACGCCCCGGAGCCCCTGAGATGAGCACCGTCTTCGCCGTGGTGTGTTTCCTCATCGCGCTGGCACCGAGCTTGACGCCGCCGAGCGCCGCCTTCTTCCACCTGAGCACCGAAGCGGGGCCGTTGCTGGTCGCGCCCCTACCCTTCGTCCTCACCCTCTGGGTGAGCTGGCGGCAGTTCCTGTCCGACCGGCCCTGGGAGGAGGTGCCGCTCGGGTGGGGACTGCCGCTGCTGGCGTCGGTGGCCTGCGCGGGGATTGCCTTCTTCAAGCCTCTCGTCATTCATTCCATCGAGATCCGCCGCGCGAAGGCGCAGAGGGCCAAGGAGCTGGCGGCGCTCCGCGCGGAGGTCGAGCACGGGTGCTTGAGAAGTCCTGTGACGTGGTGCTGAAGGACCCCATGACCACGCCAGAGGACATGCGCCGGTGCCGCACGCGCATCTTCTACGAGACATGACTCGCGCAACCCGAGGCGCTTCAGTCCGAGATGGACCTGAGGCACCCGGACGGGTGCTCGAGGTCCAGCACGCGCAGGGAGGGCTGGACCTCGTGGACCCCGCGGCCCGTGCGACTCAGAGGCACCAGGGATCGGGCCGGATGGTCGTGGTGTTGGTGGGGCAGAATCCCGGTACTGGTAGCAATTCAGGGTGTGGGTTCCAACGAGAGTGGTCGAGGTCGTCGTCTGCCCCGCTTGAGGACCCGCGCAGTACGTCGTCGTGACCTGCGAGTAGTCGTTATACACGAGCGTCATCCCGTAGAGCTGTTGATTGAGGAAACAAGCGGACCCACCGCTGGTGTATCTGTACTGATAGACGGAGTAGCTCGACGTCGTCTGTGTCGCGTTCAGACTGTCGCAGGCATCACCCGCCCCATCACGGTCACAGTTGGCCTGATCGGGGTTGTACGTGGACGGGCAGTTGTCATCCCTCCTGGGATGACCGTCCCCATCGTCGTCCGAGCAGGCGGGGGTGGGCTTGCCCCGGTTACGTGGACAGTAGGGTTAAGATGCCAACTTCTGCGGTAAGGGCGCAAGCTCAAAATCCACTGGACTGACGTAGCCCAGCGAGGAGTGCCGCCGCTGGCGGTTGTAGAAGACCTCGATGTATTCGAAGAGGGCCAGCCGGGCCTGCTCGTGCGTGGCGAAGGCGGTGGTGTAGACGAGCTCCTGCTTCAAGCTGCTGAAGAAGCTCTCCACCACGGCGTTGTCCCAGCAGTTGCCCTTGCGCGACATGCTGCATTGGATGCCCCGAGCAGCCAGTGCCTGCTGGTAGTCGGTGCTGGCGTACTGGCTGCCCCGGTCCGAGTGGTGCAACAACCCCTGCGGTGGCTGGCGTCCCTCGAGGGCCATGTCCAGGGCGTTGAGCACCAGGTGCCGGTCGATGTTCTCGCTCATGGACCAGCCCACCACCTTGCGAGAGAAGAGGTCCATGACGACGGCCAGGTAGAGCCAGCCCTGCCCCGTCCCCACGTAGGTAATGTCCGTGGCCCAGGTGCTATTGGGCTGGCCGGGGGAGAAGTTGCGCTCGAGGATGTTGGGGGCAACGGGCTGGTTGTGGCGGGAGTCCGTCGTGCGCACGAAGCGCCGTCTCTTGCGAGCAGCGATGTCGTGCTCGTTCATGAGCCGGGCCACACGCTTTCGACTCACGCGCTGCCCCCGGGCACGCAGCTCCGCGTGGACGCGAGGACTGCCGTACGTGCCGCGGCTGTCGCGATGTATCCGCGTCACCTCCTCGGCCAGGGCCCGGTCCGCCTTGTCCCGCGCGGACTCCGGGCGCTCCTTCCAGGCGTAGTAGCCCGAGCGCGACACACCCAGCTGCTCGCACATGAAGTCCACAGGGAAGTGGGCCTTCTCCGCGTCGATGAACTCGAACTTCACCTCGAGGTCTCCTTCGCGAAGAAGGCCGCCGCTTTTTTTAGGAAGTCGCGCTCCATCTCCAGATGACGCACCTCCTTGCGCAGCCGCACCAACTCCTCCCGCTCGGCCGTGGAGAGTGCACCTGCCGACTCCTTGCCATCGCCTCCGTCGGCCTCGCGCACCCAGTTGCGCAGGGCTGACTCGGTCAGGTCCAAGTCCTTGGCCACCTGGGGCAGGCTCTTGCTGCCCTCGCGCACCAGTCGGACCGCCTCGGCCCTGAACTCCGGGGTGAAACTCCGCCTCTTCCTTCGCTCCATGAACACTACCTCCTGTGTAGCCGACTTATGAGGTGTGTCCACAAAACCGGGGCAGGCTCAGGGGTGCCTTCCAGCGTGCAAGCACAGGGAGGAAGATCGGGGGGACAATCCGGGCGGGCCCCTGCTCCCCCAAGCAGCAGGAGAGGGGGAGGAGAGCGTGGAGCGCGAGGCAGCGGCCAGGAAGGAGCCGCAGAAGGAGAGGACGCCGCGAGTGGACTTTCGCGGAACTCATGAGGAAGACGTTCGACATCGACGTGTTGGCCTGCGAGAGGTGTGGAGGAAGGAGCCGGGTGTTGGCGAACGTGAAGGGAGCACGAGGGGTGAGAGCGATTGTGAAGCACCAGGGCCTGGCCACAGCAGGTGCGAGGCGAGCCCCGGCGCGAGGGCCACCCCAGGCAGCGAGGTGTTGATGCGCTCAAGACAACCCACGGGCCCAGCTCAGGCTCTTGCCGCGCCCTGAGGGGAGGGCGGCCTGGGCAGCAGTGTGCCCTATGGGGGTGCTCGGCCCCCTACACGGGCCTGGCACACAGCTCGGGCGGCTCCCGTCCGCGGCTCTCCTCGGCCCCTCCGCTCCAGCCCTCACCTTCAACCGGCCTCCCATTCTTCTTATGCTCCTGGCTGTCCCGCTTGTGTACGTCGAGGCCGATGGACTTCTTCTCCCACTCCCCCACTTCGGCCCGTGCCGCCGCCATGTAGGGCTCGGAGGGCCTCCTCGCCCGTGGCCGGCCCGCCGCTTCATCACCGCTATGCGCCGCGAGCAGAACGCCTTGCACATCACTCCGCGGAAGGCCGCCGCTTTCGCTTGCGCCGCTCGATGCGCGCGGCGATTCCGTCCAACACCCACGCGAGCCCCGGCTCGGGCGGGTCGCCTTCGCTTCGCTGCGAGAGCACGCGGCTCAGCTGCGGATAGAGCGCCTCTCGCGTCTCGAGGAGCGCTCGCGTCGCGGTGGCCCACTGCACGCCGCTCATGGCCTGGTCCCCGCCTGCCGACTCCTTCGAGAACTGGGCGCTCGTGCGTATCTGGCTCAACAGCGCGAGGCACGCGCTGTGCTGCTCCTCGGGAGTCAGCCCCGTCGGCGCGAGTGCGCCCATGCCCGCCTCGAGCCACGCCAGCTCGCAGGGCCCCATGACACGCAGGCGGCCCGTCGCCTCGAGGCTCCACGGGTGGCGGCGGAACACGCCGGCCAGAGACTTCGCCCAATAGAGGAGCTTGTCGCGCCAGGCCGTGGCCTCGCCCTCGAGCGTAGGGGGCATTCCAATCCCCCTGTCGATCATCAGGGCGATGAGCTCGGCCTTCCCCGGCACGTAGCGATAGAGCGCCATCGGCGTGAAACCGAACTCGCGGGCGAGCTTCTCCATCGAGAGCGCCGCGAGCCCCCGCGCGTCCGCGAGCTTGATGGCTTCGTCGACGATCTGCTCCAGCGTGAGTGCCGGCTTCGGTCCGCGGCGGCCGGCTGACGTCTCCTTCCAGAGGAGCGCCACGCTCGCCGCCTGGTCTCCGAACACCGGGTGCTTCCTGGCCATCGATTCTCCTCGACTTGTCAGAACTGTGTATCTCGTATACTAAACTGCGTAGCAACTACACAGTTAGGGGTGCCGCCATGGTGACGGTCGCTGTTGCAACAGTCGTCCTCCTCTCGGCAGCGCTCGGCTACCGGGCACTGCTTCAGCAGCGGGTCGCGCGAACGCTTCGCATCGACGTGCCTCCCGGAGTCGCCGAGGAGCGGTTCGTGCGCCTGGGGGGAATCGAGCAGTGGGTCAGCATTCGTGGGGAGGACGCGCGCAACCCCGTGCTCCTGGTGCTTCACGGGGGACCGGGCGCGCCCTACTCGCTCCTCACCCCCACCCTGCGCTGCTGGGAGAAGGACTTTACCGTCGTGCAGTGGGACCGGAGGGGCGCCGGAAAGACGCTCGCGCGAAACGGCAAGGGGGGAAGCGGTGAGATGAGCTTCAGGCGCATGCAGGAGGACGCCATCGAGCTGTGCGCGTTCCTCGACGAGCGGCTGCCGGGCCGCAAGCGGCTCCTCCTCGCCAGCTCCGCGGGAACGCTGCTGGGGCTGCCGCTCGTGCGGGCCCGGCCAGACCTCTTCGCGGCATACGTGGGCACGGACTTCAACGTGGGCATGGCCGCGAACGAGCAGGTGACGCACGCGGAGACGCTCGCCTGGGTGGCGAAGAACGGGAGCCGCGCGGACGTCGCATTCCTGTCGCGGATGGGGTCGGACCCCCGCCGATGGGACGTGGCCTCCTACAATCGCATGGTGCGGCTGCGCGACAGGACGACCCGGGACGGCCGGGGCATGGCGGCAATCTTCATGCCCCTCATGCTTTCCTCACCGGCGCATGGGCTGCGTGACCTTCAAGCCCTCGCCGAGGGCCTGAGCTTCTGCACGGAGCGGCTCTTCGCCGAGATGGTGGCATTCGACGCCCACACGGTAGCTCCAAGCGTCGAGCTTCCCTTTTTCGTCTTCCAGGGAGACTCGGATGTCCACACACCCGCTTCCGTCGCCGCGGCGTACTGCGAGACGCTCGAGGCACCGCTCAAGCACTTCGAGCTGATTGCCGACTCGGGCCACATGGGCGCATTCGTCCGGCCCGAGCGGTTTCTCGAGCTGCTTCGGCGGCACGTGCTGCCTGCCATCACCGGGGCTCCGCCCAGGAGCGCTCCTGACGGAGCATCTGGGAGGACCTCGATGCCTCTATGAGCCTGGACACGGCGCGCGCCGTGGCGGTGAATCCGGAGGCCGTGAGCTCGACGTGGTAGATGAAGCGGCACCCACCAAGCCATGAGTTGTCCGGACCCACGGGGCGCGTACCATCCGTGCAACTCATGGGCAGGAGGCTCACCTCCGTGAGGTTGCTCGAGTACCGATCCTTCTCTTGGAAGAAGGCCCGCTCCGTCGTGAAGAGGGCGCGGATGTTCGCGAGGCCCTCCTCCTCCTGGGCGGCGCACACGGACTGGGTTGGCACCCGCTCTTCCCAGTCGATGTAGCGGCTCATTCCGGCGCGCTCCACCCAAAAGACGATGTTCTGGATTGAGGGCGAGCCGATCTGCAGCGTGACGTCCGCGACCGGAGTGCCCGCGGCGCCCTGCGCGATGACCATGAAGGAGGGATTCGGCGAACCCGTCACCGACGTCACCCGGTAGGTGAAGTGACAGCTCGCCACCGAGTCGGGTCCAGGCAGGGGTGCACGCGAGCCATCGTACAGATCATGGGCGAGAAACCCATCTGCGTGAGGGTGCTCGGATACTGGTCCTTCTCCGCGAAGGACGCCTGCATCCCCTCGAAGATGTGGCATGTGAACCTCCTCTTCCCGCACGCGTTCTGAGAAGACCCAGGTGCAATTAGCACGAGCGCTGGGCCCGCTGCTCCAACTGGTTCCTCAAGACTTGCACAGCGCGGGCCGGATAACGCTCCATCCGGTGCGCGAGCTGCTCCTCAGCGAAGCGAAGGAGTTGCCGGGCGCAAAGGTCTGGCTCCTGCAGCAACACCTGGTGGAACGTCCGCCCCTGCACCGGGAACGCCCGTTCGAAGCGGCGGAACGGGTCGAGGTTGTCGAGCTGGGTCTCGCTCCCCGCGCGCAGACAGTGCGATGCGCTCGCCATCGGGCAACCAGCTCAAATCCTGGCGGAACGACTCCTGTACTCCCGCGACCGTGATGACGAAGAAGTCATGGTCCGACCACGCGTCCGGCGTACGCCCGAGCTCGGCCATCGAGCCCAGCGCGACCAACCCCAGCACGCGCGTATCGGAGTCCAGGCGGGAGCTCCGGTGTTGTGTGAAGGAACGGTAACGCTCGAGGTTCTTGGTGGGCTCAGGGGAAGCTCCACCTGTCATGACCAACCCGGCTCGGTCCGTGGCTCGGTGGTTCGTATCACCGAGGAAGCTCGAGAATGGAAGGAGCGGTGGTACTGCGGCCATGACGGCGACACGGTTCGAAATTCCCGAGCAGGTCAGGAGCAGGGCGATGGCGGAAGGGCCAGCGGGCGAGGCATGGCTTGCCGGGCTCGGTCCTGTCGTCGAGGAACTGGCCGACCGGTGGAGCCTGGCTGTCGGCCGGACGCTGACGGGCGGCACGGAGGCGCTCGTGGTGGACGTCACGATGGCGGACGGACGTCAGGCCGTGCTGAAGGTCAACCTTCCGGCCCGCGACCCGTCGGCGAGCCAGCTCCGGACCTTGCTGGCCGCTCGGGGGCGCGGCTATGCGGAAGTCTACGCCTACGACCCGTCACGGGGGACGATGCTCATGGAGCGCCTCGGCCCTTCACTGAACGATCTCGGCCTGCCCGTCGACCTTCAGCTGGAGCTTCTCTGCGAGACGTTGACCGAGGCCTGGGCGCTCGTGCCCGAGGGCGCTTGCTTCATGACCGGCGCGGAGAAGGCGCGAAGTCTCAGTGACTTCATCGAGACCTCCTGGCGCGAGCTGGGGCGACCGTGCCCCGTGGAGCTCATCGACACCGCGCTCCGCTACGCCGAGAGCCGTCGTCGTGCCTTCGAGCCGACCCAGGCCGTGCTCGCGCATGGCGACTCCCATCCGTGGAATGCGCTGCAGGTGCCTGGCGGCGGGTCGAGGCGCTTCAAGTTCGTCGATCCCGACGGTCTCATCATCGAGCGCGCTTATGACCTCGGAATACTGATGCGCGAGTGGACCTCGGAGCTCCTGGCTGGCGACCCCTTGGCGCTTGGGACGAGGCGCTGCCGCCGATTGGCGGAACTGACAGGCGTGGATGCGGAGGCGATCTGGCAGTGGGGCTTCATCGAGCGCACGTCCACCGGGTTGCTCTGCGCCAGGTTTGGCTGGGAAGAGGCTCGCGAGATGCTCGCGGTCGCCGAGGCGTGGGCGATGGGAATGGCCGAGTGACCATGGAAGGGGCTGGAGCACCACTGCTTCAACTGAAGCTCCCCCAAGCAGCAGGAGAGGGGGAGGAGAGCGTGGAGCGCGAGGCAGCGGCCAGGAAGGAGCCGCAGAAGGAGAGGACGCCGCGAGTGGACTTTCGCGGAACTCATGAGGAAGACGTTCGACATCGACGTGTTGGCCTGCGAGAGGTGTGGAGGAAGGAGCCGGGTGTTGGCGAACGTGAAGGGAGCACGAGGGGTGAGAGCGATTGTGAAGCACCAGGGCCTGGCCACAGCAGGTGCGAGGCGAGCCCCGGAGCGAGGGCCACCCCAGGCAGCGAGGTGTTGATGCGCTCAAGACAACCCACAGGCCCAGCTCAGGCTCTTGCCGCGCCCTGAGGGGAGGGCGGCCTGGGCAGCAGTGTGCCCTATGGGGGTGCTCGGCCCCCTACACGGGCCTGGCACACAGCTCGGGCGGCTCCCGTCCGCGGCTCTCCTCGGCCCCTCCGCTCCAGCCCTCACCTTCAACCGGCCTCCCATTTTCCTTATGCTCCCAGAGGCGAGATGGAGTACACGGGCCGAGTCTATCTCCCGCGCCAGCCGGGAGTCCCGCCACGCCTGGGCTACTGCGCTAATTCGCGCAGGAGACGTCGCCCTGGGGCAGTTGTCCGGTCATGAGGAACGTATTGGACACGCCATCCACGCAGGATGAGCCCTGACCGTAGACATAGTGGCCGCCCGCGTCGAGCTCGACAAACGTCGCGCGCGCCCCGAGGGCCTTTCGCATGCCCAGCCCGGATTCCCATGGGGTCGCGTTGTCACGTCGGTTTTGCAGCAGGAGGAGGTTGTGCGCTCCCTGGCGGGTCACCTCGACCGGGGCCTCGCGAGGCTGGGTCTTCCAGAAGGCGCACGGCCAGATATTGAATGGCATGCCGGCGGTGAGAGGATGAGCAGCCCGGTCCTCGGCAGTCTTCTTCCTGTAGACCTCGATGTCGGTGGGCCAGCTCGCGTCACCACAGGCGAGCGCCAGGAAGACAGCCGTCTGATTGTCGGCGGGAACGTCCGCCCTGGCCGGTTCCTGGGCGAAGACCTGCTGAAGCAGCGCGGCATCCTCGGCGGTGGGCGCTCCATCGGTGAGATTGTCGATAGCGCGCCAGAACTGGACGAGGAGCGGAATCTGCTCATTCTTTTGTAACAGGCTGTAGGTGACGGTTCGGAACAGACCCCCTGTGATCCGCGCGCTCGTTCCGGGGACGGAAGCGGGGGTCGCGTCGAGCCGGCTCGCCAACTCGAGGTACGCCGCCGTCACCTCCTCCAGGGTCGTGCCGAAGTGGACGGTGTCGTTGTTCGCCGCGGCGAAGCGGGCGGCATCGGGGAACCGACTGGCCATGCCCTCGCCCCAGTAGTGGTAGACTCCATACCAGACCCTCGTGGGGTCCACGTTTCCCTCGAGCACCATCCGGTCGGTGTTTTCGGCGAACAAGGACGCGTACACCGCCCCCAGGTAGGTGCCGTAGGACTGGCCCCAGTAGGAAATCATCCTCTCCCCCAGCGCTTGACGGATCTGCTCCATGTCACGGGCGGTGTTGGCGGTGGTGATGAATGGCAGGATGTCGCCCGAAGTGGATGCGGCACATCGAGCCGCGGTTTCGCGGGCGAGGGCGACGTTCGCGTCGATCGAGCCGTCCGCGGCGGGGTACGGGAAGAGGTCGACGAGGCTGACGTCGGTCAGCCCGCAGGTGACAGGAGAGCTGTGCCCCACACCGCGAGGGTCGAATCCAATCAGGTCATAGCGCTCGAGAACCTCGGAAGGCAGCACGGTGGCGGCCAGGCTCGGAAGATCAAGTCCTTCGAGCCCCGGTCCACCCGGGTTCAACACGAGAACGCCTCGTCGGGAATCCGGCCTGGCGGTGGCAATGCGCGAGATCGCGATCTCGAGGGTGCGCCCATCCGGGTGGTGATAATCCAGCGGGACCTGAAGGGTCGCACATGTTTGGCGAGGGTCTCGGGTGGCGCCTTCCGGAAGTGCCGGGCAATTCCCCCAGAGGAGGGGCCTGCCCTCCCCCGGCGCCGCGTCGGGAGGGACCTTGTCCGAGCAGCCCGCCACGGCCGTCAGAATCAAGGCGGAGAGCAGACCCCATTGCGAACCGCGCGAACGCTGGAAATCAGCAGGGAGGGAGCTTGCCACCTCTGGCATTGGCTTCGTTCTTCTGTTTCGTGCCTCATTCATTTGCTCCCTGAAACCCCACGGTCCCCGCAGAGTGTCACCCACGGCGTCGATTTCCGCCGCCCCCCGGCATGGGCCGACCGACACGAGGAACGTTGAAGTCACCCCCACAGGCCCACCAGCGCTGCGGTTGGGTCAGGTCATGGCGTGTACAGCTCGGCGGAAGACAGGACTCCTAGAGGATCCCGATGGGACGATGGGGCCGTCCCGAGGAACTGCTGGGCGCCGTCATCTACCTTGCGTCCGATGCGGCGTCCTTCACGACCGGCGCCGTTCTGACAGTCGATGGAGGGTGGACCTCCATCTAGCAGGTTGATGAGGTACGTCAGCTTGCCGAGACCCGTCCTTACGCCCCGATATAGGCCGCCAGCTCGTCAGACGTTCCCATGGGAAAAGCTTCCTTCAAATAGTCGAGGAAGGCGGAGACACGAGCGCTCAGCAGCCGCCGCGAGGGATAGAGCGTCCACAGGGCGATGTCTGGCCCGTCTACATCACCCCAATGCACCAGCGTGCCGGCAGCCAGATCGTGACTGACGAGTGACACGGGGAGGCGTCCGGCGCCGACGCCCGCTCGGACAGCATCGCGGACCATGATGAGCGATGACAGGCGAAGGACTGGCTCTATCGCGATGCGTGATCTTCCAGTGGGCACCCTGACATCCCAGGCCGCACTCCGGTCGCCCGCCCCCCGCACTACAGCCGGAACAGCGACATTGCCCGCCGGTCGAGCGAGGCCCGGGCTCGCGACGACTACCAGCCGATCGCGCAGAAAGATTCGTCCGACAAGGCTTTCATCCGGATCCGGATTGACCCGGATGACCAGGTCATAACCTTCCTCGACAATGTCGACGGTCCGATCTTCCGTCGTGATTTCGAGCCGGACCTCCGGATATTTCAGCGCGAAGCCGGCCGCGAGCCTACCCATCGCGGTCTGTGAAAAGAGCAGGGGCGCGCTGATCCGCAACTTGCCTCGCGGCCTTTCCCCACCCGAAGCGATCGCCGCCGCGGTCTCGTCGAGCTCGGTCAGCAATGCCCCCGCTCGCTCGAAGAGCGCCCGTCCTTCCTCGGTGAGCTTCAGTGCGCGCGCCCCGCGCTCGAACAGGCGCAGGCCGAGGCTGGCCTCCAGTTCCGCGACCCGGCGGGACAGGGTCGCCTTCGGGCGCCCAGCGGCGCGTGCGGCGCGTCCGAACCCTCCGTGCCGGGCGACGAGATTGAAATCAGCGAGGGCGAGCAGATCCATTCGTTCCACCAGGGAGACCGTTCCACCAGTGAGACGGCCCGTCCAAGGATAACATCTGTCGGTCCAGAGGTGGATCGCTCATTTATAGGGGGTCTTCTGACTCGAACCCGGAGTGATCCCCATGACCATCCTCGTTACCGGCGCAACCGGCACAGTCGGCCGCCAGGTTGTCGATCAACTCGTGAAGCGTGGCGCCGATGTGCGCGCGCTCGTCCGCGATACCGCGAAGGCCCACTTCCCGGCGGGCGTCACCGTCGTGCAGGGCGACCTGCTCGACGTCGACTCGCTCCGCGGCGCGTTCGCGGGTGTTTCCACCCTGTTCCTGCTCAACGCGGTCGTGCCCGATGAATTCACGCAGGCGCTGATCGCGCTCAACCTGGCCCGCAAGGCGGGCGTCGAGCGGATCGTCTACCTGTCGGTGCTCCACAGCGACCTCTACGTGAACGTGCCGCACTTCGCGGGCAAGTTCGGCGTCGAGCGGATGATCGAGCAGATGGGCTTCAACGCCACCATCCTGCGCCCGGCCTACTTCATGAACAACGATCTCACGATCAAGGACGTCGTGCTCGGATACGGTGTCTACCCGATGCCGATCGGAGGCAAGGGCCTCGCCATGGTCGATGCACACGACATCGGCGAGATCGCGGCCATCGAGCTCATCCGCCGCGAGCGGGCCACCAGGCCGCTCCCGCTCGAGCGGATCAATGTCGTCGGTCCCGATACGCTGACCGGCGCGGATGCGGCCGCCATCTGGTCGGATGTGCTGGGTCGCACGATCGCCTATGGAGGCGATGACACCGGCGGGTTCGAGCAGAACCTCCGCAAGTTCATGCCGAGCTGGATGGCCTTCGACATGCGACTGATGAGCGAACGCTTTCTCACCGAGGGAATGATCCCCGAGGCCGGCGACGTCGAGCGCCTGACCGCGCTCCTGGGCCGTCCCCTGCGCTCCTATCGCGACTTCGCCTCCAGGATCGCGGCCTCGGCCTGACGGCACGGGCAATACGCAACCCCAACAACAAGGAATTCCATCATGATCTATTCAACCGCCACGGTTCCGGTGAATCCGGAGGGCGAGACCCCGCTGACCCGCGCGCAGGCATGGAAAGGCCTGGTCCTCAAGGCCCGCGACGCCCGCCTGTTTCTCCCGCCCAACGTCTGCACCCGTTGCGAGGTCGTGGAAGAGCGCGTGACGCACATCGTGCGTGAAGCCACGATCGCAGGCGATGATTTGCGCGAAATCATCACCTTCGAGCCGGAGAGCAAGGTGACCTTCTTCCAGGTCACCGGTCCGCGCGAAGGCGCGATCATCAACGAGCTGTTCGAGGACGAAGCCGGCGCGCTTCAACTTCGGTTCTACTGCTATCTCGGCCTGCGCGGCAAGAAGCCGAACGGCCCCGAAGAGCAGGCCGAACAAGAATGGATGAACGGCGACAAGGGCTACAAGAGCGCCTTGCTGTCCACGCTGAAACGGACCCGCGGACTGCTCGCCGAGGGCCGGCTCTGATCATCACCAGGGACATGAACGACGGGACTGCCTCCGAGGAGGCGTCCCGCTTTCCGAGGTAGCGACCATGCGAGATTCCGTAACCGACAACATCCGGACACCCCAACCGAAGATACTGGTCCTTGGAGCGACCGGCGGCACCGGCCGCCTGATCGTCAGCCAGGCGGTGGCGCGAGGGTACGACGTTACCGCGCTCGTGCGCTCAGCCGAGAAGGCGAGTGAGCTCAAGGGGGCGACGCTCATCGTCGGAGACGCCCGCGACGAGATGGCCTTGCGCCAGGCGCTCAAGGGCCGGGACGCCGTCGTCAGTGTACTCGGCACACCGGCCAGCCCGTTCCGCGAGGTGACGCTTCTCTCGACCGCGACGCGGGCGCTCGTGAGAGCGATGAAGATCGAGCAGGTCTCACGTCTGGTCTGCATCACGGGGATGGGCGCCGGTGACAGTGCTGGGCACGGCGGCTTTCTTTTCGACAACCTGATTTTTCCGCTCCTCTTGCGCAAGGTATACGCCGACAAGAATCGGCAGGAGGCTATCGTCAGGGACAGCGGGCTCGACTGGGTTCTCGTTCGCCCCTCCGTCCTGACCAACAAGCCCGGCCGCGACACGATCCGCGCGCTCACGGATCTCTCCAGCTTCCAGGGCGGAGCCATCTCGCGAGCAGACGTCGCGAGGTTTGCCTTGGACCAGGTGCGCGACGACACCTGGGTGCATCGTTCCCCGTTGATCACATGGTGAAAGCCACTCGGCGAGCCATCAGACCCGTGGTCCCTCCATGCGAGTGACCACGGGAGCTCGCCGCCAGGGTGGCTGAAATAGCAGGAATGGAGACCCACATGTCTGTCATCAAGCACGAAATCAGTTCATCGGACGCGGGGGCCCTGCAGGCGATGCGCGCCATGTTCGCCGGGGCGCCGAAGCTCAAGTTCGAGCCCGCGAGTCGCGCCGCGTTCGACGAGATCATCGCCCGCACGCCCCCACCCGAGACGGTCCGCTTCGAGCAGGGAGAGGTAGGCGGCGTACCCGGCTGGTGGTGCCGTCCCAAGCATGCGGACGACAAGGCTGTCGTTCTGTACCTGCACGGCGGCGGCTATGTGATCGGTTCGGCGGCGGCCTACCGGAACTTCGTCGGGCACATCGCCGAGCGGGCGGGCGCCGCGGCATTCGTCGCGGACTATGCGCTTGCTCCGGAACGGCCGTTTCCCGCCGCGACGAACGATATCCGCGCGCTTCATGAAGGCCTGTTGGCCCATGGCTACGAGCGTATCGCGCTCTGCGGTGATTCCGCCGGCGCCGGTCTCGCGCTCTCGTTCCTGACGGGCGGCACGGCGAAATCCGATCGGATCCTCGGCGTCGTCGCGATGTCGCCGTGGATCGACCTGTCCGTCTCCGGAGAATCCATGGCCTCTCGCGCGGATGAAGACCCCCTTTTGTCCAGAGCGACGCTCGCTGAAGCCGCGGCGACCTATCTCGGCGGACATCGTGTCGAGGATCCGCGGCTGGCCACGCTGGATGGCGATTTCTCGAGGATGCCACCGGTGCGCATCCATGTGGGCGACGCCGAGGTGTTGCTGGATGATTCGCTGCGGTTCGCGCGAAAGGCCGAACAAGCCGGACGGAGCTGCGAGGTCCACGTCTGGGAGGGAATGACTCACGTTTTTCCCTCGAGTTTCGCGATGCTACATGCGGCCGCCGAGGCACTGGAGGACATCGGGATGTTCCTCGCCGGGCTGTTGGCGCGAAGCTCGGGGCAGGTTCACGGTTCCTAGCTCCCCAAGCCGCAGGAGCGGGGGAGGCGAGCGTGGCGAGCGAGGCAGCGGCCAGGAAGGAGCCGCGGAAGGAGAGGACGCCGCGAGTGGACTTTCGCGGAACTGCTGAGGAAGACGTTCGACATCGACGTCTTCTCCTGCCCGAGGTGCGGAGGAAGGCGGCGGGTGCTGGCGTACCTCAGCCAGGGCAGCGTCATCCGGCGCATTCTTCGCCACCCGCACCAGCCCGAGTTGCCCTCACCCCAGGCACCTGCCAGGGGGCCAGAGCAGCAGGCGCTGTGGGAGTGACGCACGGCTGAGGGATGCACTCTCTGGCGGAGCCCAAGGCGAGCGGTCGCCCGCGCAGGGGAGGGGTGTGCCTGGAGCTGCACCGTCCAATGCGTGTCGCGCGGCCCTCCTGGACGACCACCTACCCCGGCCCTCGCCCGCAACAGGGCTCCCATGCCGCCTATGCTCGAGCGGCTCTACGCAAACAGTTCGCGCAAGTGCCTCTCCAGGATGGGGATCATTTCCCTCACCTTGGGCGAAGAAAAGCGTTGAGGAGGGTAGACAAGGTGCACCGGCGCATACTCCGTGGCCCAATCCGGAAGTACCCGGACGAGCCTCTTCCTGGCGAAGTCTTCCTTCAGCAGCGATTGGGGCACCAGGGCCAATCCCGCCCCGCGCCTCACGAGGCTCAGGATCCAGGTGAAGGACGTAGACGAGACCACGAAATCAGGCTTCAACCGGACGGCCTCTCCGCTCGCCGAGCGAAGGTGCCACAGCATGTTGCCCTTGTTTCCCTCTTTGCTCACAAAGCCGATGCACGGATGCGCCGTGAGGTCTCGTGGGTGCTGAATGGCCGAGGCTCCCTGGAGATAGCGAGAGCTCGCCACCACGACCAGGTTTCCCACCCCGAGGCGCTTGGAGCGCAGGCCGGAATCCTCCAGGTGCCCTCCCCGGATGGCGATATCGAATCCCTCGGTGATGAGGTCTACGTAGCGATTGCTGATGTGGGTCTCCACCTTGACCTGAGGATGCTTCTCCCGAAACTCGATGACGGCAGCGGATATCTCCGAGGGCGGAAAATCCGCGGGCGCGGTGATCCTCAAGGTACCGGTGGGTTGCTGCCGGGCCGCCGTGGCTCCTTCGAAGGCACCCAGCAGGGTCTGGAGCGCGGCTTCGGATTCCTTGAAGAAGGCGGCCCCCTCGTCCGTCAGTTTCAACTTCCGGGTGGTTCGGGTCAGGAGGCTCACCCCCAGGGCCTTTTCCAGGCCAACCACCCGGTCACTCACGGTGGAGACGGAGAGACCGAGGCTCCGAGCGGCCTTGCTGAAGCTCCCCGCCCTCACCACGTTCACGAAGATCATCGCTGCATTCAAGTCCGGATTCATCTTTCGCCTATCCGGAAAGTATATTGGGATTCTTCGCTCTTCTCAATGTGGTCTGTCGGGCCAAGAATGGGGGTATCAAATGAACGAGACCCCGATGACCAGGATCATTGCGAAGGAATCCATCCAGCAGCTCTTTACCGAAGCCCGCACCCATCACTTCTGGCAGAACAAGCCCGTCTCGGAGCAGACCCTGCGGGAACTCTACGAGCTGATGAAGTGGGGACCCACGTCGGTGAACTCCGCACCGGCGAGGATCGTGTTCGTGCGGAGTGAATCGGAGAAGGCCAGGCTCTATCCAGCCTTGATGGGGTCCAACATCGAGCAGGTGAAATCGGCCCCCGTGACGGCAATCATTGCCTACAATGAGAAGTTCTACGAAGACCTGCCCCGGCTCTTTCCGAGCTATGATGCGAGACCTTTCTTTGTCAATGATCCCAGGTTCAGCTACGACACGGCCTTTCGCAACAGCTCCCTCCAGGGAGCCTACTTGATTTTCGCGGCCCGCGCGCTTGGCTTGGATGTCTGCCCCATGTCAGGCTTTTACAATGCGGAGGTGGACAAGGTCTTCTTCGCGGGCACGAACCTCAAATCGAACTTCATCTGCACGATCGGGTATGGTGACAGTTCGAAGCTCTACCCGCGGGGACCGCGCCTGTCTTTCGAGGAAGTTTGCACGATTGTTTGAGCGCCGCGCGGAAGCCGACGGCTCTCCTGAGACGGTGTCAGCTTCTCCCGGGGCTCGGGGTAGGAGCGCGAGGGCGGGCTCGGGGAAGGTGTCAAAGGACTCGTTCCGACACCTCGTCTCCTACAAATCGTCTGACACCTTTCCCGGACACCTTTCCCGGATGCCGACCTGACCGGTGTCGGCTTCGACGACAAGACGGGGAGTGTCGTCGTCGAAGCCCCGTAGTCCCCGTGCGTGGGCTCATCCCCGCTCGAGCACGTGTCTGAACCGGGCCAGCACGGACGGCGGTCCCCTCACCGACAGGCGCACGCCCCGCTCGGTGTATTCCTCCGAGACGACTCGCGCGTTGGCCCGGAGCCATCCCAGCAGCCCGCTCCGGGAGTACGGCACCTCGAAGTGCTCGCTCCCCCAGTCCGCCTCGAAGAAGGCAATGAGGGTCTCCCGGAGCCGCTGCATGTCCCCCGCGTCATGGGCGCTCGTCTGGAGGGCCTCGGGGAACTCGACGGCGAGCCGCTGGCGCTCCTCGAGGTTCAGGCGGTCCACCTTGTTGAGGAGGACGCGCGACGGAATCGCCGAGGCGCCGATCTCCTCGATGACACGATGGGTGAGCTCGAGCTGGCCGCGCATCTCCGGATCGGCGGCATCGACGACGTAGAGGAGGAGGCTGGCGTCGTGCGCCTCGTCGAGGGTCGACCGGAACGACGCGATGAGCCCATGCGGCAGGTTCTTGATGAACCCCACCGTATCGGAGACGAGGATGCGCGGTGTGGTCTCCGGCTGAAGCGCACGCACCGTGGTGCCGAGTGTCGCGAACAGCTTGTCCTCCACCAGGACCTCGCTGCCGGTCAGTGCCCGCATCAGGGAGGACTTCCCCGCGTTCGTGTAACCCACGAGCGCCACGCGCGGCGTGTCCTTCCTCCGCGCCCGTCTGGATTCCTGCTCCGCTCGCAACCCCTCGAGTTCCCGGCGCAGGGCCGCGACACGCTCCCGATTCCGCTGCTTGGCGAGCTCGATGTTGCTGTGCCCCCTGCCGCCGCGCCCACCTCCGCCCTCGCGATCCCCGAGGGATTCGTCATCGCGGATCCTCGGTGCCTCATGCAGCAGGCGGGCGATCTCCACCTCGAGCCGGGCCTCGCGTGTCTGGGCGCGCTGCTCGAACACCCGCCGGATGACGGCCGTGCGATCCAGCACGTCCACGCCGAGGCCGAGCTCCAGGTTGCGAAGCTGGCCCGGGCTCAGCTCGGTGTCGACGACGACGAGGTGTGGGGCGCCGGCCGATGGGCCGCGCGTGAGGGCCGCGAGCTCCCGCAGCTTGCCTTCTCCAAGGAGCGCCAACGACGTGGCGTTCGCCCGCTTCTGCAGGGTGGTGCCGAGAACACGGATGCCGAGGCTCGAGACGAGCCTCTCGAGCTCGGAGAGCGAGGCCGCGACTTCGGCCTCGGTGTGATGAGGGAGTTGGATGGCGATGAGGACTGCGGTGGAGACGGACTGCTTGGAACCGCGGAAACGGTCGGAACGCTGAGACATGGCATGGCCTCCTCTGCGACGAATCGAGAGAAGGTCCGGAGCGCAGGGCTCATGACCCGGTAGGGCTGTTGGCTTGGGACCCAGGGCATGCGCGTCCGCACCCGGACCTTCCGAGACGGAAAGCGGGCACGAATGCGGCAGCGAGGCTCAGAGGCTCGCTGCGCTACTCAGCGCAGCCGGATGAAGGCGTAGGGGGCCATGTCTCGACTCTAATGTGCGGGGGCAGCCGCTCGCAACTGGCCATCACCGGACGCATGGGCTGCATGTGCGCGAGCCCCGGCGTCGGTTTCAGCCCTCAAGGTCCGCCTCCCACAGCACGTCGAGGATGACGGTGTCGTGCACGGTGGCCGCGTCGATGACCATGAGGTGGAACACCTCGTGGTAGCCAAAGACCGTGGGGCGGGGGTCTGGCCATCTGCGCGCGTAGACCCCCGCTCCCAGGGCATAGAGGACCGCACTGAAGACGAGCCACCCGACACGCGCCGGGCCAATCACCTCTGGCAGCCGCAGCATCGCCGGGAACGACACCGTTCCCAGTACGACATAAAGCAGGGAGCGGAGTCCCCTCGGCCCGGAGATGCCCAGCAGCGCGAGCCCGGCGCCCGTGAGTGCCGCGGTCCACATCACCCAGAGCATCCGCGGGCCCCAGCCTCCCGCCGCGTCTCCCCCAAGCAGGAGAGGAGGGGGTGAGTGGGGCACCTGAGGCAGCGGTCAGGAAAGAGACGAAGAAGGAGCGGATGCCACGAGGGGACCAGGCGAAGCTGCTGCGCAGGACGTTCGCGTTGGATGTCTTCACCTGTGACTGGCTGGCTGCAGCGCAGGGGCCACCCCAGCAGGCGTGTGCCCAATGGGGCTGCCCGCTTGACGAACGACTCCGCCTCTGCCCGCGGGCCCTCGCGTCTCACCAGGGCGCGCATCAGGGAAATGGAGCGGGTGCGCGTACGCACCAGCGCCTCACGCACGGCCAGCTGCGCCCTTCTGTGTCGCTGCTCGTCCGAAGTGCGCGGGCCGGTACGCCCCCAACCCGCACGCCTCCGCCAGGGTGCGGCCCGCTTGTCCGTTTTCACCTGGCGGCTGCGCGTGGCATACATGGGCGCTTTCCCTTCAGGTTGTGCACGCCCACCACGGTACGGCCTTCCTGGATGTAGACCGTCACCATCTTGTAGAACTTCGCGTTGCCCTTGCGGTCCACCTCGGCCTTCACCTTCTTCGCGGCGGCGGGGATGGTGTCGATGGTGGTGATGCGCTTGTCGGCGCCGATCAGATCCATCTTCTCCAGGGTGAGCTCCACCTCGCCGTGCCGTCCTTGCGCACCGAGAGCACCTTCTGGCTGAAGACCGACTGGACCTTCATTCGGACGTTCATGCCGCCCTTGCCCATCTCCATGCCGGGCATCTACATGCCCATGCCGCCCATGCCGCCCATGCCGCCCATGCCGCCCGGCATCTTCATCTCGATGGTGGAGTCATCCTCGTACTGGAAGCGGTGCACATCTCCCTTCTTCCACTGATAGTTCAGCTCCATGGCGGAGGCGGAGCCAGAGGCGAACAGCACCAGAGCGGCAGCGAGACTGCGAGGACCAAAACGCATGGGAATCCTCCCCCCTCCCAGGGGTTGGATGCGGGCCAGGAACCCGCCTCGTCCAGCATTGTCGAGGATGGCATCAGGGACGTCGAGCCCCCTGAATATTCCACGGGACGTGCTCCCCAGGCGCCGTGCGCCTGGACTGGAGCCGAGACGGACACGCCCGACACCCTCCTCGACGGCACCCACACCGTGCTCACACCCGAGTATGTGGAGTTCCGCTTCACGCTCTCGGGCCTCTACCTGGTGGGCGGGGCCACGGCGCTGCTGTCCGGCTCGCAGCAGCGGTTGGGGGACATGCTCGCCGGCACCATCGTGGTGCGCGAGCGCCGTCTCAAGGCGCCCTCGGCCCTGGGCGCCACGGCGGGCGAGGGGCTGCTGGCGGACCCCCTCTTCTTCTCCCGGGTGAAGCGGTTGAGCGCCGAGGCGCGGGAGTTGGTGCTCTCCGCGGCCCTCCGGCGCGAAAGTATGCTCTCGGGCCGGAAGCCTCCGAAGACGCTCCCCTTCCCGCTGGCGCTGGGCGTGGCCGCCACCTCTCCGAGCTGTGAGCACGGCTGAGCGGGAAGAGCACGGCGATGACCGTGGAGGGCGTGAGCACCATGCACGCCCGCAGCACCATCTCCGCGAGCAAGGCCCGGACGGAGCTGAGCGCGAGCTTCCGGCCCCTGGCGCACACGCTCGCCGACGAGGTGGCGTGGTTCCGCGAGGCGGGGCGGGTCTCCTGAGCCCGTGATGTCCCGGCCCGCGCTACATTGGCCGCGGGCCTCGATGATTCTCTTGATTCCACCTCCACGTTCAACAGCTACACCCGGCTCTGCCAGGGCCTCGATCTGGCAATTGCCAACTCCAACGCCCTGGGCCTGCGCATCACCTTTGCGCACGGCCCGACCACCGGCTGCACCGCGAACATCACCGCGCAGACCATGTCCGGCACCGGCGGCTCCGCTGGATTCCCCTCGGGTGGCAAGCCCTACGGAACCATCAACATCAGCACCGGGCTGAACAGCTACAGGCTTCTCGTCTAGTGGGGCTTCCATTCGGGCTTCAGCCCGTGGAGGCACTCGTCTGCCCCTCCCCACAGGACTGTCTCAATCGCGATGTCCACGAGAAGCTGGCCCGGTCGTGCCGCGCGTTGTCGCTGGACGCATCGCGCTGGCTTGGCCCCTGGCGCCTCCTGCCACCAGGGGCCCCGCCCCAAGCCCCCTTCATCCTCGGGGGCTCGAAATCACCATTGGACTCCGCACTCAAGGCAGAGCGTCAGGGTCTCGCAAGGGCCCGGAGTCAACTCGGGATCCTTGCAGGCCCGGTCGGCCATCAAGCACTGGGCCCGGGTCGGACAGAACTCGGACTGCGCGTTGGCAGCCGCCTCCACGTGCTGCACCGGAGCCCCATTTGCCGCCACGGCCGCGCCCGCGATCACGCCAGCCGCCAGGGCCAGAGACAGCGTTCCCATCTTCCAAAGCTTCTTCATCTTTCCTCCTGGAGTGATGTTCTTCCAAGCCAGCGGACTCAACAGCGCCGCTGCTCCACCTGCGCGGGATTGCGAGGCGGTGTGAGCTGTCTACCGGGCCGGCGTGATGAGAGCGTGACGGACGCGAGTGGGCATGGCCATCCAAACATGGGGAGGGCGATCTGCCCCTTCGCGCTCCCCTCGCCTTCAACCGTCCTCCCATTTTATGTTCTTCTCATATGCTCAAACCCTGGAGGCGCTCGTCGGCAGCGAGACGAGGGAAGGACGACCCGTGCTCGCTCCACCAGACCGCTTCGCATGCGACCCGCTTCGCTGTCCCGGAGACCTTCTGGGATGGCTATCTCCGCGCCCACCCGCTGAGCAGGCCCGCGGTGGTGCGGCGTCTGTTTTCCGAGCCCCTCACGACACCGGAGGAGCGAGCTGTCGCATCTGACGCTGGTGCCTCCTCCTCGCCCGGGGTCAGGGGACCACCCCTGGCAGTGCGGCCGCCTGCTTCACCCACGACGCAAACTGCGCCTCGTCGAACGCGCCCTCGTGGATGTCGAGGTATCGGATGTTCTTCTGCTTCGATTCGCCGGGTGGAACGGGACGCAGCGAGGTGCCGTGGAAGAAGGTCACCTTCACGTACTTGTTGAAGCAGTGGAAGGCGGTGAAGAAGCCGACGTCTCCAACCCCATAGAACGGCGTGTTCCACTTGACCGCCTTCCGCACGCCAGGGACGGTGCGGACGATGATGGCGTCGATCCGGCGCCCGATGTCGCGCTTCCAGCCCGGCATTGCCTCGATGAAGGCCTGCACCGGGGCGTCGCCCTCGCCCTTCGGAATCTGAGGGTTGCCGCCCGAGAGGAGCTTCGGCTTCGCGGCCAACGTGGCGCCGTTGCTCCCCGTTCCTGCGGCCCTGGGCTTCATCATGGCCTTGGTGTCCCGGGCTGCGGATGGGCTTGCGGCGGCCTTGCGTGACTCGCCGTTCTTCGCAGCGCCCGCGTTCTTCCTGACCTTTGCAGCCATCTTGTTCAGTCCATTCTTGGTGCGGACCACTCAGGCCAGCGGATTGAGGACGTAGCGGCCGTAAGCCACGAATGCCACCACGGCACCCATCGCCAGAGCCCAGACCATCGGGTTCTCCGCGGTCAACTTCAGCGAGTGTCGCGCGTACAACGCGGCGAGCGCGAACGTTTCCACCGCGAGGACCACGGCGGCGTGCGCAGTCAGTGCGGGCATCCACTTCGTGGCGGCTGGGAGGATCAGCAGCACGCCGCCCAGGATCTCGACAATGCCGAGCGCACGCCATCCACCGTGCGAGAGCGCGTCGAACTGACCCGCGAGTTGCTGGAACGAGAACGCTTTGTACGACCCGCCCGCGACGTAGAGCAGGGCGAGCGCGACCTGAAGGACCCACAAGACGATGTTCATGTCTGAGTCTTCCTGGGTCAGGCCTTGAGGGCCGGGTTGTTGGTGTGGGGTGAAGGTCGCTCGGCGCCGGCCGACGCCTTCAGCGCCTTGGCCAGCTTGCCGTGCATCATCTTCCAGCCGAATTCGGCGCCGTAGAACGCCTGGTCCTCCTTGAAGCCCGCGTGCTCGAAGAGCACCCGCGTCCCGTTACCATCAGGCTCGAGGCGATAGCTGACACGCGTATCCAGCCAGCCCTCGCCGACGACCCATGTGAACTCGAGCTCGCTCGGCGGAACGCACTTGAGGACCTCGCAGTGAACGACAAGCCCATCGAGTCCGGCGCGAGGGTCCGGAGGCACGCGGAAGGTGAACCGATGCCCGACGCGCGGCTCGAAGTCGTTCGGATACATCCACTCGGCGAGCGCGGCGCTGCTCGCGAGGGCGCGCCACACCACCGGGGGTGATTGCGCGAACCTCAACTCCCGTCGGATTGTCTTTGTCATCGCTCGTTGCTCTTCTCGAGGTGTCGCCTCAGGCGGCTGAAGTTGTCGTCCCAGAACCGCTCGTAGTGAGAGAGCCAATCGCGCACCGGCCCGAGCTGCTCGGGCACGAGCCGGTACCGCCGCTCCCGCCCGTGCCGTTGCTCGGTGACGAGGCCCGCGTCGAGGAGCACCCGCAGGTGCTGCGACACCGCGGGCCGGCTCATCTCGAAGTTCGCCGCGATCGTGTTCACCGGGCAGTCGCCGTCGGCGAGCAGGTCGAGCATGCGGCGCCGCGCCGGATGGCTGATCGCTCCGAAAACGCCGGGTTCGCTGTGCATCATCGCCGTCGCAAAATACGTAAGAAGATGCTTACGCGTCAAGGAAAGATCGCGAGGCCGTTCGGCCACATCGGGAGGTGCTCATGGAGGGGGCGAGGAGGACGAAGGCGAGGAAGTGGGCGGCGCGCTTGCCGGAGAGGCGCTCTGCGCGGTGGCGTTCGCGGGAGGCCCGCTGGTCGAAGTGCGGCCGGCGGTGCTGGTCCTTGCGCGTCGGAATGACGGCGCGCACGTCAGTACCTGTTGCACCAGGACTGGAGCGTCAGTCGTTATCTGGCGCTCGACATGGTTGTTGTCGAGCGTCCCCCAATCAGGTGCGGAGGAAGCGAGCGAGACGCCCCAGGCAGCTGCGAGGCAGGAAGCGAGGAAGGAGCGGACAGCGCGAGTGGACCGGGCAGGGCTCGCGAAGCTCATGTGTGAGCGGGCTCGGTGAGGAGCGTCGCCAGTCCTCGCGCCATCTCCTCCAGCGCGGCCTCCGTCCCCGGCGGGGCGGCGGTGGCGGGGTCTCTTCCCGGGGCCCGTTCGCCCACCGGCGGAGAGTGCTGCTTGCGCAGGGCCTCGTCTCCCCTTGCTGAAGGGTTGGCTGTCCCAGCCAGGAGATGGGCGTGCCGGTGAGCGCCACGGCACAGTAGCCATCCGGCCGGGCTATCACCCAGGGGCGGAACCGCGTGGTGCGGGCGAGCAACTCGGTGTAGGGCAGGGAGTGGTCGCTGGCCGAGGCCTCGCGGAACAGTCGCACCAGGGGGGGGCGCGAAGGTCCGCAGGGTGGCGGGGTTGTCCACGAGCCCCCGCCAGAGGGTCTGGGCCTTCTCCGGGGTGAGTGTCTGGCCCGGAGCCAGGTGGACGGAGTCCACCAGCAGCAGCACCCGTTCACCCCCATGGCGGTGAGCCGGAAGTATTGCCCGAGCACCAGCCCGACGACGGAGCGCGCGTCGGCCCCAGGGCCATGCGGATGCCGAGCTCTCGCGTGCGGCGGGAGACGGCGAAGGACACGACTGCCGAGCACATCGCCCGGTACATCACCGGCACCCTGCCGCGAAGCACACCTGGAACTCCCGCGTAACCAGAAATATATACATTTATCGTGTTATCAGGATTTCACTTCTTTCCGAAAGGGTATTCGCGGATGATGAACCCTGTCGCGAAGACCCCGCTGGAGCAAGGCATGAAGCAGCTCATGTTCTTTCCCTCATCCTGGATGATCGAGCCCACATCGGGCTGCGCGCCGGGGGGCTCCGACTTCCCATCATGTTCATGACGTGGCTTGTGGCCCGGGGGGTTCTCCCGAGGGTGGGGACGCGCGGTTCCGACTCGCGCCTGCGCTGGGACTTCGCGGCGTGTACCGGGGATGGAGTGACCCACGGAATCATGGTGGGGCTCGGAGAGTCGTACCTGGCGGCCTTCGTCCTGGCACTGGGATTGTCGGATGTCTCCTCGGGCCTCATCTCCTCGGTGCCCCCCCTGGTGGGCGCGGCGCTGCAGCTCGTGGCGCCCTGGGGCGTTCGGAAGCTGGGCTCCGCGCGCCGATGGGTGGGCGTGCTCTTCCCCCAGCGGCTGCATGCGCGCTACTTCGGCCTGCGCAGCCGTGCGGCTCAGCTCTCCACGCTGGCGGGCCTGCTGCTGGGCGGCGCGTTGCTGTCCCGGGGCGAGGTGCTGGGCGCGCTGCTGCCCACCTTCGGGGTTCTCTTCTTCCTGGCCGCGGTCAGCCGGTTCACCTCGCTCTGGTTCGTGCTCGTGCAGGGGGAGCCGCGACAACCTCCCGTGGAGCGGAGCCTCCCTCTCGGCACGCTGGCGGGACGCTTCTTCCTGGGTAGCTCCGGACGGTTCCTCTGCGCCCTGCTCGCCTTCCAGGTGGCCGCGCAGGTTGCGCTGCCCTACCTCAACCCCTTCATGTTGAACGGTCTGGGGCTCTCGCAAGGCGAGTACATGTTGATGAGCTCGACCGCGTTCATGGCCAAGGCGCTGTCGCTGCCACTGCTCGGGCGACTGGCCTCGCGCGTGGGCGCCTGGCGGCTGCTGGTGGGCTGCGCACTGGGCCTGGTGGTGCTGCCCGGCCTGTGGATGCTGGTGAACGGCGCCTACGGCATGCTGCCCCTGCAGTTGATGGGCGGTGTGTTGCTGGGCGGCTACGAGCTGGCCACGCAGCTGCTGATGCTGTCCACCATCTCCAGCGAGGAGCGCACGCAGACGCTGACGCTCTCAACCTGCTCAACGCGCTGGCCATGGCGGGCGGCTCGCTCATCGGCGCGGGACTGCTCGGAGCCTCGCCGGACCTCGCCGGCTACGGCCACATCTTCGCCCTCTCCACGTTCGCCCGGCTCGCCGTGGTGGGTCTCTTCTTCTTCGCCCTGGGCCGTGCGGCAGTACCGGCTCGCGACCGGCTGGGCATGACACCGTGACATACACCCAGGAGACACGATGAAGGCATACATGTTGGACGAGCCGGGCAAGCTGCGGTTGGGCGAGGCGGAAGTTCCGAGGATTGGTCCCGGTCAGGTGCTGCTGCGCAGCCGGCGCGTGGGCGTCTGCGTGTCGGACGTCTACTACTACCGGGGCATGGCCCGCCCGCCGCGCTGGCCCGTCACGCCGGGCCATGAGCTGCTGGGCGAGGTGGTGGAGAGCCGCCATCCCGAGGTGCGCGTGGGAGACCGGATGGTCTACTGGGGGCAGACGGAGTTCGATGGGCTGGCCGAGTACCGCGCCATCAAGCCCATCCTCCCCCACATCCCGGACGATGCGCCGTGGCGGGACCACCGCGGCTTCTACGACGCGAGCGGCGCGGCGGCGGTGGTGCTGGACCCGCGCCTGCCGAGCGACATCGCCACGATGTTGGAGCCCATGTGCTCGGTGCTGCGCACGTTGCTGGCGATACCGCCCAAGCCGGGGGACTCGGCGCTCGTCGTCGGTGCCGGCCCCATCGGCCTCATCACCCTGCAGATCCTCAAGCAACACCAGGCCTGCCGCTCCGTCACCGTCATCGAGAAGGACCCGGTGCGCCTGGAGGTGGCCCGGCGTCTGGGGGCGGACCATGTCTTCCGCGGCCACGCGGACAAGGAGGCCCTGGAGCAGCTCGTCATCGACTCGGACGGCAGCCACGTCCAATACGTGTTCGACACGCTCAGCTACGTGGAGGACGAGGTGCGCGCCCTGTCCATGGGGCTGCTGTGCCCGGGCGGTACGTACATCATCTTCGGCTCCACCGAGCGGCCGCAGGCCATCGACACCTGGCCCATCCTCTCCAAGGGGCTCGCCATGCGCTCGGTGCCGTTCGACGTGCGCGGCTATCCCATGCACCACTCGGCGTGCGCCATGGCGCTGGGGCAGCGGCTGCTGCTGCATGGGCTCGTCTCGGTGTCGGAGCTCATCAGCCGCACCATCGACTTCGAGGATGTGGAGGCGGTGCGGAGCTCTTTCGAGCACTACGGCCGCGGCGGCGCGCTGAAGACCGTCGTCCGCCTGCCCTGAGAGGGGGAGGGGGGCGCCCTCATGCAGCGGGCGTCTCCCCCTCCTGCCCGGCCCGGAAGCGCGTCGCGGGGCCGGGCAGCGCGGGCCGCTCGCCGAGCACTCGCGCCAGCGCGCGCACGCCCTCGGCCAGCATCACGCGCGGCGCATAGCCCAGCGCACGGAGCCGGCTGATGTCCGCCACCAGCCGGTAGGTGTCGTCGGTGATGTGGGGCCGCTCCTCCAGGGTGGCCGGCCGTCCTGTGGCCTCGCCCACCAGGCGCACCAGGTCCTCCATGGAGGACTCCTCGCCGCTGCCGATGTTGTAGGCCTCGCCGCCCTGGCCCGCCTCCGCCAGCAGCAGGAGCGCGCTCACCACGTCGTCCACGTGGACGAAGTCGCGCGTCTTGCGCCGTGCATCACCCAGCACCGGAATGGGCAGGCCGTTGAGGTGCCAACGCAGGAAGCGAGACACCTCCACCATGGCGCGTGCCGGATCCTCGCCCGGGCCGTAGACGCAGAAGGGTCGGCCGATGACGGTTTCCAGCCCGTGGGCGTGGTGGAAGACGCGGCAGAGCAGCTCGCCGGACAGCTTCGTGGCCCCGTAGGGCATGAAGGGCCGCGTGGGGTGCAGCTCGTCCATGGGGAAGCGCTCGGGCGTGCCGTAGACGGCCGCCGAGGAGACGTACACGAAGCGCCGCGCACGGGCACGCAGCGCCGCCTCCAGCAGGTTGAACGTTCCCCCGACGTTCACCTCGAAGTCGTAGCGAGGCTCTTCGATGGCACGCGTGGTGTTCGCGTTGGCGGCCAGGTGGAACACTACGTCGGCCCCGCGCAGGGCGTCCTCCAACCCCTCCGTGGAGCGGAGATCCGCGGGCCACGGCGTGGTGCCCTCGGGAGGCCGCGCGCCACCGGGCCGGGCCAGGAGGGTGACGCGGTCTCCGCGGCGCACCAGCGCCTCGGCCAGGGCCCGGCCAATGAAGCCCAGGCCTCCGGTGACGACACAGTGGCGGACCGCGCTCATGACAGCCCTCCCCAGCTGGCAGTGTCGCGCACGAGCAGTGCCGGCAACTCGTCCAGACGGGCGATGGCGGCCGTCACGCCCTCCAACGCGAGCAGCTCCGCGTGCCGCTCCACCGGCCCGAGCGCGACGATGCAGCCGATGCCAGCCCGGCATGCCGCGACAATGCCCGACACGGCGTCCTCCACCACGACGCAGTCGGCAGGCGCCAGACCCAGCCGCGCCGCGGCCTTCAGGTAGATGTCCGGCGCGGGCTTCCCCGGGAAGGTACCGTCGTCATAGAGGATGTCGGCGGAGTTGAACCAGCGCCCCAGCGACAGGTGCTCGATGAAGAAGTCCAGGTTCACCCGTGGCGAGGACGTGGCGATGGTGCGCGGGATGCCTCGCCGCCGCAGCGACTCCAGCAGCTCCTGCGCCCCCGGCGACAACCGGAAGGCCTCGCGGTCCACCAGGCACAGGCGGCGGTAGGCGCCCTCCTTGCGCTGGGTGAGCGACTGCTCTTCCACCGGCGTCAGCGTCCGCCCGAGCAGGTACGACAGGGTGTAGGCGTTGATCCGCCCGTGGACGTGGAGCCGCATCTCCTCGTCGGTGAAGGGCGTGCCCCGTACCTCCGCGGACAGCTCGCGCCAGGCCCTCTCCTGGAGGTGCGAATCCCAGAACAAGACACCGTTGAAGTCGAAGATGACGCCTTTGAAAGTACCGCCCGTCTGCGTGGATGCCGTGGGCTGTGTCATGCGTGGTGTCTCGTGCGGGGTGTCAGGGGCGTGGCTCGCCCGGTGGGAAGTGCCGGGCCAGCGTGTCCAGGTCCGCGGGGATGCGGTGCGCGGCGCCGCGGTAGTCGTTTTCCAGGAGGATGCAGCCGGAGAAGCCCAGGGTCCGCAGCGCCGCCATGGTCTCGTCGAACCGGCCTTCGCCCGTGCCCAGCGGTGCGCTGCCCATGCGCCCGCCCACGCCGTCCTTGGCGTGCACCTGGTCCGCGATGTGGCCGTGCAGCGCCTCCAGCAAGGGGGGCACCCGGTGGCCGAAAAGGGTGGGGTTGAAGCTGTCGAGGATGACGCGGAAGTTGGGCGCGTCCACCACGTCCACCAGCCGGTGGTTGCCTTCCGCGCCCAGGGTGTTCTCCGAGCCCACGCACAGGCCCTGGTCCGCGGCCCGGCGGCAAGCTTCCCGCAGCAGCCGGGCCGTGTGACGCAGGCCCTCGTCATCGTGGATCTGGCTGGCCCGGAAGCTGGGGAAGAACACCAGGGGAATCTCCAGGTCCGCCGCGGCGTCGATGGCGCCGTGCATGACAGCCCGGCACCGGTCGTGGGCCGGCGTGCCCGCGGGCGCCGTCATGCCCAGGTCATTGACGGCCTTGGCGCCCATGCCAACGATGGCCACGCCCGTGCGCTCGCGCGCGCGCCGGTAGGACTCGCGCACGGCGGGGTCCCCGGCGTGGTGGGCCAGCCCGGGTGCGGCGTACTCCACCTGGACGCAGGACAGTCCCAGCCTCGCCGCGGTGTCCAGCGCCGCCGGACCCGGCTCGTCCAGCATCCATGTGGCCAGCCCGAACCGGACCATCAAGCCCCCCGCACCACGCGGTGCACGAGGGCGAGGTAGTCGCGCACCATCACCGGCAGCAGGAAGTGGTTGCGCACGTGCTGCTGCGCCGCCGCGCCCATTCGCGCGTGGAACGCCCGGTCGGAGATGAGGCGCGCGGCATGCTCGGCGGCCTCGTGGGTGTCATCGGCGATGAAGCCGGTGCGGCCGTGCTCCAGTTGGTAGCGCACTCCGGTGGCGGACGTGCCCACCACGGGTTGCCCCTTCCACATGGCCTCGGTGACGGTGAAGCCGAAGCCCTCGCGCGACGAGCGCTGGAGGACGACGTGGGCGTGGCGCTGCGCGGCGTTGACCTCGTCGGGGCCCACGCGCTCGGGGTCCCACAGCAGGTGCACGTCCGGGTCCCCGGCCGCATGCGCGCGCACTTCCTCCAGCACGCGGGCAGCTTCCACGTCGTCGGTGGCCTCCATGGCGCCCACCAGGGCGAGCTGCACGCCCGGCACCCGCCGCTTCAGCTCCCGGTGGATGTCCACCGCCTGCCACGGGTTCTTCCAGCGGCCGAAACGTGACACCTGCGCCACCAGCGGGCGGGTGACGTCGATGCCGCAGCGCCGCAGCACCGCCGCGCCCTCCTCGGCGGACATCGGCCGGTTCTTCCGGCCGAAGGCATCGATGCCCAGCGTGAAGGTGGCGAAGGGATGGCCACCCTCCATGAAGGCGGACCAGGGCGTGTTGTTCACGTTCAGCACGTACGGCTCCAGGAAGCCGCGGATGAAGTCCGCCGCGCGCGGCTCGGGATGGGCCGTGTCCAGGTGGGAGAACCAGACGGCCGGCCGCAGCGAGGGCAGCAACTGCGCCATGGGCACGAGCTGGATGTCATGCACCCAGTAGACGTCAGCGCCGCGGCGGGACATGCCCCGCAGCGCGCGCTCCACGCCCGCGACGAAGGCATCGCCCTCGGCGCGGTCCAGCTCGCCGGGGCCGCCGCCCTGCAGCAGGTCCGCCATCCGCGCCATGAAGCGGCAGCTGCGCTCGTCCAGCGGGATGACCTCCGCGTAGTGCTCGAGGCCGAGCTGGACGGCGAACGACAGCAGCGCCCGTAGCATCACCGCGACGCCGCCGCCGCGCGCCGTGGTGTTGAAGTGGGCCACCCGTACGCCTCGCAGTTCCGCCGCCAGGCGCGCGATGTCGTCCATGACCGGGTCGTCCACGATGCCCCGGTAGTCCTCCAGTCGGGGCGGCGTTACCCGGTCGATGTGCGGCTCCGGCACGGCGGGAGCGGGGACGGTGGCTGGAGAGGCCGTGGTGTTGGGTGCAAGCATCAGGTCAGTCTCTCGAGGAAGGAACGGGGTGGGAGGCGGGGGCGGATGCGCTCAGGTCGGCATCGCGTGTCTGCGACACCGCGGGGCGCTCATCGAAGGGGTAGGCGTCGCCGCCGGGGGGAACGACGAGGCAGGTTCCGCTCAGGCCCTCGCCCAGCGAGGCCACGAGCCGGCAGGCCGCGGGGATGAAGCTGTCCGGTGTGGCATACCCGGCGAGCTCCGTGGTCGTGCGGCGGCGCCGGCGGATGCCCGGTGTGTCCACCATGCCCTCGGGCAGCAGGTCCACCACGCTGATGCCCGTGCCCGCCAGTTCCTGGGCCAGGCTGAGCGACAGGTTGCGCGCGGCGGCCTTGGAGGCCGCGTAGTCGATGCGGCCCGGTCCCGCGTTGAAGGCCACCTCCGAGGACAGGGAGAGGATGAGCGCACGGGGCCGCTCCAGCAGCCGTGGCAGCACGGCCCGGACGAGGGTGAAGTAGGCGCGCGGGCCGACGGCGAACACGCGGTCCCACTCCTCCAGGTGCATCTCTCGCAGCGGCCGGCGCCCGTTGGAGCCGTAGGTGACGGCCGAGTGCACCAGCACATCCAGCCCCCGGCCATCCTCCTCCAGCCACCGCTCCAGCCGGGGTATCACCTCCTCCAGCCGCGTGAAGTCCGCCGGCAGCCAGCAGCGCTCCACGGGCCAGTCGGCCGGCATGAGGCGTTCCCACTCCCGGGGGGGACGACGCGAGAGGATGGTGACGCTGGCGCCCGCTTCGAAGAGCCCCCGGGCGATGCCATTGCCAATGCCGCTGGAGCCGCCGGAGATGAGCACCCGGCGGCCGGTGAGTGGCCCTGTTCTGCCCGTCATGCTCCACCTCCCGCCCCCAGGGGCGACCGCGCGAGGAAGCCCGCGCCACGCTCGAAGTCGATGACCATCTTCAACCACTCCTCTCCCTCGAACCGGTGGGCCCCCGTCCCTGCGTGCAACCGCAGCGCCCGGGCGGCGACATCCGGTGAGACAACGTGTGTGACGAGCCAGGCGAAGGCGCCGGGAGCGCTCCGCAGCAGGGACACGGCCTCGCGCAGGTGCCGGGCCGCCGCGCCCCGGTGGCCGGTGAGCACCAGGGGGCGTTCCTTCGCCGTGCGCACCGGGAAGAGCCGGCCCGGCGAGGGCTGGCCACATTCGTTGGCGCGACGGATTTCGGCGAGGTCCACGCCCGGCAGCGCCTCCAGGCCCGCGTCGGCGGGGAAGCCGCCGAGGAGATCGATGCATCCGCCCGGGCGCACGGCGCGCACGGCCTCGCCAAGCGCGGCGAGCGAGCCGGTGCGCGGGGTGCAGATGACGGCGGCATCAACCCCCACGCCCCCCGTCTCCCTCAGGAGGTGCTCCGCGGGCGCATCGAGCGCGGACACGGCCTCGGCCGGGGCCACCTGCCCCCGCGACACGAGCCACGCCAGGCGCTCCTCTCGCGGGTGTACCAGGAACACACGCCGCACCCCGGCCCGCCGCAGGCAGACGAGGTGCAGCAGCCCCACGGTGCCCGCGCCGAACAGGGCCACCGACTCCGGGAGGACGGCCTGACGCAGCAGCTCGCCGCTGTAGAGGACCGCCGAGAGGGGCTCCGCCAGCGCGCCGAGCCGCGGATCCAGTCCCGCCTCCACCGGCACCAGCATGCCGGCCTCCACGTCCGCGCGCGGCACGCGCACGTACTGCTGGAAGACGCCGGGCAGCGTGTGGCCGAGCAGCCGGCCCGGGTCACCCGGGTGGGTGGGGTTGAAGGCCACGGTGTCACCGGGACGTGGTCCGTCCTCCCACGCGCCCGCCGTGATGACCTCGCCCAGCGCCTCGTGTCCGAGGATGTCGGCCGGGTCGTTCCTCAGGCCGCGGAGGATTTGCAGATCCGTACCGCACACGCCCGCCGCGCGCACCCGCACGAGCACGTCCTCCGGGCCGGGTGCCAGAGTGGGAACGAGCGTCTCCACGGGCAGCCGGTGGCCGTCCCGGACGAGGGCCCGGTGATGGGAGGGCAGCATGTCGTTCCTCATACGCGGGTGCCCCCTTCTTCCTGGAAGCTGGCCGCGAGCACCGCCCCGAGCAGCCCGGCCTGGTCGTCGTCCTGGCCCGTGACGAGCCGCGTGCGGAAGAAGCCGGGCTCGCGCGCGCTGAGCTGGTACAGCCCGAGCCGCTCCAGCTGCGCCAGCAGCACATCCAGGTAGTGCGGCGCGAGGCCGTGCAGCACTCCCCCGGTGAGCACCACGCGCTCCACGTCCGGGTCCAGCGTGAACTGGTGGAGGAGCACCTCCGCGAGCGGGCGCGTGAGATCCTCCAGCACGCGGCGGGCGAAGGGCTCCGCTCGCTGGGCGGAGGCTGCCAGGTCCGTGAAGCCCAGGGACTCGGGCGCGCTCTCCGCCAGGGGCGTGCCGCGCAGCAGCTCCGCGTACTGGCGGGCGAACCGGGGCAGCAGGGCGGTGAGTGCCGAGCCCGAGCAGAAGGCATTGAGGTGGTTGGGGCCGCCGCAGTCACATGCGCGCTCCAACACCGCGTCCCCGAGCCGGAAGGTGATGGGCAGATGGCCTATCTCTCCCTGCATGCCGCACACCGGATCCAGGGGAATGCGGCGGCGCTCCCCGTCCCAGGTGCGGCTGCCGATGCCGGTGCTGATCGTCACGAGCACCGTCCGGCCCGGCGGCCAGCCCGCGCGGGCCACGTGCCAGAGGAGCGCGGCGGAGATGTCATTGACGACGGTCCACCTCACGCCGGGGGCCGTGGCCTCCAGGGCGGCGCCGAGCTCGAAGGGGCGGCACTCCGGTCCCCAGAGGGGACCCGAGTTCCACAGGAAGCCGGTGCGCCCGTCGAGCGCGGCCCCCATGGAGATGGCGGCCTGACGCGGCGGGCCTCCGGGGGCCTCCACGGCCAGCCGGTGGTACTCCCGCACGAGGTAGTCCACGAGGGCCTGCTGGAGCTGGGGCACGGACAGGTCCGGGCGGGAGCGGAAGCTGACCGCCGGCTCGCGTGACGCGCGCACGAGCGTTCCCTCCGGCGTGACGAGCCCGGAGCGGAACCACGTCCCGCCGATGTCGAAGGCGATGGAGGCGCCAGAGGCGCGCCGGGAAGTCACGGGCACGTGCCTCAAGCAGCCGCGGCCTCGAAGCGGGCGGCAAGCCGGTGGTGGTCTTCCACGGCGCGGGCCAGCTCCGCCGGAGTCACGTCATTGACGAAGGTGCAGCCGCCGAGGCCCCGGGTGAGCGGCAGCCTCTGCTTGCCGTCCCGGTGGCGGGTGGCGTCCTCCAGGCCCTCCCGCATGAACTCGGGCGTCACCAGCGGGTTGGAGAGGGGCAGCGCCAGGTGGCGCATGACCGCCACCACGCGCTCGACGTCCCGCGCCTCCGTCAGGCCGCGGTTGCGGGCGAGGATGAGGCTGAACACCATGTCGATACCCACGGCCTCTCCGTGCAGCAGCCCCGGCAGTGCCTTCATCTCCAGCAGGGGGCTGAAGGAGTGCCCGTAGTCCACGCACCGCTCCAGCGTGTCCTCCCAGAGATTGGGCTCCAACTCCTCCAGCATTCCATGCACGGCGCGGCGGAAGATCTCGTCGTAGTCCGGAGAGCCGAGCAGGCGATCCGGCACCAGCCGCGAGGCGTGGCGCTCCATCAGCTCAAACAGACGCGCGTCTTTGATGAGCGCCATCTTGAGCACCTCGGCCAGACCGTTGCTCACGTGGCGCGCGTCCAGGGTGTTCAGGAAGGTGCGGTCCAGGAACGCGGCGTCGGGCGCGTAGTAGCTGCCGAGCCGGTTCTTGTGCTCGTCGAAATTGACGCCTGTCTTGACGCCGATTCCCGCGTCGATGAGCCCCATCAACGTGGTGGGCACGCGGATGTAGGGGGTGCCACGACGGTAGAGATTGGCCGCCAGTCCCACGATGTCCAGCAGCACGCCTCCGCCAATGCCAATCAGCGGATCACTGCGCCGGTTCAGCCCGAAGGCATGCATGGCCTTGGAAATGCGCAGCACGTTCTCGATGTTCTTCTCCGACTCCGTGGTGGCCAGTGGGAAGAGGGACGTCTCCACCTCGTGGCGCTCGAAGTAGCGTTGGATGGAGGCTCCGTGGAGCCGCGCCACCGTCTCATCCACCACCAGCAGCGCGCGCCGGCGCCGCCCCTTCGAGGCGAAGAGGTGGGTGACCAGGGTGTCATTCCCTGTCTGGAACAACCCCGAGCACTCCAACACCCGGTACTTCACGGGACGGATGGCGTTGACGTGCCAGACATGCTCAGCCGCTTGTGTCGACTCGAGCGCACCGCTCGGAGTGCTCATCATGTTGGACTCCTTCAATGGTGGAACAACAAGCCCAAAGGCAGAGGACAGACGGGATGGCCTGCGACACAGGCCCGCACCGGGAGGGCTGGGATGAGGAACGTAACGACTCGGTGTTGAGACCTCAGGGCGGTAGGGGCATGCCCGGCGCCGACAGGAATCCTGTGCGGCGCCGCCTGACGCCTCGGGATGACGTGCTGCAACATAGCACGGCTATTTCGTGAATTTGAGACAAATCTGCAAAATCAGTATTTATTGAAAGCTCTACCTGGGCTGAACTGCATGTCCTTGGCCGGGGGGTGATGCGCTGCTGGGGAGGCCAGGGCTCACTCCGGCAGGCGTTTGTGCATCCGGAACAGGGCATAGGCGGACAGGGTGCCCGCATCCTTGATGCGCCCTTCCCTGACGAGCGTTTCGAATTGCTCGACGGTCACCCGCGTGCACACCAGGTCGCTCTCCTCTGGCGAGAGTTGGGGCGCGCCCGCGGTGAGCGCCTCCGCCAGGAAGACGTGCATGCCTTGATTGGAATACCCCGGGCTGGTCAGCACATGCCCCAGGTAGCTCATGCGCCCTGCCGTCAGCCCCGTCTCTTCTCTCAACTCCCCGGCGGCGACGACCTCGGGCGGCGCGTCCGCCTGGGCCTCCCAGGAGCCCTGAGGGAACTCCAGATACCGTCCCCGCACCGGGTAGCGGTACTGCTCCACCAGATGGAATGCGCCTGCCTCGAAAGGAATGATGAGGGAGAAATCCAGCTTGGAGACGACGCCATAGATACCCTCCGAGCCGTCCTGTCTGCGAATGGCGTCCTCTCGCACGGTCATCCAGCGGTTGCGGTAGACCTCCCTCGAGGACAGCGTCTCGATGGTTCTGACGTCCGAGCCCTTTTTCGTGCTCATCTCACGCTCTTTTCTCATGGCGCTTCGGGTGATCGGCTTGAAGACGAACACCAACTACATCACCCATCCGAGCAACGTCACGAGAATCCTCGTCGCGGTCCTCAGCGGACGCGCGGCCCGGGTCACATCAATTGCGACCGAGCTCGCACCACCACGATATCGATCCCCGCCCCCAGGTGAGGAACAGCGCCGCCGCACACAAGAGCGTGCCCGCGAGCACCCAACGCCCGAGACGGCGCTCCTCGGGCGAGGGCGTCCCTTCCTCCGCTCCGAAAGCGGCGAGCGCACGCCGTTGGTCATGGCCGAGCACCGGCACGAGGCCGAGGCTCAACGAGAGGAACGCCTGAATGAACGTGAGCACCGTGAAGACTGGCAGGAAGAGCGGGTGCTCGGCCGAGCGGGCCGCGCGCACCGCCGGCTCCGGAGGGAGCGCCCTGCTGCATGAGGCTCCCGCCCCCCGGTGAGCACGCCACCGGCGAGCATCACCACCGACCAGACGACACCGATGCCCGAGAAGAACGGCAGCGCGGAGAGGAATACGGGGCAACAGGCCCCCAGGTGAAGCCAAGGTGCTGCGGGCAGCGGAGGCTTCCTGAACAACATCCAGGACTCGGCCTGACGAGAGGGGCGGCGCACGGCGCTCCAGGCGCGCGTCCGGCTCAAACCCTCCCGCCTGGGGGGCTGTCTGCGCAGCCACCCCAGACGGTGCACGGCTCAGCTCACTGGATGATGGTGATGATCTGCGTCTCGCACGTGGTTGGGTTGATGAAGGAGTTGGCCTCGTCGAGCGTGCAGACGGCGCCGCCGTAGGTGCCGTAGAAGACCTGCGCCGAGCAGGAACCGCCGACGTCGCTGACCTCCACCCGCCAGACACACGTCTTCGCGCCGGCCGGGTTCGCCGGATCGACCGTCCAGTAGTAC
Organism: Archangium violaceum; assembly: GCF_016859125.1. NCBI lineage: Bacteria > Pseudomonadati > Myxococcota > Myxococcia > Myxococcales > Archangiaceae > Archangium > Archangium violaceum. Next base: position 1,930,221 of record NZ_CP069338.1, on the reverse strand, counting down.
TCCTGGGCCACCAGCGGCGTGGGGGCGGGGGCGTCGACCTGGAACCCGCCATAGTTGGCCGTGGGCACAGGGTAGGGGTTGAACACGCCGTTGAACGTCCCCGTCACCACCTGGAGGCCCAGGGAGAAGTTCTCCAGGGCGGGGGCGATGGACGCCACCGGCCCGTTGCGCAGCGCGGGAACCTGGACCGCCCCCTCCCGGACGGTGACGTACTCGTCACGCTGGGAGAGGAAGTCCAGGAAGCCGGACTCAACCTGCCCGGCGAACGCGATCGACGGCGTGAGGGACAGCAGCGAGGCAGCCAGGAAACGCTTCACGTTCCTCGTCATGAGCTTCTCCTGATTGGATTGTACGGAGTTGGCCGAAGCCAATGTCTTACTAAAACTGCCGACTGTTCAACTTCAAATCAAAGCGTTATTTGACGGCATTTCATGTAAAGCTGGATGATTGCATTCCGGGCGTCGCTCATGGCTATGGATTCCGGTGTAAGGGGTTCCCCTGGGTCTTCCAAAACCATCCGTCGAACTTCTCGAGGAGTCCCCCATGTCCGCTTTCCGCATCGGCAAGACGTTGTCCCGCTCAGCAACCCTGCCGTCTCCCAAGGTGTCCCGGCCCAAGCCTCCGGCGCGCGCCGCCACGCTCCAGACCTCGACGCCCTCCACGCAGACGACCAGGCCGGTGGCGGCCAGGCCCGCGGCCACGGAGCCCAGGCCGCTGAAGCACGCGGGCATGCCCGAGGGGAGGGGCGTATTCCGGCTGAATAGGCCTCACTCATGCGAGGTGGTTGTCAGAGCGGTGGCGCCGAGGCGTACTTCATGCGCTCGACGCTTGGTTCCGATCGCCCACCTCTCTGAGATGACCTCGCTCCTCAAGCAGTCGCTGGACGCGATGGCCGAGGGCGACATGCTCGGGGTTGGTTGCGGTGAGGCGCGGCCAGCGGTACAAGGACATTGGGATGGACCTGGGTCTCATCTACGAGGCCGACAACGTCCACACGGGCGCCTCCGCCGTGGTGTTGATGCCCGGCGAGCGCGCGCAGTGGGAGCCCACCGAGGCGTGGCGGCTCCAGGTCTGCTCCCAGGTGGTGCCTCCGTATGTCGCGCTGGAGGTGGAGCAGGCGCCCTCTCACGGGCAAGCTGCCGGAGCTCTCGGCCATGCTCGACCTGCTGACCACGGCGGTGGAGCTCGTGGAGACGAAGGACGAGGTGCGCACCCACTTGATCCGTGAGCCCATCAGTCGGTGGCGCAGGTGGGCGGGGCGCTCGCGCAGGCCGAGCTTGCACGTCCTGGGAGGTTGTGCTGGGACATCTACCGCAGAAGTCACATGCGGTATCCACCGACTGCCAGCGGTGTTCCGTATGTATATGGCGAGTTCTCCCAGCGACGGTGTTCCCGCGTCATGGCGGGGCATTGTCTACAACGCACCCCGAGATGCCTGGCAGCTCTCGGCGGAGCGTTGTTTTTTGGTGGGCTGTGGCCAGAACTTCCGAGCGGTCTCCGGCAGTGAAGGGGAGTCGTACCCAATCCGGGACGCAGGATGACCTGCGGCGCCGATTGTCCAAGAGACTCGGTGAGGTGGCTCGCGCGGCGCGGCTCCAGGCGGGCCTGACGCAGGTGGATGTGGCCGAGCGCATCGGCATGGCCACGGAGGTCTATGGTCGGCTGGAGCGGGGGTTGATGCTGCCCAGCGTCCTGTCATTGTGGCGCTTGTGCGTGACGCTCCGGATTCCGGCGGATCTCCTGCTCGGGTTCTCCTCCGAGCGACCTCCCTCGTGGGCGCCCACTCCTCCCGTTGAGCCCGAGGGTGCTCAGGTCCGTCGGCTGATGCGCTCGGTGCGCAAGCTGAAGGCGCCCCAGCTCCGCACACTGCGCCTGATGATCGCCTCGCTCCTGCGAGAGGCCTAGGGCGCTCGTTCCCTCCATGAGCGCACCTATCGCTCCCTGGCCTGCTCGCTCCTTCTGTGGCTGGCGGGCGCGCGCCGCTTGCGTTAGAGCCGCCCTCCAGCATGGCCTCTCCCGACCCGTCAGCCCGCCCTCCTTCCGTCTTCCGCCACCGTGACTTCCGCATCTACCAGCTGGCACGCCTGTGCGCGGTGCTCGCCGTGCAGATCGAATCCGTGGCCATTGGCTGGCAGGTGTACGAGCTGACCGGGAGTGCCCTGGCCCTGGGCTACACGGGTCTGGCGCAGTTCCTGCCCTTCTTCGCCTTCTGCCTCATCGGCGGACAGGTGGCCGATCGCGTGGACCGGCGCCTCATCCTGGTGGTGTGCCAGTTGGTGATGCTGTTGTGCAGCCTGCTGCTGCTCTCCTTCACGTTGGGCCACATCCAGGACGTGCGGTTCGTCTACGGCGTGTTGGTGCTCTTCGGGACCGCGCGCGCCTTCTACTCGCCCGCGGGCTCCGCCATCACGCCGCATCTGGTGCCTCCCGAGGAGCTCACGCGCGCCATCGCGGTCAACTCCACCACCTGGCAGGTGGCCACCATCGCCGGTCCCGCCGTGGGGGGGGCCCTCTATGCGTGGGCGGGCGCCACGGGGGCCTATGTCGGCTCGGCCACGCTGTGCGCGCTCACCGTGGTGTGGATGCTCTCCCTGAAGGTGCGGACGGGCAGCGCCTCCAGTGAGTCGTTCTCCCTGGAGACGCTCCTGGCGGGGTTCCGCTTCGTGCGCCGGCAGCGGCTGCTGCTGGGCAGCATCACCCTGGACCTGTTCGCGGTGCTGCTCGGTGGCGCGGTGGCGCTGCTGCCCATCTACGCGCGCGACGTGCTGCACACCGGGCCCGGGGGGCTGGGGTTGCTGCGCAGCGCACCGGCGGCGGGCGCGGCGGTGGTGGCCCTCTTCCTCGCCACGCGTCCCCTGGGTGGACGGGCCGGGTGGAAGATGTTCATCTCGGTGGCCATCTTCGGCGTGGCGACGCTCGTGTTCGGCGTGAGCCGCTCACTGCCCCTGTCCGTCGTGGCCCTGGCGGTGGCGGGGGCCGGAGACATGGTGAGTGTGGTGATCCGCGGCACGCTCGAGCTGGTGTCCACGCCGGACGACATGCGGGGCCGCGTGGGCGCGGTGAACATGATGTGCGTCGGCGCCTCCAACGAGCTGGGCGAGTTCCGCGCGGGCGCGTTCGCCGAGCATATCGGGGCGGTATCCTCGGTGGTGGCGGGCGCGTTGGGGACGCTGGTGGTGGTGGGGCTCTGGGCCTGGGCCTTCCCCGAGCTGCGGCAGGTGGACGATGTGGAGCGCGCGGCCCGTGAGCCCCTGCCCGGGGACGGCGCGCCCGAGACCGCCGTCGCCTCGGACTGAGCGCGGGCTCCGAAGCCGCCGCCGCTCCGGCTACGGACGTTGTTCCCTTGGCGAGGGGGGCGGTTTGCGTCCCACGCGGCGAGCGGGCTCCGGCTGGAGCCCGTGCAAGAGCTCCAGGAAGACGCCGTTGGTCCACCCGAAGCCGGCGACGTTCTCCGTGTAGCCCACGATGCGCTTCATCTCCGACGAGCGCGTCACCACGTTGTACTTCTCCCGGATGGTCCCATCGCGGCGGAAGTTCTCGGCGACCGTGTCGAGGAACTTCCGGGAGAGCCGGTCGGCGTCCGTGTCGTAGCCGTAGCGGCGCAGCCCCTCGATGGTGAGCAGGTGGATGGGGGCCCACCCAAAGGGGTAGTCCCACTGGGTGTTGGTCTCCTGCCGGCTCATCGCCAGCCCACCGGGTTGTTCGAAGTGGGAGAGCCTGCCCACCAGGGCCCGCGCCTGCTCGGGAGACGCCAGCCCCGCCCAGAGTGGATAGAAGGTCGTCGCGTATTCGTAATTCGAGCGCTGGCCGGTCGTGAAGTCATGGTCGAAGTACATGCCGCGCTCGGCATCCCACAGGTACTTGTCCATCAGCTGCTTGCGCCGCGCGGCGCGCTCCCGCCACCTGCGTGCTTCATCGGCGCGGCCCAGGGCCGTGCTGATGCGCTCCAGGTCCGTCTCCGTCTTGTACAGCAGGCTGTTCAGGTCCACGCCGGCGTAGTGGTGGGTCCGCGCGCTGAAGGGTCCGAAGCGGAAGGAGATGTCGAACCCGGACTCGCGCATGCTGCGGTCACCCTTGTAGTAGTCCTCGGTGAGGGTGAGGGCCTCCTGGGTGGTGCAGGAGGTGGTCCCGAGGGTCTGCTCACACACCTGCAGGGCGAACACGGGGCTCGTCGGGGTCGGCACCGGGGCCTTTGGGCCCACTTCGCGCAGGAAGGGTTTGCCTGCCTCGGGGTGGCGGACGAGGTAGCCCACCACATCGCGGTAGTAGCGATCGTGCGTCGAGAGCTCGGGGACCGGCCCCTGGCCATGGTCGAAGTAGCGCGACAGCCCCGTGTCCCCCGCCAGGTGGGCCCCCTGGGTCCACATCTCGTAGTCGCGGACCAGGTGCGGGTAGGCCTCGGCCAGCCACGCGCGTCGCTCTTCCGCGCCCAGGGTTTCGTGGACCGCCATCACCATCGAGGAAAGGAAGGGCGGCTGCGAGCGGGTGAGGTAGTAGGTCCGGTTGGCGTTGAGCACTGCCCCGTAGTGTTCGATCTCGAAGAAGAAGTTGCGCACCATGTTCCGCGCCAGCTCCCGCCGCCCGTCACGCAGCAGCCCGCGGATGATGAAGTAGCTGTCCCATCCGTACATCTCGTTGAACATGCCGCCGGGCACGACATACGGATGCTCCAGGTAGAGCAGTCCCTGCGCCTCGAGGGCGCGCACGTCCACCTGGCCCGGCGCGGTGATGTCCGAAGGCAGGCGTTGGATTCGCACCTGGGGACATTTCTGGCGCAGTTGCTGGACCGACGCGGGCTCGGGGATGTCCCTGGGCAGGTAGAGCACCGAGCGCTCCGGGACCTTGGGATCCTTCAGGACCTCACAGTTGTCCATGGTGCGTGTCAGCACATCCCAGGTGCGCGAGATGTACGCGCGGACATCCCCGTATCCGCCTCCGGCCGGCTCGGGTGCGGCGCTCGCGACCATCGAGAGCGTGACGATGAGCCCCGGTCCCCATGAGGGCATGCGCGAACGTCGAGTGCCTTGCATGTGCTTTCCCCCCTCGCCTGCGAGGGTGAAGCTCGTCATCCAGTCGGATGCATGCAATGGGACGGTGGGCGGGGACGTGTCATGTTGACGGGTGATGAGACGACTCGGACCCTCTGACTACCGTGACATGCCCTGGAAGAACGGGGGCGGGGTGACCCGCGAGCTGTTGAAGCTGCCCCATCCCTCCGAGCCGGCTCGCTTCCTGGCTCGGTTGTCGATCGCCTCGGTCGCGGCCTCCGGGCCCTTCTCCGTGTTCCCCGGTATCGAGCGGACCCTCCTGGTGCTGGAGGGCGCGGGGATGGCGCTGACCCTCGGAGGGGCGCCGGAGGTGGTGCTCGACCGGCGCTCACCTCCGTTCGTGTTTCCCGGCGAGGCGGAGACCTCCTGCCGTCTGCTCGAGGGTCCGGTGCGCGACTTCAACCTCATGGTGGACCGGGCCCTGGTCGAAGCCTCGCTCGAGGTGGTCCATCTGGCTCCGGGAGGGACACGCACGGTCCCGGGGACGGGGAGCGTGTTGCTCCATGGTGTCGAGGGCCGGGCCTCGCTGTCCGGGACACCGTTGGCCGGGGAGGAGACGCTCTGGCTCGAAGCGCCAGGGCCGCTGGTATTGCGGAGCGATGAGGGCGCCAGGGTGATCGTCATCCACCTGACCCGCCGCGAGTCATCCTCTTCAGGGACGTGAGAGGATCGATACCCCCTCTCCCTTTGGGAGAGGGGAAATGGCCGTGGTCGTCAGCTCATGTGCCCAGGGCGTGGTACACCCGGCCGCGCATGAGGAAGGTGGAGACAACGTCGTCCGGGTCCGGCTCTACGGAGGCCACGGGCTCATCGCGAAAGCCCTGGCTCGCACTGGGGCTCGGCGTGCTCATGCTGGTCCACCACTTCGGGCTGTGGGCGTCGACCGCGCATCGCCGGGGCTTTCCGCTGCTCGAGGGGTTGCAGAAGTGGGATGCCTCCTTCTACAGCTCCATCGCGACGGAGGGGTACACCCCGCATACGTGGGCGTTCCTGCCGCTCTACCCCATGATGGTGCGCCTGGTGCGGGCGCTCCTCGGCGGCGGAGTGCCTCCGCAGTTGGTGGGGTGCGTGCTGTCCTCGGCCTGCCTGCTGGCGTTCGTCTTCTGGGCGCAGCGGCGAGGTTCGGAGGGGGACGCGATCTTCCCGCTCGCTCCCCGGACGGGGTGGGGGTGGTTCTTCTTCCTCTACACCCCGGCCAGCTATGCCCTGCACTCGCACCACACCGAGGGGCTGTTCCTGCTGCTGTCCTTCGGCGCCTTCCTGTCCGCCTGGAAGGAGCGGTTCTGGCTGACGGCGCTGTTCGCCGCGCTGTGCGTGTGGACGCGCAACCAGGGCGTGTTCGTGGCGGTGGCCGCGGCGCTCCTGCTGGCCGAGCGCGCACGCGGGGAGCGTGACCGGCTCGTGCGCTTCGCCGGAATCGGAGTCCTGTCGCTCGCGGCGTTCGGAGGCCTGCTGGCCGTCGAGTGGATGGATACGGGGGAGCCGCTCGCGCACCTCCATGCCCAGGCGCACTGGCAGCACGTGGACTCCGCGTGGAGCGCGCTGCGCACCCTCTGGTTCGGAAACCCCGGGCAGCACGTGGGCGGGTGGTCGCTGCGGCGGGGCATCTTCTTCGCCGTGTTGCTCGCGGTCTCCCTGGCGATGCTTCGCCAGAGCCGGCCGCTCGCCCTCTACGGGCTGCTCTCGTTGGCCGTGATGCTGCCGCAGGGTGACTTCGCGAACGCCTTCCGGTTCGGCGCCGTGCTCTTCCCCCTGCTGTTCTGGTTGGGGGACTGGCTCGCCACGTGGCCGGCCTGGTTGCGCTGGCCCCTGGCGGGCTACGTCCTGTTCTTCAACCACAAGGTGACGCACGGGTACCTCATCGGCGTCTGGGCCTACTGACGCCCCGGATGGCGTAGAGTCCCGCTCCGCCATGCCTCCCCGCGCCCCCCTCGTCCACATCCACGACCATGCCCTCCCCGACGCCGACTTCTCGCGGCTGTGGCGCAAGGTCCGCGCGCTGGGCACCGAGCGCCTGCGTCAGACATACCAGACGACCTTCTGGTACGAGCTCGGCGAGCCCACCAACATCGTGGAGCAGGTCATCCTCGAGCTGCGTCCGCGCGTGCCGGTGCGCCGGGGCCTCGCGGGCGTCGAGTGGTGGTTCTCGCGCATGCGCACCACGGACGTGCAGGTGGACTTCCACCAGGACCGGGACGAGAAGCTCGCCCTGCGCGGCGGTCCGCTCGTGCACCCGCGCTTCACCTCCCTGCTATTCATGAACAGCGTCCGGGGCGGGGCGCTCGCGGTGACGAAGGCCCCGCCCCGCGAGGACAACCCCTCGCTCGCGCCGGACACGGACGACTTCGACCTGGCGGCCCCGAAGCCCAACCGCTTCGTCTACTTCCGCGGAGATCTCACCCACGGCGTGCTGGATGCGAACAACCAGATTCCCGACGGGAAGCTGCCGGGCACCTCGCGGCTACGGGTGACGCTGGTGATGAACTGGTGGAGCCAGCGCCCCACGGACATCCCCACCTTCAACGAGTCGAAGGCGTACCGCTCGCTCGCGCTCACTTCCGCGGGTCGGAAGCGATGAAGAACACCGACGCCGCGCCCACCACCAGCGCCGCGCCACCCGCGTAGACCCACGGGCTCTCGTACCAGGGCTTGCGCTCGATGACCGAGAGCTGCAGCGGCGCCAGCGGGTTGGCCGCCCGCGCCACCGTGTTGCCCTGCGCGTCGAGCGCCTCGACGAAGTACCACGCGGTGAAGGTGGCCACGCGGGTGGGGGAGGGCAGCTCGCCCTCGCATGTGTCCTGCTCGCACACCATGGGCGTGGCGCGGTAGGGGCCTCCCGGGGCGGGCGCGTGGCGCAGGAGCACCTCGCTTGCCCTGCCTCGGGGATCCTTCAAGGTGGCGCGCACGAGCTGGGGCCGGCTCGCGTTCTCGCGCGGCAGCACCTCCAGCCTGGGCCGGGCCGCGAGCGCCGCGCGCACCCGCTCCACCAGGTCCTTCTGCTTCTGGGGCGCGTCGGCGGGAGGCCGCACCCAGCTGTCCAGCTCCAGGGCCTCGGTGGTGCGCTGCTCGGCGTTCACCGGGTCGTCCAGCAGCAGGTGGATGAAGCCGAACTCCAGCAGGGCCTGGGCGCGCTCGGCGGAGGGACGGTCCGGGTGGCCGAGGTAGCGCTGGTACTCGACGACGGCCTCCTCGTAGCGCAGGGCCTCGGAGAGCTCGCGGGCGCGGGCGAGGTCCGCCTGGGCCGCTCCGCTCACGGAGGCCTGGGCGAGCGCGAGGTCGGTGACGGCGCGCGAGGGCACGCCAGGGAAGGCGGTGGCGAGGGCGAGAATCGTGAGCGGGAGCACCGCCCCCGAGCCTACCCGGGCGCCCGGGACTTGTCAGACCGGTGCGTTAGAAAACGTCCCTGCGCGGGCCGGATGTCGGGGGGAAGCCCGTGGCGCGTGTCGTCACAACGGGGAGCCGGGTCCGGGCGGGTCTCGGGCCCGGCTTCCTCACTTCTCTCAGAGCCCGCTGGGGCCCAGCGCGCCGTCCAGCCCCTGGAAGGGCTTGGAGACGACGACGTGCAGGACGATGTCCTCCAGCCGGAGCTCCAGCGGCAGCGCGTCACCGATGCCCGCCTGCGTCACCGTGTTGTTGACGATGACCCAGATGCGCTTCTTGCCAATGGCCTTCACGAGCGTGGGCGAGTCGGTGAACACCGGCGTGCGCGTGTTGGGCGGGTAGGAGCTCTCGGGCAGGAACTCCTCGGCGGTGGCGTAGTACTCGGGCGGGTTGTTGTCGCTGTAGACGATGGGCTTGTCCGGCGTGGCGTTGCCCGTGAGCGACAGCCGCGCGGACGACTTCAGCGTGAGCGCCTTCGAGGGGTTGAACACCTCGAGGGAGACGCTGATGTCCCTCACGTCGACGTTGAGCTCCTGCGTCTCGGCGGGCATGTCGACGGCCACCTCGACGTAGACGGGCTTGATGACAGACGTGACGGGGATGGCCACCGACTGCGGAGGCGTGTCCACGGCCAGTTCGGCGGAGCACGCGGTGAGCAGCAGCGGGCAGAGCAGGGCGAGGAAGTGGCGTTTCATTGGAAGGTCCAGGACAGGTCGAAGGCGGGGAGGACGGGGATGCGGCCGTCGTTGACGGGCAGCAGGGGCTCGGTCAGGTCCACGTAGGCGGCGCCGAGCGACAGGCCGAGGTTCTCTCCGGCGTAGCGGATGCCGGCCGCGCCGCGCAGGGGGTAGCCCTCCTTCAGCCGGACACCGAGCTCACCGACGATGGACCAGTTGCCGATGAGGTTGAGCACCACCGCGCCCGTCGCCGTGGTGGTCGTGGTCTGGTAGCGCCAGTGCCGGACCTCGGCCTGCACCAGCACCCGGCCGAGCTGCAGGCCGTACAGGGCGTAGGCGCTGGGCCCCTGGAAGTCGATCTCGAAGTTCTTCACCGCCGGCTCCTGGCCGGTGACGAAGTCCGCGAGGATTTCATTGCCCAGGAACTTCGTGTAGCGCGCGCCGACGACGAAGCGGTGGGGCCCGGCCTCCAGACCCCAGCGCACGCCCAGGTTGGCCGCGAGCGCCGCGTCCGCGAGGACGGAGGTGTCCACCGCGAAGCCCAGCGCGATGGGCACGGCCGCGCGCTGCAGGCCGAGCACGGGGTGTTTGATGACGGCGGCCTCGTCCGAGGAGAGGAGTCGCGCGTTGCCGGCATGGTTGAAGGCGTGGGCCACGCCCGGCTGGACGAGGGCGACGAGTGCCCACAGGAAGAGCCCGGACGCGGCGAGGCGCCCCAGGCGGGGGACGGTGTATCGAGGTATCAACCACTCACTCCTTGAGAGGACGAGGAGGGTTCCGGTGTACCGCGCCCATGCCCACGCTGTCACACGCACGGGGCGTGAGGGTGGGGGGGGACGTGCCAGCTCGTCCGGGGCACGGACGGCCTGGACCCGGGAGAGGCCTTGCGGACGTGCCCGGTGGAACGTATTCGGACGGTTGTATGGGCTCCTCGGAGGCTACCGACAGGCATGGCGGTATCGACACGGAGCACCCGCGGGTGCTGGCGCTGCTCAGGCGCTACGGTTGGAACGCCACGTCCTTCCAGGTGCTGGAGCCGGGGTATTCGTACTGGTTCGACGGCGACGACGCGTGCGTGGCGTACGTGGACACGGGGAGTGCGTGGGTGGTGGCCGGAGCCCCCATCGCCCCACACGAGCGCATCGCCCAGGTGTCGGAGCGCTTCGAGGCGCACGCTTCCGCCTCGGGCCGGCGCCTGTGCTTCTTCGCCACCGAGCAGCGCATGTTGGACGCGGCCCCGGTGAAGGGGTTGTCCATTGGCGAGCAGCCCGTCTGGGATCCCCGGCGCTGGGAGGAGGGCGTGCGCGAGAGCCGGGGCCTGCGCGAGCAGCTGCGCCGCGCGCGGGCCAAGGGGGTGAGGGTGCGCGAGCTGTCCCCGGCCGAGCTGAAGGACGCCTCGCATCCGACGCGGGCGGGGGTGGATCGGCTGATGGAGCGCTGGCTGCGTTCCCGGCGGATGGCGCCCATGGGCTTCCTGGTGCAGCTCTCCCCGTATGAGTGGGCGGACGAGCGGCGCTCCTTCGTGGCCGAGCGCAATGGGGAGGTGGTGGCCTTCCTGTCGGCGGTGCCGGTGTACGCGCGCAATGGCTGGTTCGTGCAGCACCTGCTGCGGGACAAGAAGGCTCCCAATGGCACCGCGGAGCTGCTGGTGGACGCGGTGATGCGCGCGGCGGCGGCCGAGGGCCGGAGCTACCTGACGCTGGGGCTCGCTCCACTGGCGGGCGAGGTGGCGGGCTGGCTGCGCGCCGCTCGGCTGCTCGGTACCCCGCTCTATGACTTCGAGGGGCTGCGCGCCTTCAAGGCCCGGCTGCGCCCGCATGCGTGGGACCGCATCCACCTGGCCTGGCCCGCCCGGTACGACGGTTCGCCCCTGCCGGTGTACGACGCCCTGACGGCCTTCGCCCAGGGGAGCCTGGCGCGCTTCGGGGTGGCCACGCTCCTGCGCCGGCCCCTGTTGCTGGTGTGGCTCGTCACGGTGCTGCTGGTGCCCTGGACGGTGCTGCTCGCGCTGCCGGCCAACGCCCACCGCTTCCCCTCACCGTGGGTGCAGTGGGGCTGGGTCCTCTTCGATGTGGGGCTGACGGTGGGGCTCTTCTCGCTCGTCCGGCGCTGGCGCACCGGGCTGGCCACGCTGCTGGGCTCCATCATCGCTGGAGACGCGTGCCTCACCCTGCTCGAGGCACTCCTCTACAACGTCCCTCGTGCGCGAGGGCTGGGGGATTGGCTCGTCATGGGGGTGGCCGTGCTCGCTCCGTCCGTGGCGGCGGTGCTGCTCTTCTGGGCGCGCCACCACCCGACACTCGAGCCCGCATGAGCCCGCTACGCGCTCGGCGGGGTCAATCCTCGGGAGGCACCGCGGTGGGCGCGCTCGCGAGGAACACTTCCCGGCCCTGCACGCGCGCCACCCGGTGGTAGTGCACCATGTAGTCCCGCCGAGCAGGCGAGCCCTGGCCCAATTCGAAGTGGGTGTCCCCCACGTTCGACACCGTTCCGAGCTTCCGCCCGTCCGTGTCCCTCACCGTCATGCCCTCGTGGATGTCTCCGGGGTCGATCATCTTCGCTCCTCCACGTGTGTGATGTGTCACTGGCGGGAAACGTCCCTTGTGACAACACTGCGAGCGGACTCCTTCCCCTGCCAGCCGCTTCCTCCCAGAGGGAGGGAGGGACGGCCGTGCTCCCTGGAGGAGGAGTGCACGGGCGGCCTCGGCTCCGGGTCTTATCCGGCGCCTCCTCCTACTTTCTCCTGAGGGCTCATGTCGCACGGGGGGAGGCACCCATGGCGGAAGCCCAGGCCCAGAAGTTGAACGCGCTCAGGATCGACCGCTCGGTCCATCCCCGGCGGAAGCTCGCACACCGATGGCCGTTGTGGGCCGGACTCGCTGTTCTGCTCCTCCTCGCGCTGGCGGCGGCGACGTTGGGCCGTGCCCCCAGCGTACAGGTAGCCGAGGTCCGCGAGGCCCGTCCCGGAGAGCAGCAGACCGAGCTCACGGCGGCAGGCTATGTGGCCTCGCGCCGCCACTCCGTCATCGCGCCCCAGGTGGCGGGACGTCTGGTGGAGGTGGCGGTGGACGAGGGCGACGCGGTGGAGGAGGGACAGGTGCTCGCCCGCCTGGATGATCGGGATGCGCAGGTGGCGGTTGCCCGGGCCCGGGCCGAGCTGCGGGCGGCTCAACAGCGACTCATCGCCGCGCGAGCCACGGCGACACGGGCGCGCAGTGACCTGAGGCGGGCCGAGCAGCTGGCGAAGGCGAACGTCATTACCCGGGCGAGTCTGGAGGAGGCACAGGCGCTGGCCCGTGCGTCCTCCGCCGAGGAGCAGGCCGCGAGCGCCCAGCTCGAGGCGGCCCGGCGGGCGGCGGAGGCCGCGGCGCTGCAGCTGTCCCATACGGTGGTGCGGGCGCCCTTCTCGGGCACCGTGGTGCGCAAGCTGGCCGATGAGGGCGCGGTGCTCGCGCCCGCCGCGCTCGAGCAGGAGAACATCGGCGGCATCGTCGAGCTGGTGGACCTGGGCGCGCTCGAGGTGGAGGCCGAGGTGAGCGAGGAGCAGCTCCCTCGCATCGAGCTGGGACAGCCCGCGCTCGTCTTCCTCGACGCGTACCCGGACAAGGCCTTCCGCGCGAAGGTGCGCTCGGTGCGTCCGGCCATCGACCGCTCCAAGGCCACGGCGGACGTGAACGTGGCGTTCGAGGAGATTCCCCCGGGCGTGTTGCCGGACATGGGCTCACGGGTGGCCTTCCTGAAGGAGGAGCTGCCGCCGGACGCGCTCGAGAAGAATGACGCGGCGCTGCGGGTGCCGGCGGCGGCGGTGGTACAGAGCGGTGAGCAGTCCGTGGTGTGGGTGGTGCAGGACGGGCGGGTGAAGCGCCAGCCGGTGCAGGTGGCCCGGAAGGTGGGGGACGAGGTGGCGCTCGCCCAGGGGCCGGCGCCGGGGACGCAGGTGGTGGTGGCGCCCGAGGGCAACCTGCGTCCGGGGCGCAAGGTGAAGGTGCGGACGGAGGCGGGATGAGCACCGCGCCGGTGGACGCGACGTCTTCCTTCATCCGGCTCCGAGGGGTCTCGAAGGCCTACCGGCGTGGCGACATCGTCGTGCCCGTATTGGAGGCGGTGGACCTGGACATCCCGATGGGGGCCTTCGAGGCCTTCATGGGTCCGTCCGGCTCGGGCAAGTCCACGCTGCTCAACCTCATCTCCGGGTTGGACCGGCCCACGACGGGCGTGGTGGAGGTGGGTGGGCAGGACCTGGCGCGCATGAGCGACAAGGAGCTGTCGGACTGGCGCGCGGGGCACGTGGGCTTCGTCTTCCAGATGTACAACCTGCTGCCGGTGCTCACGGCGGCGGAGAACGTGGAGTTGCCCCTGCTGCTCTCGCCCCTCTCCCGCGCCGAGCGCCGCGAGCACGTGGCCGCCGCGCTGGAGGTGGTGGGCCTGGGACACCGGATGAAGCACCGTCCCCCGCAGATGTCCGGAGGCGAGCAGCAGCGCGTGGCCATTGCCCGGGCCATCGTCACGGATCCGGACCTGCTCATCGCGGACGAGCCCACGGGCGACCTGGATCGCAAGTCCGCCGAGCAGGTGTTGGACCTCTTCCAGGAGCTGCACCAGGGGCTGCACAAGACGCTCGTGATGGTGACGCACGACCCGCACGCCGCCGAGCGGGCCGACCTGATACGGCACCTGGAGAAGGGGGCGCTGCAATGACGTTCGGGCGGCTCGTGTGGAAGGACCTGCTGCGCAACCCCCTGCGGCTGGCGCTCACGGTGCTGGCGGGTGGGGTGGGGGTGATGGCCTTCATCTTCCTGCGCACCGTGGTGGACCTCTTCTATTCGAGCGCCGAGTCGGCGCAGGCGGACCGGCTCTTCACGCGCGCCAAGGCGTCCATCACGGGGGATCTGCCCCTGTCCTACCAGACGCGCATCTCCGCCGTGCCGGGGGTGGACGACATCACCTTCTATGGCTTCTTCGGTGGACGCTATGGCGAGTCCCAGCGCGACTTCTTCGGCTCCGCCTTCGTGGATCCGCCCTCCTTCATGCGGGTCTTCGATGAGCTCGTCGTCCCCCCGCAGCAGGTGGCGGCCTTCCAGGAGGATCCCTGTGGCGCGCTCATCGGCAAGGACCTGGCGAAGCGCTATGGGTGGAAGCCGGGGGACCGGGTAACGCTCAAGGGCACCATCTACCCGGGCGAGTGGAGCTTCACCGTGCGGGGCATCTACGACGTGCGGACCGGCACGCTGGACACCAGTTCGCTCTTCTTCGGCTTCCGCTGCCTCAACGAGAAGCTGCCGGAGGACCGCAAGGACCGGGTGGGCGCCTTCATGATTCGCGTGGAGGACCCCTCGCGCTCGGCGGCGGTGGCCTCGGCGGTGGACGCCATGTTCGCCAACAGCCCGTACCCCACGCGCACGGAGAGCGAGCGCGCGGCCACGCTGGGCTTCATCTCCATGCTGTCGGCCATCATCACCGCGGTGCAGGTGGTGGCCACCGTCATCCTGCTCATCATCCTGCTGGTCATCGGCAACACGCTGGCCATGAGCGTGCGCGAGCGGACGCGAGACCTGTCCACGCTGCGGGCCATGGGTTTCAAGAGCGGACGGGTGGTGATGCTCGTGCTCTTCGAGTCGTTGGCCATCGGCCTGGCCTCGGCGGGGCTGGGGGTGCTCGTCGCACCGCCGCTCATCCGGGGCTTCGTCGCGCTCGTCGGCTCGCAGATGGGAGGCCTGCCCGCGGAGTTCATGCGCGGGAGCACGCTGGTGCTCGGGGCGCTGGCGGCCGTGGGCGTGGCGTTGCTGGCCGGAGCCATCCCCGCGCTACGGGCCATCCGGATTCCGGTGGCCGAGGGGTTGAGGAAGGTGGCCTGAGCGATGATTCCGCTCTACTACAACACGCGCAGCCTCTGGGCGCGGCGCCTGTCCACGGGGCTCACCGTGCTGGGCCTGGGGCTCGTCGTCTTCGTCTTCGCCACCGTGCTGATGCTGGCCAACGGCATCGAGTCCGCGCTCGCCTCCGGGGGAGACCCGCGCAACGTCATCCTCCTGGCCGAGGGCTCCACCAGCGAGTTGATGAGCAACGTGGAGCGCGACGCGCTGCGCGCCCTGGGCAGTGCGCCGCAGGTGGCCTCCTCTCCCGAGGGGGAGCCGCTGGTGGCCGGAGAGCTGATCGTGCCCGTGCTGCTGCCGCGAGGCGACGGCAACGAGTCGAACATCAACGCACGGGGGATTGGCCCGGAGAGCTTCGCCATCCGGCCCACGGTGCGGCTCATCGCCGGCCGGGAGCCACGGCCGGGTACGAACGAGATTGCATTGGGCGAGGCCCTGGTGGGCCGCTCGCCGGGGGCGTACCTGGGCGGGGAACTGGTGTTCGCCGAGGAGCGCTGGCCGGTGGTGGGTGTGTTCACCGCCGCGGGAGGGGCCTACGAGTCCGAGCTGTGGGTGGACGCCAACCGGCTGGGGCCCGCGTTCGATCGGCCGGGGCTCAGCTCCATCGTGGTGCGGACGGGCTCGGAGCAGGCGCGCGACACCTTCATCCAACAGGTGGAGGAGGAGCCGCGCTTCACGCTGGATGCGAAATCGGAGCCCGAGTACTGGGCGGAGCAGGCCACGTGGCTGGCCACGTTCATCCGGGTGCTGGGGCTCTTCGTGTCCTTCATCTTCAGCGTGGGCGCGGTGCTGGGGGCGATGATCACCATGTACGCGCAGGTGGCGGCGCGCCTGGGCGAGCTGGGGATGCTGCGGGCGGTGGGCTACCGGCGGCGCAGCGTGCTGGCGAGCATCCTCATCGAGTCCGCGGTGCTGGGGGCGGCCGGAGGGGTGCTGGGCGCGCTGGGGGCGCTGGCCACGCGGTGGATGGAAATAAGGACGCTCAACTTCCAGACGTTCGCCGAGGTGCGCTTCGGCTTCACACCGACACCGGGCATCGTGGTGGCGGCGCTCGTCTTCGGGACATTGATGGGGGTGCTGGGAGGCATGCTGCCCGCGCTACGGGCCTCGAGGCTGTCGATCCTGGATGCCTTGCGCGCCTAGCTTCCCTTCCCTCTCCCGAGGGGAGAGGGAAGGATGCACGGGCTCAGCCCGGCTGGCAGACCTGGCGGAGGATGTCGAGCGTCTCCAGCGCCTTGCCCGCGCCCATCACCACGGCGGACAGCGGATCCTCGGCGAGGAACACCGGCAGGCCCGTCTCCTCGCGCAGCAGCGTGTCCAGGTTCTTCAGCAGCGCGCCACCACCGGCCAGCACGATGCCGCGGTCGGCGATGTCTCCGGCCAGCTCCGGCGGCGTGCGCTCGAGCGTGAGCTTCACCGCCTCGACGATGCCGTTGACGGGCTCGGCGAGGGCGTCGCGCACCTCGTCGCTGCTCACCGTGAGCGTGCGCGGCACACCGGCCACCAGGTCGCGACCCTTGATCTCCATGGTCATGACCTCCTCGGTGGGGTACGCCGTGCCGATGCCCATCTTGATGAGCTCGGCCGTGCGCTCGCCGATGAGCAGGTTGTACTTGCGCTTGACGTACTGGATGATCGCCTCGTCCAGCTTGTCGCCGCCGATGCGCACGCTCTTGGCGAACACGATGCCGGCGAGGCTGATGACGGCGACGTCGGAGGTGCCACCGCCGATGTCGACGATCATGTTGCCGCTGGGCTCGGTGACGGGCAGACCGGCTCCAATGGCCGCGGCCATGGGCTGCTCGATGAGGTAGACCTCACGGGCTCCGGCGTTGGCGGCGGCCTCGCGCACGGCGCGGCGCTCCACCTCGGTGATGCCCGAGGGGATGCCGATGACGATGCGCGGGCTGACGAGCGACTTGCGGTTGTGCGCCGTCTGGATGAAGTAGCGGAGCATCGCCGCGGTGATCTCGAAGTCGGCGATGACGCCGTCCTTCATGGGGCGGATGGCCACGATGTTGCCCGGCGTGCGGCCGAGCATCTCCTTGGCCTCCTTGCCCACGGCGAGCACCTTCTTGCCGCCGCGCGCGTCCTGTTGGACGGCCACCACGGAGGGCTCGTTGGAGACGATGCCCTGACCGCGGATGTAGATGAGCGTGTTGGCCGTGCCCAGGTCGATGGCGAGGTCACGCGAGAAGAGGGTGTGGAGCCAGTCGAACATACGGGGGCGGAAACTTTCAGAGGTGCGGCGTCATTTCCCTGCACCAAAAGGGACCGCGCGCCAACCTACTACGCAGGGGCCGATGCAGGAAGAAAAGCCAACTGTCAAGTGGTGGGCCCGGCCGGAGAGCGTCCAACCCGGTGGGCCCCCCGTCCTCTCGCTCCGCTCCCCATTCCTCCCTCTGAGAGATGGTCCGGGGTGAGGGGTTTTCACCACAGGAGGGGTGGATGCATCCCCGCCTCCCCTCAATGGACGGGGGGCAGGTCGCTCTCCCCGGCGAGGAGGAAGGTGTCCGCCGCTTCCCCGGCCTCCTGCTCGGTGGAGACGGGGGAGAGGTGCCGGGGCACGGCCACGGCGCCATTTTCCACCGCCTCGCGGTATTAGGGCGTCTGGCGCAGGGCCTCGCTGGTGATGCGCAGGAGCGCCTCGCGCACGGGCTCGAAGAGCAGGCCGGCCGCGTACCAGAAGGGGGCGTAGTCCAGGCGGATGAGCCCCTTCACGCTCCAGCCGCGCTTCTCGTAGTCCCACGGGCAGCGGCCGAGCGCCTTGCGCAGCAACCATCCCGTGGTGAACTCGGCGCCGAAGATGACGGCGGTGTAGGCGAGCGCCCGCACGGGCCGGGGCAGGAACCGCAGCCGGTCATGGAGCAGCTCCATCCCCAGCGCCGTGGCACCGTAGATGGGGTGCATCCAGAGGTACGTCTTCGCCGTGCCATGCCGGTCCCTCTCGAAGAGGGCGGCACTCATGCCGGTGAAACACACCTCCAGCACCCAGCCCGCACACCCATAGAGGAGGAATCTCGGTAGCACACCCTGAAAGTAGGAACCCTTCTCGAAAAGAGCACCTGGAAGGGGGAGCGGGGGCGCAGCCGCTGGACCGGAGGGGTCCGCCTGGGGTCCGAGGGTGTTGGCCGCCGGACAACCCGGGCGGGGGCCTCAGCGTTTGATGGCGTACTTGCCGATGGCGTAGAGGGCCCGGACGCCGTCCTTCCAGCCGATCTTCTTGCCCTCCTCGTAGGTGCGCCCGTGGTAGCTGATGGGCACCTCGAAGACGCGCCAGCCGCCGCGAGCCACCTTGGCGGTGAGCTCCGGCTCGATGCCGAAGCGGTCCTCCTCGATGTTCACCGACCGGATGACCTCGGCGCGGAAGGCCTTGTAGCAGGTCTCCATGTCGGTGAGGTTGAGGTTGCTCGTCATGTTGGAGAGCATGGTGAGGAACTGGTTCATCACCGAGTGCCAGAAGTAGAGGACGCGCCGGGGCGTGCCGGTGAAGCGGCTGCCGAAGACGACGTCCGCGTCGCCATCGACGATGGGCTGGATGACGCGGGGGATTTCGCGCGGGTCGTACTCGAGGTCCGCGTCCTGGATGATGACGATGTCCCCGGAGGACTCGGCGAAACCGCGCCGCAGGGCCGCGCCCTTGCCCTGGTTCTTCTCCTGGAAGAGGACGCGCAGCTCGTTGCGGTTCTGCGGGGTGCCGCCGATGACGGAGAGGCCCTCGTTGGCCAGGCGCTGGAGGAACTCGCGGCTGCCGTCCCGGGAGCAGTCGTCCACGATGACGAGCTCCTTGGGGAAGTCCACGGCGGTGACGCGGCGGAGGATTTCGGCGAGGGTGGAGATCTCGTTGTAGACGGGGATGACGACGGAGACGAGCATGGCGAGGGGGGCTCTACCCGATTTCCGCCCCTCGCGCGACTCTTCGGTGGGGTCGCTGGGATGGATTCCCGCCG
This sequence comes from Archangium violaceum, assembly GCF_016859125.1. Classification (NCBI taxonomy): domain Bacteria; kingdom Pseudomonadati; phylum Myxococcota; class Myxococcia; order Myxococcales; family Archangiaceae; genus Archangium; species Archangium violaceum. Next base: position 1,911,292 of record NZ_CP069338.1, on the reverse strand, counting down.
GGCTCAAGCCGCCCGGCGCAGGGCCTCCAGCAGAGCGTCCAGGTCCTTGTCCGTGGTGAGCGGGTTGATGAGGGTGGTGCGCAGCCACACGCGCCCGCCGAGCGTCGTCTGCACCAGGTAGAAGTCGCCGCTCGTGACGAGCGACTCGCGCAGGCGCACCTGGAGCGCGTCGAGCTCCGAGGCGGGCAGCCCCCTCGGCGTGTGCCGGAAGCAGACGATGTTGCAGTCGGGGGGGACGGCCAGCTCGAAGTCCCCGGAGGACTGGATGCGCTCGGCGAAGCGGCGGGTCAGGTCGAAGCTCTCGGTGACGGCGTCCGCGAAGAGCTTCGTGCCCAGCACGCTCAGGCTGGCGTACAGCTTGAGGGCCATCATCTCCTTGGTGCACTCGAGGGTGCGCAGCGCCACGTCGCTCCAGCGCCGCGTGTCCTGGCCCGTGAAGAGGTAGGAGGCCTCCTGGGCGAAGGCCTCGAAGGAGCGGCTGCCATCGCGGAAGAGCACGGCGGTGATGAGCGCCGGCATCATCATCATCTTGTGCGCGTCCCACACCACCGAGTCGGCGCGTTCGATTCCCTTCACCTGGTGTCGGTAGCGGGGGCTGAGCGCGGCCGAGGCGCCGTGGGCCCCATCCACGTGGAACCAGAGGTCGTGCTTCGCGCAGAAGTCGGCCACGGCCTCGAGCGGATCGAAGGCGCCCGTGGCGGTGGAGCCGGCACTGGCCACCACGGCGATGGGGCGGCGGCCGGCACGCCGGGCCGCGGCGAGCGACTCCTCCAGGGCCTCGGGGCGCAGCCGGTAGCGCGTGTCCACGGGGACGGGGGTGACGCCCTCGGCGCCCCAGCCCATCACCTTGGTGGAGCGGGCGACGCAGTAGTGGGTCGTCTCGGGGACGAGCACGGTGAGCGGCGGGCCGGCGGTGGGGCCGCCGTTCCACGCGTCGAAACCGGCCTTCGCCTGACGCGCGGCGAGCAGGGCGGTGAGGTTGCCGGCGGAGCCTCCCGAGGTGAGGACGCCGCCCGCGCCCTCGGGCAGGCCGAGCACCCCGGCCATCCAGCGCAGCACGTTGTGCTCCATGGCGGTGGAGACGGGCCCCATCTCGTAGACGGCCATGCCGTTGTTGAGGAGCGAGGAGGCGAGGTCGCAGAGGGCTGCCAGGGGCAGGGGCGCGGACACCTGGTGGCCCACGTAGTGCGGGTGGTGCAGGTGGTGCGAGTCGGTGATGACGCGTGAGAGGAGCGCGGGAAGGTTTCCGGAGGGCTCCTCGGGGAAGCTCGCGGGGTAGCGCTCGACGTGGGTGGCGGGCGGCGCCCAGGGCAGCACGGGTCCCTCGCGGCGGGTGGTGCGGGTGAGGTGGTCGGCGAGCTGGTCCACCAGCTGGTGTCCGAGGCGGCGGAAGTGCTCGGGGTCGTAGGCGGCGGCGAGGTTCGGGTGGAGGGGAGCCATGGGGGAGCGGAACTTCCTAGAATGCGGTCCATGGATTCAAGAGCCGAGCAGGCAGGGCGCTCCTCTCGGCTCCCCTCACCTCGGAGGGCGGGACGGCTATCCTTCTCACTGGAGGCGCAACCCCGCGCCCCATCACGCAGGAGGCCTCTCATGGCCGCTCGTATCACCATCCTGTTCTGCAATGCTTGAGGCTACAAGCCTCGGGCCGCCCGTGCGGCGGCCGTGCTGAAGAAGGAGCTGAACCTGGATGCGGAGTTGAAGGTCGGTCCGTCCGGCAGCTTCATCGTGGAAGTGGACGGCAGGCCGGTGGTGAAGAAGGAGTCGCTCGCCTTCCCCACCGAGCAGCAAATCCTGGAGGCGGTGTCCAAGGCCGTGGGCGGCTCCTCCAACCCGCCCGGTTCGTAACCCCCGGACAGGCGGGCGGCCGGGGGCCTGGCTCCCGGCGCCCATTCTCCCCAGAGGAAGGCCCGGGCCCCACCTTGTGCGAGTGGAGGTGAGGCCATGGCCGTGGAGTGGTTGGAGTCCCCTTTCGAACGGAAGTCCATCCAGCACTGGATGAAGGTGTTGGACCAGGACGGGAAGGTGCTGGGGCGGGTGGACTGCGTCGGGGAGACGGTGCTGTTCGTGCGCCGGCGCTTCTCGCGCAAGTTATGGGCGGTGCCCCTGGCCCGAGTGGCGCGGGTGACGGGCAAGGGCGTGCACGTGGCGGGGCGGAAGCGCGAGGTCCTGGAGCCCGAGGCGGGCCGGAAGCACGCGGAGCTCGTCACGGCCACCTATCCGTTGGCGGAGCCCCCCGCCACGAAACTGGAGGCGGCGCGGCACGTGTCCGCATGAGGATGGTGCGCCGGGCGGCGTTTCGTGCTTGAAGGAGCGGCCATGTCCTCCATTGAAAGTCTTTCCCAGAAGGTGTCCGCGGCATTCGCGGACCGGGCGAAGCTGAAGGAAGCGGAGTACGTGGCGGCGGTGCGCGAGACGCTGGCGCTGCTGGACTCGGGCGAGGTGCGGGTCGCGGAGAAGGGGCCCGAGGGCTGGAAGGTGAATGCCTGGGTGAAGGAGGCCATCCTCCTGTTCTTCGCCATCTCCGACATGAAGGTGATGGAGGTGGAGCCCTTCGAGTTCTTCGACAAGATTCCATTGAAGAAGGGGCTGGAGGCGGCGGGCGTGCGGGTGGTGCCGCCGGGAGTGGTTCGCTACGGGGCGTTCGTCGAGCGTGGGGCGGTGGTGATGCCCGGCTACGTGAACATCGGCGCGCGGGTGGGGGCGGGGACGATGGTGGACACGTGGGCCACGGTGGGTAGCTGCGCGCAGGTGGGCCGCGACGTGCACCTGTCGGGTGGCGTGGGTCTGGGCGGAGTGCTGGAGCCACCCACGGCCTCGCCGGTCATCATCGAGGACAGGGCCTTCATCGGCAGCCGCTGCATCGTGGTGGAGGGCGTGGTGGTGGAGGAGGAGGCGGTGCTGGGCGCGAACGTGGTGCTGACGGCGTCCACGCCCATCATCGATGTGACGGGCCCCGAGGAGAAGGTCTACAAGGGACGGGTGCCGGCGCGCAGCGTGGTGATTCCGGGGATGAAGGAGAAGCAGTTCCCCGCGGGCCGCTACATGGTGCCGTGCGCGCTCATCATCGGGCAGCGCAAGGAGAGCACGGACAAGAAGACGAGCCTCAACGCGGCGCTGCGCGACTTCGCCGTGCCGGTGTAGGCCCCGCGGTCAGGAGGCTCCCGCGCCGTTCAGGTGCACTGTGACGCGTGGGAGCCGTCGGAGCGCTCGACGGAGCGGGCACCCGGGATTGCCCGCCGCGAGCGTGGTCCAACAGCTCCGCGAGTCGCGCCAACGAATGCCCACCACGCGCGCGCTCCGCCTGCCCTGTGCGTCCATCCGCGCGAGCAGGTCCTCCACCATGCGCTCGACGCTCAGTTCCCCATCGGGAGACTGACCTGCTCCGAACCCGCGGTTGTCGAGGCACGGGCCGCGGAAGTGGGCCGGCAGCGACTCGGCCTGGGGCGCCAGCTCAGCTCACACAGCCCCGGTGAGAGGCTGTCTGACGTATATGTGAAAGCACTTACATTGCCATTCCTGTCGAAAAATCACGTTCCTGGTGCCATCTCTCCCAGAACGCCGCTCCTGCGCTTGGGAATAATTCCTGAAAGTGTGACATTTCCAGGGCTGCGGGTTGTGCATCGTGTATGTTACAGGCAAACGCCGCACGTGATGTCCCGTTCAGTTCGTTCCAACTCTTACGCCCACCTGCGCTTTCCCCTCGGTCTCCCGGTCCGGCTGTCTTCAGAACAGACAGATGTTGCCGCCATGCGCTGTCTGCTTCGGTAGCATGGAATGTTTTTGGTGCCACTTTATGAAGATGACAATGAAATGGGGCTTCATCTCTGGCGTGGTCCTGATCTTCCTGTTGGGCTGTCCTGGCCCGGGTCAGGCGAAGACCCGGCTCAGGGTTCCGCTCTATCCATATATTCCCGATGCCGCTGGAGATCAGTTCAAGGCCATGGCGGCGCGCATCGAAGCCGAGTTCGAGCAGGAGCATCCGGATATTGATCTGGTCGTCAATCCGAGCTGTTTCTCGGATGACTTCTATGATCCAGAGGCCCTCGCACGCTCCCTGAAGGGCGAAGGGGAGTGCGGATACGATGTCATCGAGACGGACACCGTCATCCTGGGTGAGTTGGTGGCGCAGAACGCGGTCCGCCCCTGGCCGCGGCTGCCCCGGAACGTCAATTTCCATCCGGCGGGGCTGGCTGCTTCCCGTCAGCAGCAGTCGACCTACGGTATTCCCCACTGGCTCTGCGGGCACTTCATCATCTCTCGTGACGAGTCCGTGCGTCAGGCTCGGACCGAGAGTGCTCTGCGACAAGCGTTGACGGCCATCAATTCGCCCGTGCCCGACATGGCCACGAACATGCTCGGCAGTTGGAACCTGCCCGCGCTGTACCTCGATGCCTGGGCGGACCGCAATGGCGGGGCCAACGTCGCCTCCGCCGTCACCACGGCGAGCTATGACCAGGCCGCGCTCCAGTCGATGCGGGACTTCGTGCAGAGCTGCGAGTCCTCCGGGAGCAACCCCTGCATCGACGGGACGTATGCGCTCGAGGAGAACTTCGATCTGCCCGCCATCCTCTTCGCGACAGGTCAGGTCGATGCCACCCTGGGTTATTCGGAGCGCCTGCACGTCATCCTCAAGAACCTGCCGGCGGGGCAGGATGCTTCCAGTCTCAAGATTTCATCCGCTCCCCTGGCGGAGGGGTCCCATCCCATCCTGTTCACCGACGCGTACTTCCTGAGCGTTCGTTGCACGTACAGGTGTGCGGAGGCGGCGCTGTCGTTCGTCGATTACATGAGCCGGGCGAGCACCTTTGAATGGCTCCTGATGAGCGAGGATGCCCCCGAAGGCTCGCGCGTACCGCGCTATCTCCTTCCCGCGACGCTCGACGCCTACAGCGCGCCAAAGGTCCAGGCCGATCCGTTCTACCCCACCCTGGACATGGAGACGCGGCAGGGCGCGCCCTTCCCCAACTCCGGCCTGTTGAACATCCGCCAGCAGATGCGCGACGACATCCTGACGTCGATAACCAGTGACACGTGAGCGTCCGTGGAGAGGAGGGTGCTTCGACAATGCTGAGATTCAACACCTTCGATGGGGCCTATCTTCACGGTCTTCGCTGGATCTACGAATCCCCCCAATTCCGCGTGGCGCCGCGTGGGTTCGCGAGCCGTGAGAACCTCGGGTTCTGCTTCGAGCTCATCAACCCCCTGGCACGCCTCTCCTGCTCGCCGGAGAGGAAGACGAACATCATCTTCAATTTCGCCGAGGCTCTCTGGTACCTCTCTGGCCAGGCCGACCTGGAGCAGATCAGCTACTACGCGCCGAGCATCCGCAAATACTCCATGGATGGCAGGACGCTGACGGGGACCGCCTACGGCGTGAAGCTCTTCCACTTCGGGGCCGCGGCCATCAACCAGTGGGAGCGCGCGGTGGAATTGTTGAAGGAGGACCCGAGCACCAAACGGGCCGTGCTCCAGATATACGATGCCCACGAGTCGCTCATCCAGGACAACATCGATGTGTCGTGTACCCTGGGTCTGCAGTTCTTCGCGCGTGAGGGGCGGCTCCATGCGGCCGCCTACATGCGAGCCAACGACGCCTACCGCGGCATGGTGAGTGACGTCTTTTCCTTCACCTTCCTGCAGGAGATGATGGCCAGCCAGCTGGGCCTGAAGCTGGGGTCGTACTTCCACTATGTCGGCTCGTTCCACATCTACGAGCCCGACATCCCCGCCGTGGAACGGCTGTTGTCCGCGGCGCCACCGGCAGCCGAAGTCTCGCGGACGATGCCGGCGATGCCGGAGGGAGACAACTGGGCGTTCGTGCGCAGTGTGCTGCGCTACGAGCAGGAACTGCGGCACGGCCGCCACCGGTTCACCAGCGCCAGCCTGGCGCAGACCGGATTGCCCTCCTACTGGCAACAGGTTCTCGCGCTCCTCGAGGTCTACCGGCAGATCCACCATGAGGGGCGTATCGACCCGAGATTCCTCGACTGTTTGCTTCCACTCTACCAGCGGATGGTCGTGACCCGCTGGAGCCCACTCCTCTCGTCCAAAGGTGAGAAATCTTGAGTACATCCTGGAGCGATCCGGCTGTCTGCAAGGGGTTCGACGACTACGATGACCTGCCCGAGCAGGTTCTGGGCTACAGCACGATCTTCAAGGTATTGCGGCTCGAACGCCCGGACCCCATGGTCCTGCTGGACTACGGCTGTGGTCCCGGCAAGGTCTCGGAGCGGGTGGCGAAGACCTTCGGCAAGCGGGTGCTCGCCGTCGACAACTCGGGGCCCATGCTGGAGATCGCGCGGATCAGGCGCCCGCACCCTCTGGTGGAGTACCTCCAGATCGACGATACGCTCGCCGGTCGGGTCGGGGACGCGAGCGTCGACGGCGCGATGACCTGTTACGTCTTCATCAACATCCCCTCCGAGGACCGCATCCGCAACATCATCCGCGAGGTCTACCGCGCCCTGAAGCCAGGGGCGGCCTACGCCATCCTGGATACCAACCCGGACACCACGGGGGTTCAATTCTCCACCTTCCGCAACGGAGAGCCGGGTCGGAAGTACGGGTATGGCGAGCCACGTGAGGTGTTGCTGCGCGTACCGGGTGGCCAGGAGCTCGTCCTGCGGGATACCCACTGGCCGAAGAAGATGTACCTGAACGCGCTGCGGGACGCCGGCTTCCAGAACGTGGAGATCTTCGAGCCCACGCTCTCCAGCTTCTCGCCGCAAGAGCTCCAGCCATTTGGCGCAGCCGGTGTCGACAAATGGCAGAACGAGAGAACGACTCCTCCCTTTGTCATCTTCCGAGCCATCAAATGACGACTCCTTCTCAACGCTCCGTCTTCCTGGGTGGTCCCTTCAAGTCCCTCGTCTCCGCCGAAACGGGAGAGATGCGGGCGGCGGACCAGGCACGCTTCCAGAGCCTCATCAACTTCTTCGAGCAGCGGGGCTTGCGCGTCTTCAACGCCCACCGCCGCGAGGCCTGGGGGCGCGAGTTCTTGAAGCCCGAGGACTGCACCCGGCTCGACTTCGAGGAAATCCAATCCTCGGATGCGTTCGTGGCCTTCCCAGGTGCTCCGCCCTCACCTGGCACGCACGTGGAACTGGGTTGGGCCTCCGCGATGCGCAAGCCCGTCATCCTCCTGTTGGAGGAGGGAAGGGAATACGCCTTCCTCGTTCGGGGTCTCCACACCGTCACGAACGTGACGAGCATCTACTACAAGCCCGGAGAGGACCTCATCCCCCCGTTGCGAACCGCGCTGGAGCGCCTGGGGCTCTAGGCGGCTTCACGGGCCGGGTAGCTTTTCCAGGAGGGGTTGCAACCGGTTCGTACCCGAGGTGTTGCCCTGGTGGGTCTGGAGGAAGGACAGCGTTGCATAGCCCGCCTGGAGCGCCGCGACGTCGTGCTCTCCTGCCCGAGGGGGGGCCCGTGTGGTGCCACCAATGACGTAGACCTGCAGATCCTCCCGGGAGTGCATCCGTGAGGCGAGGTGCTCCAGATGGGGAACGTAGATGCAGTCGGGACGGCAACTGGCGGCGACGACTCCTCTGGGCTCGTGACCCGGGTGATTGAGGCTGAGCAGCTCCTGTGGAGCCCAGTCGAGCAGGTGCAGGTGCTCGAGCAGCTCCGCCGTGAGCCGGGCGGTTCGCTGGAAGGCGCTGGAGCGTTCGTCGGGCCTGCCCTTGAAGGGATCGACATCCATCGAGACAGCAATGGCCCGGAAGCCGAGGAGCGCGGCCTCGGTCGCCGCACCGATGGTGCCGCTATAGTTGACATCGATGCCCACGTTCAAACCATGGTTGATGCCGGCGATGAACAGGTCGGGCGGATTGCTCCCGAGCACTCCCCGCAGGCCGATGAAAGCACTGTCCGCCGGAGTGCCATGGACGGCATAGAGCTGATGCGCGATGCGCCGGACCATCAGCGGCTCGAAGAATGTCATGGCATGCGACTGGCCACTGCGCTCCGCGTTCGGCGCGACAATCGTGACGTCGTGTCCGCGCGTGGCCAGTTCGGAAGCCAGCGTCCGCAGTCCTTCGGCCTGGAACCCATCGTCGTTGCAGAGCAGAATTCGCACAACGCCTCTTCGTGATGAAAATCGGGACAAAGGAACTCGAGATGAGCGAGCGTACCATCATTCGAAATGGAATCGTCGTGACCATGAATGATGCGGGGGATGTCCACTTTGGCGGGACGGTCGTCATCGAGGGAGATCGGATCTCCCAGGTAGGGAATGCCCCCGTTTCAACAGACGGCGCCCGGGTCATCGATGCGAATGGGAGGATTGTGATGCCCGGTCTCGTCGACTTTCACTATCACACCGCCTTGGGGAAGGGGTATAGCGACCACCTGCCGCTGTGGGAGTACCTGCAGACGTGCTGGTATCCCATCATCCGCGCGCTGGACCCCGAGGCCGCGTACTGGGCCGCGCTCGCGAGCTACAGTGAGTCGATCAAGTGTGGCGTGACGGCCGTGAATGACATGTACCGCCAGCTCGAATCGCTCGCGGATGCCGCGGAGAAGATTGGCATCCGCGCGGTCCTCGCCAACGACGTTGCCACGGATGAGCACGAGCTCGACACGCTGGCGGACAATGAGCGCGCGTTCAAGGCGAAGCATGGAGCGGCCAATGGGCGGATCAAGGTCGTCGTCGGCATCGAGTGGTTGCCACTCGCCTCCGAGCAGCTCCTGCGTGATGCGAGGGCCCTCGCCAACCAGCTCGGCACGGGCATCCACATCCACCTGAACGAATCGCTGGGTGAGGTGGAGAGCTCCAAACAGAAGTTCGGCCGCCGGCCGACCGAGGTCGCCTACGACTGCGGCGTTCTGGGGCCGGACTGTGTCGCGGCCCACTGCGTCTGGTTGTCGGACACCGAGATCGCGCTCATGCGAGAGACTCGCACCCACATCTCGCACAATCCGAGCTCCAATGCGAAGCTGGGGAATGGAATCGCACGTCTGCCAGAGATGCTCGCCGCTGGCATCAACGTGGGGCTGGGCCATGATGCCGCCGAATGCAACAACAGTCGTGACATGTTCGAGGTGATGAAGTTCGCATCGCTCATCCACCGTGCCGCGAGGGTGGATGCGAGCCTGCAGCAGGCGCCGGATGTCCTTCGCATGGCCACCCGCAACGGCGCGAAGGGATTGGGGATCGATGCTGGCGAGCTGTCACCCGGGAAGAAGGCGGACGTCGTCATCATCAACACCCAGAACCAGATGTTCACCCCCCTGATGCCGGGCAACAAGGATCATGTCTACTCCCACCTCGTCTTCGCCGCGAACGGGAGTTGCGTCGAGACCGTCATCATCGATGGCCGTGTGGTCTACAAGGAGCGGGAGTTCACGATGATCGACGAGCGGGAGGTTCTCGAGCAGGCCAATCTGGCCTTTCGCCGGGTGCTGGACCGGATGAACGTGCCGGCCGCTCGAGCCGTCAGACGGGAGTGACGACCATGGATGAGCCCCACCTGCTCCTGGACCAGGTCCATTTCCGCTACGGTGCCGAACCCGTGCTCGAGGCCTTCTCCCTGCGCGTCCAGGCGGGCGAGTTCGTCTCCCTGGTGGGCTCGAGCGGGTCGGGGAAGAGCACGATTCTCAAATTGCTCACGGGCCTCCTCGCGCCGGGTTCCGGGACTGTGCGGGTCATGGGCGCTCCTCCCGCGCCCGGCCGGATCGGCTACATGCCCCAGCGTGACTGTCTGATGCCGTGGCGGACCGCCCTGGAGAATGCCGCGGCGGGGCTCGAGGTGCAGGGGGTGGGTCCTCGCGAGGCGCGGGAGCGGGCCCGTGGACTGTGGGCCACGTTCGGGCTGAGCGGAGCGGAAGACCGGTATCCACACCAACTCTCGGGCGGCATGCGACAGCGTGTCGCCTTCCTGCGGACCGTATTGGGAGGCCACTCGATCCTCCTGCTCGATGAGCCGTTTGGTGCCTTGGACGCGCTCACCCGGGCCCAGATGCAGGCGTGGTTGCTCGGGCTGTGGCAGGAGCTCGGCAAGTCGGTGCTCTTCGTGACGCATGATGCCGAGGAAGCGGCGCTTCTCTCGGACCGGGTCTACGTGTTGAAGGGAACAGGCGTGGAGATCCCCGTGGGACTGCCCCGTCCACGGAGCTACGCGATGATCTCCGACCCCATCGTCATGGAGCGGCGGGCCGCCATCCTTCGAGAGGTAGGCATGTGTTGAGGCGTTACGGTTCCTTCATCGGCCTGTTCACGGGTTTCATCCTCGCCTGGGAGTTGCTCTGTGGCCTGGGCGGTATACCCGCCTTCATCCTGCCCGCGCCCTCGCAGATCGCCTCGGCGTTCTGGACATGGAGGGAGGCCCTGCTGCTGGAGCATCTGCCCATCACCCTGGCGGAGACGCTCGTGGGGTTGATCATCAGCATCGTCCTGGGGGTGGCCATGGCCGCGGCCATGCACCTCTCTCCGGTGGTGAATCGAGTCGTCTACCCGGTGATCGTGGCCTCTCAAACGATCCCCGTCATCGCGCTGTCGCCGCTCTTTCTCTTCTGGTTCGGTTACTCCTTCACCCAGAAGGTGGCGGTCGTCGTGTTGATCACCTTCTTTCCCGTTGCGGTGAACACGGCGGATGGATTGCGCTCGGCGGACAGGGATCTCCTCGCCTGGATGCATGCGTCCGGAGCGGACCGCTGGCGGATTCTGCGCATGGTGGAAGCACCGAGCGCCTTGCCCCACTTCTTCACCGGACTGAAGCAGGCCGCGACCATCAGTGTGATTGGTGCCGTCATTGGTGAATGGCTGGGGGGTCAGGCGGGGCTGGGCATCTTCGGGCGGAGGGCAAGCAGTTCCTTGAAGACTCCCGAGTTGTTCGCATCCGTGCTCATCCTGGCCATCATGGGAGTCCTGTTGTTCATCCTCGTGGCCTGGGGAGAGCGTAGGCTCATGGCCTACCGCCACCAGGATCGCACCTGACCCAGGAAGGAGTTTCACATGCTGCGCGCATTGGCGATGAGCTGTCTGTTCCTGCTCCTGATGGTGGGTTGTACCGACAAGAAGGGGAGCCCTCCCCCCGCGGGGCCTCAGGGCCAGGGCAGGACGTTGAAGAAGGTTTCCGTGGTGCTCGACTGGTACCCGAATGCCGTCCACATCCCCATTCTGGCCGCGGACCAGCAGGGCTTCTTCTCGGCCGAGGGGCTCGATGTGAACATCAAGATGCCCGCCGACAACCCGACGGATGGAATCAAGCTGGTGGGCGCGGGCAGTGAGACGTTTGCCCTTTATTACGCCCCGGATGTGCTGCTGGCCCAGGAGGAGGGAATCCCCATCGTCTCCGTGGGCGCCATCGTCCGGAGGCCGCTCAATGGGATCATGGTACCGGAGAGCTCGGGAATCCAGAGTCCGAAGGAGCTCGAGGGCAAGCAGGTGGGCTACCCCAGCACCCCTCTGAGCATCAGCCTGGTGAGCTCCATGGTCAGGGCGGCGGGCGGGGACCCCAAGAAGGTGGTGATGACCGATGTCTCGTGGGATCTGCTTCCGGCCGTTACCACTCAGCGTGTACAGGCTGTCACGGGGGCATTCGTCAACCACGAGAAACCCCTCTTCGAGAAGAAGGGCGTCAAGGTCCGCTACTTCGCTCCCACCGAGTTCGGTGTACCCAACTACTATGAGCTGGTCTTGATCACCGGCAAGCAGACCGCCAGCCAGGATGCCGCGACGGTGGAGGCCATGCTCCGGGCCATGGCGAAGGGCTACGCATGGGCCAAGGCGAATCAGGCCGCGGCCTTGAAGCTCCTGCTGGAGAAGCAGAGCAGCAGCTTCCCACTCGATGCGGAGATAGAAGAGCAGGCGTTACGGATGTTGCTCCCCTGGATGGAGGAGGAAGGCGTCAGGTTTGGTGCCCAGGATGCGAAGACCTGGGAGGAGATCTCCGCCTGGTTGCAGAGGGAAGGCCGTCTGAAGGGCTCCCTGAAGAGCGCTGACGCATTCATCAATGTGGTGAGATGAGCTCGCCACGGGTTGGACAGAGGATGGGCGGAACATGAAGGGACGCGTGCTGATCATCGCCGGCTCCGATTCGGGCGGCGGCGCGGGCATACAGGCCGACATCAAGACGGTGACGGCGCTCAACGGCTACGCGGCGACGGCGATCGTTGCCCTGACGGCCCAGGACACCCGTGGTATTCATGCCGTCCATGAAGTGCCGGTTGCGTTCATCCGTCAGCAGATCTCCCTGACGCTGAAGGACATCGGGGCAGACGCGCTGAAGACCGGCATGCTGAGCAATGCGGAGGTGATCTCCGCCGTGCGCGAAGAGCTCGACACGCACGCTCCAGAGGTCCCGCTCGTCGTGGATCCCGTCATGGTGGCCAAGGGGGACACGAAGCTTCTGGGGACCGGGGCCGAAGGGGCGTTGATTGAAATCCTGCTACCGCGCGCCACCCTCATCACGCCCAACGCGACGGAGGCCGAAGTGCTGGTCCGCATGCGGATTCGGACCCGTTCCGAGCAGGATCAAGCGGCGGAACGACTCCTGAGGCTGGGTGCACGGGCCGTGCTGCTGAAGGGGGGGCACATCGAGGGAGAGGAGGTGCGCGACCTCTTGTTGACGCATGAGGGCCGCCAGGAGTTCTGCGGCCCGCGCATCCATACCACCTCCACTCACGGCACGGGGTGCACGCTGGCCTCGGCCATCGCGACGGGGCTTGCGCAGCGACTCCCTCTGTACGAGGCGGTCGCCCGCGCCCATGCCTATGTGCGGGAGGCGCTCAGGAGCGCGCCCGGCTTCGGCCGGGGCCATGGACCGCTCAACCACGCCCACACGGTGGCAACAATGTCCTGAAGGGCTGGTAGAACGATTTCATGAGCGATCTCGCCAACCGTCTCGCGCAATCCACGCTGGCCCTGTGCCGTATCCCCAGTCCCATCGGTGAGGAGCGCGCCATCGCCGACCACGTGGAGCGCTGGGCGCACGCGCACTTCCCACCGCGCGAGGTGTTCCGGCTGGGGCACTCGCTGGTGCTGGGGAGCCTGCAGGATGCGCGGCCCACGGTGGCGCTGGTGGGGCACCTGGACACGGTGCCGGCGCACCCCCATGACCGGGAGCCGCGCATCGAAGGCGAGCGCGTCTTCGGACTGGGCTCCTCGGACATGAAGGGCGGGCTGGCGGTGATGATGGCGCTGGCGGAGGACCTGCCGCGCGCGGAGCTGCCGGTGAACCTGGTGGTGGTGCTCTACGAGCGGGAGGAGGGCCCGTACCTGGAGAGCGGGCTGGGGCCCCTGTTCGAGACGCGTCCGGAGCTCAAGCGGGTGAAGTTCGGCATCGCGATGGAGCCGACGGACGGCGTGGTGCAGGTGGGGTGCGTGGGCAGCCTGCACGTGACGTTGAAGTTCAAGGGCCGGAGCGCGCACTCGGCGAGGCCCTGGCAGGGGGAGAACGCCATCCACAAGGCGGGGCCGCTGCTGGCGCGGCTGCTGGCGCTTCCCCGACGCGAGGTGGTGCAGGATGCGTTCACCTTCTATGAGGTGATGAACATCACCAAGGCCTCGGGAGGGCGTGCGCGCAACGTGATACCGGAGGCCTTCGAGCTGAACCTGAACTACCGGTTCGCGCCGGGGAAGACGGTGGCTCGGGCGCAGGAGGACGTGCGCGAGCTGGTGGGAGACGCGGCGGAGGTGGAGTTCACGGACCTGGCGCCGAGCGGCAGGGTGTGCGCGGACAACCCGCTGTTCCAGCAGTTGATGAAGCTGACGGGGCTACCGGCGGCCTCGAAGCAGGCGTGGACGGACGTGGCGCGCTTCTCGGAGCTCGGCGTGGACGCGGTGAACTTCGGGCCGGGAGAGACGGCGCAGGCGCACCAGGCGAACGAGAGTGCGCCGATTCCCGCGCTGGCGGTGGCCTACGAGAAGCTGGCGACGTTCCTGAAGCAGGCGGGCTGAAAGCGCGAGGTCTGGCTGTTGGAGATTCAAATGAACCCGCAGCTGCTCCTCCAGGACTCCCCTTCCTTTCGGCGCACGGTGGTGGTGATGGTGCTGATCGCCATCCTCCTGTTCGACTGGCAGCCGGACTCCCGCCTGCTCAGCACACCGGCACAGCGGCGTGAAGAAGACCGCCCCCTTCCCGAGGATGGAAGTGAGGTGGGCACCCAGGCGGCGAGACCGCTCCGCTCCGCGCACCTGGAGGCCGTGGTCCGGCCTCTGCCTGGGGGACGTCAGGCGGCGAGACGCCGGCCAGGGCGCCGCGGCTGAATCCCGCTCCTAGCGCCAGAATCCCACCGAGACGCCGAAATTGGAGTAGCGCCGCGACGCATCGAAGGACGCCGTGAGCGCCCAGTCATCCCAGTAGCGGAAGAGGAACAGCTCGAAGCCTCCCGTCAGGTGGGGCCTGGGCAGGTGACCGGCGAAGGGCGAGGGCTCGATGAAGGCCCCCAGCCGCGTACGCAGCCGCCCCGGCCACGTCTCGTGCTCCACGCCCAGGCGCGGCTGAAGCATCGCCGACGCGCCCACCTTCTTCGGCTCGGTGAGCGCCGTGAACGAGTGCACCGACACCGCGTTCTCCACCCGCGAGATGAAGTCCGCCTGCGCGCTGATGAGCCACCGGCCCGCCAGGGCCTTCGGGTCGTCCTCGACGGGCAGCTCCGCGAAGTGCTTTCCCTCCAGAATCTGCCGGCGCGCCGCGGGGGACAGCCGGTTGTAGTGCTCGGCCCCCTCGCCCAGCCGCCAGCTCGCGCCCAGGGACAGCACCGCGGGCGATACCACCGCCGAGTAGAGCTGCCGCCCCGCGAGGAAGGGCACCTGCCCCGTGCTCCGCCGCCAGGCGCCCACCACCTCGGGCCTCACCGATACGCCGACCCGGTACGGCCGTCCGTGAGGCCGGTACAGCATGTCCAGCGCGATGCCCGTGTCCCCGTAGCGCCAGTCGCCCTCCGGCTTGTGGCTGAAGACGGCCTGCGCGCTGTAGATGCCGAAGCCCAGGATGAAGTCGTCGCGCCCCAGCGCTATCGCGCCGGCCAGTGCCGACTGGATGAGCGACACGCGGATGAGATCGTTCGTGTCGCAGAGGACCGTGTTGCAGTAGCCGACCTGGTAGTTGCGCAGCGAGAAGCCGAGGCCGAAGTTGCGGTACTGCAGCATGACCGCGCCCAGCAGCTGCAGCGTCGTCGGGGCGTCGTCGGCCAGGCCGTCGTTGTCCAGGTCCTTGCCCTTGGCCTTCGCCAGCGGAAGGTCCAACCAGGACAGGGTGACGCCCACGTCCCAGTCCTTGTCCAACCCCGGCGAGCGTTGGGCGAGCGCGGCCAGGCTGTTGGTGAAGCCGGCCACGCCCTCGGCGATTCCCACGTAGGCGCCGCCCAGCCCCACCACGCGTGAGGAGCCCATCAGCAGGCCCGAGTTGAGGTACAGCCGCTCCGGCCGGGTGGCGTCGGGCACCTCGTCCTGTGCCCCCGCCACCCCAGCCGTCAGCAGCACCCACGCGGCGGCGAAGAGCGCTGCCCGCATCAGCCCTGCTTCACCACCTGGGCGAACAGCGTGTCCGCCTCGGACGCCAGCTTCGTGTCGCGCCAGGTGAGCCCGCCCGCGTCGTGCGTCACGAGCGCCAGCGTCACCTTGCGCCAGCGGATGTCGATGTCCGGGTGGTGGTCCGCGGCCTCGGCCGCCTTCGCCACCTGGCTCACGAAGTCGATGCCCGCGAGGAAGCTCGGCGCCTCATAGGTGCGGCGGATCATCCCGCCCTCGTGCTTCCACTCGGGGTGCTCGGCGAGGAACTGCTTCAGGGCCTCGGGGGTCAACTGCGTGCGGTCGTGGGCCATCGGATCTTCCTCCTATCGCGAATGAGGGGCGGCTGTCTCAGGCGCGCTCCACCGCGCGCCGCCACTTGGTCAGGTACCGTTCACGTGCCTCGGGCTTCATCTTCGGCTTGAAGACCTTGCCCACCTTCCAGGCGCTGCGGATGGCGTCCGTGTCCTTCCACACGCCCGCTCCCAGGCCCGCCAGGAAGGCGGCCCCCAGGCTGGTCGTCTGCAGGTTCTGCGGGCGCACCACCTCGGTGCCGAGCACGTCCGCCTGGAACTGCATCATCAGGTTGTTGGCCGACGCGCCTCCATCCACCTTGAAGGAGGGAATCTCCCGGCCGCTGTCTCGCCGCATGGCCTCGGCGAGGTCGTGAATCTGCATCGCCACGCCCTCGAGCGCCGCGCGCGCCAGGTGGGCCACCGTGGTGGAGCGGTCGATGCCGGCGAAGAGGCCGCGTGCCTCGGGACGCCAGTGCGGCGCACCCAGGCCCGCGAGCGCCGGGACGAACACCACGTCCCCACTCTCCTTCACGCTGGCGGCGAGCGGCTCCACGTCCGAGGCCTTCTTGATGACCTTCAGGCCATCGCGCAGCCACTGCACCGCGGCACCCGCGATGAAGGAGCTACCCTCCAGCGCGTACGACGTCTTGTCCCCGATGCGCCAGGCCACCGTGGTGAGCAGGCCCGCCTTCGAGAACACCGGCGCGTCGCCCGTGTTCATCAGCAGGAAGGCGCCAGTGCCGTAGGTGCACTTGGATTCGCCGGGAGTGAAGCACGCCTGCCCGAAGAGGGCCGACTGCTGGTCCCCCGCCATGCCGCTGATGGGGATGCCGTCCGGCAGGCCGCGCATGCCCTTCGTGGTGCCGTAGACCTCGGCCGAGCCGCGAATTTCCGGCAGGCACGCGGCCGGCACGCCGAAGAGGTCGCGCATGCTCTCGTCCCACTGGAGCTTGCTCACGTCCATCAGCAGGGTGCGGCTGGCGTTGGAGACATCCGTGACGTGCGCCTGGCCCCCTGTCATCTTGTAGACCAGCCAGGTGTCGATGGTGCCGAAGCACGCGTCGCCCTTCTCGGCGCGCTTCCGGGCCCCCTTCACGTGCTCCAACATCCAGGAGAGCTTGGTGCCCGAGAAGTACGGGTCCAACACCAGGCCCGTCGTCTGACGGACCCGGGGCTCCTCCCCCTGCTCGCGCAGCTTCGCGCAGTGCTCCGAGGTACGCCGGTCCTGCCACACGATGGCGTGGCCCAGGGGCTTGCCGTCCCCGCGCGTCCACAGGCCGGTCGTCTCACGCTGGTTGGTGATGCCCACCGCGGAGATGTCCTTGCCCTCCAGGTCGGCGTCCTTCAGGGCGCGGCGGATGCACTGCTCGACGGTGGCCCAGATTTCCTCCAGGTCGTGCTCCACCCAGGAGGGCTTGGGGAAGTGCTGGGTGAACTCGCGGTAGGCGCTGCCCACCACCCGGAGTTTGTCATCGAGAATGGAGACGTGGGTTCCGGTGGTGCCCTGGTCCACTGCCAGCACGTACTTCGCCTTCGCCATGGATGAAGCCTCCTCAGGCTGCCTGGGTGGTGTGCGGGCGCACCATACCCGAGCCATGGCCCTTGGCACGCGCGACGTGCGCGCCTAGCCTGCGCGCCATGCCTTCGGTGAAGGAATTGAGAGCGCTGCCCCAGGTGGATGTGAGGACGTTCCAGTCCGAGCACGGCCCGGTCGCGCTCATCCAGCAGCCCCCCTCGCCCGTCTTCCAGCGGGTGGCCCAGCAGATGGGCAGCGCGCGCACGGTGTTCATGGCCCACCGCTCGCGCCTGGCGGACCGGCTCATGGCGATGCTGCAGGGCTTCGAGTACCTGCAGGTGCTCTTCCTCAAGCCGAAGACGGACGGCGAGGTGTTCGCCGTGGGCCGGTTGGAGACGAGCTCCCTGGTGATTCACGACCCGTCCGTCTCCAAGTTCCACGCGCTCCTCCGCTGGAACGCGGCGGATGACAGCTGCTACGTGCGCGACGCGGGCTCGATGAACGGCACCTTCGTCAACGCCATCGCCCTGGGGGACCAGGAGCAGCAGCTGTTCGACGGGGATGGCCTGGCCTTCGGCGACGCGCAGTTCCTCTACGTGCGCACCGATACCCTGCACGCGCACCTGGCGATGGCGGCCCCCACCACGGGCCGCTGAGCCTTCCTCCCTCTTCTCATTCGGTAGCTCTCCGAGGAGTCCGACCATGGATTCGACCGCGCTTCGCGCCCTCCAGGCGCCGATCAAGGACAAGTACCGCACCGACCCCCAGTCCGCGGTGGTCACCCTGAAGGCGCAGGGCTCGCTGGATGACCAGTCCATCGCCTGCAAGGTGGAGACGGGCCGGGCGCTCGCGGTCGCCGGGCTGCATCCGGCCACGGGCGGCTCGGGGCTCGAGCTGTGCTCGGGCGACATGCTGCTCGAGGCCCTGGTGGCCTGTGCCGGCGTGACCCTCAAGGCCGTCTCGACCGCCCTGGAGATTCCCCTGCGCAAGGGCGTCGTTCGGGCCGAGGGCGACCTCGACTTCCGGGGCACGCTCGGCGTCGACAAGACCGCGCCGGTCGGCTTCCGGGCCATCCGTCTCTCCTTCGAGCTCGACACCGATGCGCCCCAGGAGAAGATCGATCAACTCCTGAAGCTCACCGAGCGCTACTGCGTCGTGTTCCAGACCCTGAATCACCGGCCGGAGCTCAGCGCGCAGATCCAGAAGCGTTCGGAGTAGTGCCTCCCGGCTCCCGAGCGTGCACGGTCGGGTGCCGGTGCGTGGCCTCGGGGCGGCCCTCATGGGTCGCGCGTGCCGCACTCGGGGTCATCGCCCTCTCCGCCTCCGAGTTCCTTCGCGACGGCGACTTCCTGGGAGTGATTGCGTCGAAGGAAAGGCAGGCCATCAAGGCCGCCTCGCGCCCTACTGTTCGGCGATATCTTCGCCGTGAGGGTTCAGAATGAAGTCCCGCGCCGCCTTCAGCCTCGCGGCCTGCCGCAGATGCTCCTCTCGAGAGAGCTGATTCAGGGAGAGCTCTCGCAGGAGGCGCTCGTGTGCGGCGATGACCTCCGCCGTGCTCGCCGAGGGGGAGAGCCGGAGGGTGTCATAAGCACGACGACGCACCGGTTCTTCCGAGGAACCCGGGGAGGGTGGTGGCGCTCCAGGCGCACCCGCGGAAGACTTCGCATGCTTCAGGATGGTCTTGGCGAAAGCCTCCGAGACCCGTTCGCCAACGGGCCACTTTCCAATCTGCTTGCTGATCCGGTTGAACTCGTTGCTCTGGGCGAGGTGGCCGAAGAGGCCCAACCACAGGCTCATCTTTCGAGCTTCCTCGTCCTTGGTGGAGTCGCTCTTCCCCTCGTGGAACTCAATGGGGAGGCCTCCAGCGAAGAGGTAGTAGCCCGAGGGCGGAGCTCCCTGGCTGTCTGGCTTCAACCCCAGGCGCTCCATGTTGAGCAAGGTATAAAGCCGCACCGCGGGCGTCCACTCGATGGCGGACAGGTCCACCACTCCAAGGCGAACAGTGGGGACGTGAAAGATGCCCAGGCGAAGCGTGATGGCGAAGGAGAAGGAGGCGGGGGTGACTCCTCGGCCCGCCTTGATGACCGCATAGGGCACGGAGATGAATGCGGCGAGCTCGTCCTGCGAGAGGGCCTTCACGAGGCCTTCCTTGTCGGGTTTCTCGGAGGGCGTCTTGATGATGGACGGGTTCTGTTGCAAAGGAAACCCCTACGGGATCGCCCGTACAGCCGAATCGCTCGGGGCGAAAGTCTCTCAAGGTCAAACAGTTGTACACGCTGTCTGGCAAAGCTCCTCACGAATTTCAGGAGGCGCTGAATCAGACTCCTTCCTGGGCGGATTCCATGGTCAAAATCCCGTGGGACTGAACGGACCAGGAAGCAGGTGCGTCATCAGCGGCGGAAGGTGCGGTCCCGGCCTCGTCATGTCAGGGGTACCCATCCACTCGCGAGAGTCTCTCTCCTCGAGAATCTCTCCCCACGAAAATCTCCCTCCACGAGAATCCCTCTCCCGGGGAGGGGGGAGGCCGGTCCTCCGTCAGGCGTGGCGCTGGCGGGCCATGAACTGGCGCGCGGCGAGGAACGCCATGCTGCCGAGCCCCAACCGACCGAGGAAGGTGCCGAGGATTCCTCCCGCCCGCGTACGCTTGTACGCACGACCCCGGGACCAGGCACCACGGCGCTGGCGCTGGCGCTGGCGCTGGTTGAGGTACTTGCCGAGGAACATTCCGCCGACCGTCTTCATGAGGGGACCCATGGTGTCGCTCCTGTGGGGAATCGCTCGCGAGGTCCATCCTCGCGGAACGTGTGATTCCAAACTGGGAGTGGACACGGTCGGGAACAGCCTGCGCGGGAGCCAGGGCCTGGCCGCCCGCCTTCCCGGCGGGCCTGGAGCGTCGACTGTTGAGCGTCCGCACGGGAATGGGTTGGCAGTCGACCGTGCCATCCGTGGGCAGTGCCTACCTTGCTTCGCGTCGCGGTCGGGGCGGAGCACCCGGGAGAGGGAGGTCGAGAGATGAAGGGGTTCATCTTCGAGGAGCTGAATGGAGGGGCGAGCTGTCGCACGTACCTCATCGCCTGCCCGCGGACGCGCGAGGCGCTCATCGTGGATCCGGTGTTGGAGCTCGTGCCGGGCTACATGCAGCGGCTGGGGAAGGACCAACTCCGGCTGGCCATGGTGGTGGACACGCACACGCATGCGGACCACCTGTCCGGAGGCCGCGAGCTGGCCCGGATGACGGGCGCGGTGCACGCGGGGGCTCCGGCGGGCACGGTGCAGCGGCTGTTGAGCGAGGGGGATGTCGTGGCGGTGGGCAACGTGCGCCTCGACGTCTGGGCGAGCCCGGGGCACACCGCGGACGCGATGGTGCTGGTGATGGAGGACCGGGTGCTCTCCGGGGACACGCTGCTCATCGGCGCCACGGGCCGGACGGACCTGCCCACGGGTGATGCCGAGGCCGAGTACCACAGCCTCCAGCGGCTCTTGTCGCTGCCGGGAGACACGCTCGTGTTCCCCGCCCATGACTACGGTGGGCGCACGTTCAGCACCATCGGCCACGAGCGCCTCACCAATCCACGCCTCCGGCTGGAGCACGACGCGTTCATCCGGCTGATGACGACTCCGTGCACCGAGAAGCCCGCGCGGCTGGCGGAATCGCTCGCCTACAACACGCGTCCGTTGTCGGCGCACGACGCGCCAGCCGAGCAGGTGTTCATGCTCTGATTCCCGTCAGGGTGGATGCTCCCTCTCCCGAAGGGAGAGGGGAGGGGGCCGCGAGTCAGCTCATGTTTCCAGGGGCCACCCGGGCGTTGTGTTTGGCCCGCTGTCGCGCGAGGGCGGCGGGCGCTTCCTCCGGCGTGGCGACGAACTCGACATCGGCGGTGTATTTGCCGGCCAGGTAGAACACCACGGAGAGGCTCTTGACCGCGGCCTTCGCCACGAAGCCCGCTCCCACGTAGATGACGCCCCGGTACCACTCCGGGCGGATCTTCCTGGCGGCGAAGCCTCGGGCTTCCGAGGGGATGGCGCCAATCTCCGACATGTCGGCGATCAGATAGAAGGGCTCCCGGTCACCCAGCTCCGCGCAGAGGTCGATGAGCTGCCCCGCTTCGTCGACCCGGATGTCTCCCCGGATCTTCACGCTGAGGGTGTTTGGAGGCTCGAAGCGGACCTCATGGGTCCCGATCTTCCATTCGCGAGGTGGCGTCATGATGAGGGAGCTTACTCAGGCGACGCGCGTGCTGCGCTGGGCCCGCTCACGGTCGATGAGGGCTCGCGCCTCTTCTTCCGTGGAGACGAAGTGGAGGTCGAAGGTGAGCCGGCCGGTCATGGAGTGCACGAAGGCGAGGCTCTTGGCCACGGCCTTCTGGACGAAGCCCGCGCCGATGTAGACGGAGCCGAGGAACCACGAGGGATTGGTGTTCTGCGAGACGTGGCTGCGCGCCTCGGCCTCCACGGAGGTGGCCTCCGTCAGGTCCGTCACCACGAAGAAGGGCTGTTTGTTGCCTATCTCTCCGTAGAGCGCCGTCAGCGAGATGGCATCCTGCAGGCTGGTCTCTCCCTGAATCTTGACCCACAGAATGTCCGGCTCCTCGAAATGAGCCGTGTGCATCCCGAGCTTCCACTCGCGGTCGTTGGCCATGTGTCCCCCGTGAAGTTCGCGATCATCCTACCGATGCGGTGGGGGATGGATAGCGGAGCTGCCCGGGTTTCAGGGGCTTCTGTCCAACAGGGAGCGCTCGTGGGCGATGAGCGCGCGTGCCTCGTCCTCCGTGGTGACGAAGTGCTGGGTGATGACGGGCTGGCCCACGACGGAGTGGAGGAAGGTCATGCTGTTGGCCACGGCCCGCTGCATCAGGCCCGCGCCGATGTAGATGGAGCCCCGGAACCACTCCATTCTCAAGTTCCAGGAGACGTGGTCCCGGGCCATGAGGTCCACGGAGGTGGCCTCCGAGAGGTCCGTCACCACGAAGAGGGGCCGCTGGCTTCCGAGCTCGCGGTAGAGCTCGAGGATGCGGATGGCGTCCTCGAGCGTGGTCGTGCCTCGGACCTTCATCCACAGCTCGTCGGGGGGCTCGAACCAGGCGTGATGTGTCCCGATGCTCCAATCGCGCGGCTTCGCCATGGGCTGCCTCCGTCCGCGCGAGTCTACAGGGAGAAGCCGCTCTCAGCGCCCGCGTGGCGGTGCATCACCGTAACCAGTCAACTCTACATAGCCACGGCCGTCCAACGGCCGGCCCTCGTGCGAGCCCGACAGCCGCACCGCGCCTTCCCAGTAATGCACAGTCAAGGGAAGTTCCTGGTTGGCCAGGGCGGGGGTGAGCTCCAGCGTCAGCGCGTGTGAGGGCACCGCGAGCCGCCAGCGGGCCGGGTATGTCGCGCCGCTGCTCGGGCTCGTCCAGGTGTCCAGCACCTCCAGCCGCACGTCCTCGCGCGAGAGGTGTACCGGCTCGCCCCGGGCGGGGACGAGAGTGCCCGCGCTGAGCGGGTCCACCGTGCCGTCGCGATGGCGCAGTTGGTAGTACATGAGCTCGCCGCCATCCGAGAGCTGGAGCGAGAACCAGTCCCAGCCCACCTGGTCCTTCCCGAGCGCGCGCGTGCTCCACTCGCGATCCATCCAGCTCTGGCCCGTCACCTCGTAGGCGCGGCCCGCCACCGTCACCTGCCCGCGCGTGGGCATCCGCGTGAGCGAGTAGTAGTAGGACGCGTCGCCCGGCTCGGGCCCCTTCTGGCTGAGGCCCCGGTCTCCCTGGAGCACCGGTGGCTTGCCCTCCTCCAGCACCAGCGACAGCGCCACGTCCCCGGCTCGCGCGGTGAGCCGCATGGGCAGGGCTCCGGCGCCCACCGCCTCCGCGCTCCAGTCCTCCAGCCACACCCGGAAGGGCTCGGCCCGCGCGCCCGACAGTCCCAGCGCGTCGCGGCTGAAGCGCTCGAAGGCGTGGATGCGCCCGCCGCCGATGTCGGAGATCGCCAGGTGCCCCATGAACACCCGCCGCGCGCCCCAGGCGGACGCACGCGACTCCTCACCGGGGGCCAACGCGCCGCGGAAGAGGGTGAGCTGGTAGCCGAAGTCCCGCCCGTCCGCCGTGGAGAGGTTGCCCGTCCAGTACCACCACTCGTTGCGGAAGCCCGGGTGCGGGCCGTGGTCCTCGGGGAAGCGGAACTC
Organism: Archangium violaceum; assembly: GCF_016859125.1. NCBI lineage: Bacteria > Pseudomonadati > Myxococcota > Myxococcia > Myxococcales > Archangiaceae > Archangium > Archangium violaceum. The sequence goes on along the minus strand of NZ_CP069338.1, from coordinate 1,887,863 downwards.
CCGGGGTGAGAGCGCCCGCTCGTAGCCCTCCGTGCCGCCCCTGTCTCCGAGCGCGTCCGCCACCTTCAGCGTTGGCTCTCGCTTCGAGGGAGGTGCCGCCTCGCGCGTGACATAGGCCGCTCCGGCCGCGAGGCCCGCGAGCACCACCGCCACGCCGATGACGAGTCCGCGTCCGCGCATGTCCCTACTCCTCCCTCAGCGCCATCGCGGGGTTGGCGCGCGACATCTTCCAGGACGGGTACAGGCCCGCGAGCGCCGCGGCCGACAGCGCCAGCACCAGGGCCTGGGTGAGCACGTCTCCCGACACCAGCAGTTGCAGCGTCCACCCGAAGGAGCGCTGGTTGATGACGTGCACCAGCACGTACGCGAGCGCCACGCCGAGCGGCAGGGAGAAGAGCCCCGCCAGCAGGCCCAGCAGCCCCGTCTGGAGGGACACGAGCCCCCAGAGCTGGCGCGGCGTGAGTCCCGTGGCGCGCAGGACGGCGAGCTCCCGGGCCCGCTCGAGCTGGAGCGCCATGAGCGCGCTCAGCACACCGATGAAGGCCACGCCCACCGCGAGCAGCCGCAGCACGTGGGTGATGGTGAAGGTGCGGTCGAACACCTCCAGGGATGTCTCGCGCAGCGCGCGGTTGGAGCGGATGTCGAGCGCCTGCACGTCGCCGGCGCGCTCGCGCACCCGGGCCACCAATTCATCCACGTCCTGCCCGGGAGCGGCGTAGAGGGCCACGCCACTCACCCGAGGGTCATCGAAGTGGCGCAGGTACGTGTCACGCAACATCAGCACCGTGCCCGTGTCGGAGCCATAGTCGAAGTACACGCCCACCACGCGGAAGCGACGGGGGCCCTTGTCCGTCGCGAGCTCCACCGTGCCGCCCACGCCCAGGCGGCGGTGGAAGGCGAGGGGCTCGGAGACGAGGACGGCGTCCGGTGCCTCCAGTTCCTTCCATACGCGCTCCGGGTTGCCCTCCTTGAAGCGGTAGGGGCGCACCGGGGTTTCGCCGAAGTCCACCGCGCGCACGTCCGTGGGCACGCCGTCCACGCGCACCTGCACCGTTCGCAGGGTGCTGCTGCTGGCCACTCCGGGCGTGGCGCGCACCTGCTCGGCGAGCCCTGGCGTGAAGGTGGCTCCCCCGCGCCGGGTGACGAGCGAGGGCGGGGACACGTAGACATCCGCCTGCAGCGAGGACTCCAGCCAGGCGGCCACGGTGCCGCGGAAGCTCGTCACCATCAGTCCCACGCCCACCGTGGTGGCCACCGCCACCATCAACGCCGCGAGGGCCACGGCGGTCCGGCTGAGGCTCGCCGTCACGCCTCGCGCCGCCATGCGCCCCAGCAGTCCGAAGGGCCGTCCCAGCGGACCCGCCGCCACGCCCGCCAGCAGCGCCGTCAACCAGGGCACCAGCAGCGCCGAGCCCAGCAGCACCGAGAAGAGGCCACCGTAGGCGGGGAGCAGCTCGGGGGAGGGCAGGGACAGCAGCCCCACGCCCAGCGCGAGCACGAGCAGCCCCAGCAGCGCGAGCCGTGGAGCCCTCCCTCGCGACGTGTCCTCCAGCGTGGAGCGGCGCAGCGTCACCGCGGGAGCCGAGCGCGCGGCCTCCCACGCGGGCAGCAGCGCGGCGGCGAGCGTGGCGCCCAGGCCCAGCAGCACGCCCTTCATCAGCGTGAGGCTCTCCAGCGAGAGGCCCCGCACGCTCACCACGAGGTACAGGTCGTTGAGCGTCCGGGTGACGAGCTCCACCAGCCCGCGCCCCATGAGCACGCCCAGGAGCAACCCCGCCAGCGTGCCCACCATCCCCAGCACCGCCGCCTCGCCGAGCACCAGCGCGAACAGCTCCCGCCGGGTGATGCCCACCGCGCGCAGCCGTCCGAGCTGCTCGCGCCGCTGCACCACCGAGAAGGTCATCGTGTTGTAGATGAGGAACGTGCCCACCACGAGCGCCAGCAGCGACAGCGCGGTGAGGTTGGTGCGGAACGCCCGGGTCATCTGCTCCACCGCGTTGCCGCGCGCCCGGGGCCGCACCACCTCGGCGCCCTCGGGCAGCAGCGGGCGCAGGCGCTCCAGTTGGGACTCGCCGGCCTCACCACCCGGCAGCTTCAGGTCGATGCGCGAGAGGCGCCCCACCTGGCCGAGCAGCTCCTGCGCGGTGGAGATGTCGGTGAGCACCAGGCCCTCCATCGCCCGGGCGCTGCCCTCGTCCTCGGGCTGGAGCAGCGCCACCACGAGGAGCTGCTTCGTCACGCCCTCCACGCCCACCGCCAGGGCGTCTCCGGCGTCCACCCCGAGCGCCTGGGCCGTCCGCCGCGTGAGGATGGCGGCGCCGGGCCGGGTGAGGAAGGTGCCCATGTCCACCGTGCCTCCGCCTCGCGGCACGTAGGAGCGGAAGGGGGCTTCGGCGAACGGGTCCACACCCAGGACGGTGAGGGTGCGCAGATCCCCGCTCCTCGCGCGCACGTAGCCTTCCACCACGGGGGCGGAAGCGGGCGCGTCGGGGAGCAGGCGCAGGTCGCGGTACACGGACTCCGGCAGCCCCGCGGGCCCACCGACGAGCTGATGGGTGGCGCGGCCCGCCACCGTATCCGTGGAGCGCTCGAAGGCGCGCATGGCGCTCGCGTTGGCCAGGTCGATGGACACCACCACCGCCACCCCGAGCGCGATGCCGAGCAGGGACAGGGCGGTGAGCCACGGGTGGCTGCCCAGGTGGCGCAGGCTGGCGCGGACAAGGAGGCGCTGTTTCACGCGCGGGCCCCCTGCTCGACGAGCTGGCCCGCCTCCATCTTCAGCACGCGGTCCGCGCGCGAGACGAGGCCCGGGTCATGGGTGACGATGAGCGCGCAGGCCTTCTCCTTGCGCGTGAGGCCCTCGAGCAGGTCCAACACCTTGCGTCCCGTCTGCTCATCGAGGTTTCCGGTGGGCTCGTCGGCCAGCAGCAGGGGCGGGGCGTGGGCGAGCGCGCGGGCCACCGCGACCCGTTGCTGCTCACCACCGGAGAGCCGATCCGGGAAGCTCGTGGCCCGGTTGCCCAGGCCCACCGTGTCGAGCAGCTCGCGCACGCGTCCGCGCGACTCGGGGCCCTCGCGCCCGGTGAGCTCCAGCGGCAGGCGGACGTTCTCCTCCACCGTGAGGGTGGGCAGCAGGTTGAAGGCCTGGAAGATGAAGCCGATGCGCTCGCGGCGCAGCAGGGTGCGCTCGTGCTCGCTCAGGGTGACGAGCTCGCGGCCGTCGATGCGGACCCTGCCTCGCGTGGGCAGGTCGATGCCACTGATGAGGTTGAGAAGCGTGGACTTCCCCGAGCCGCTGCGGCCGAGCAGCACGACGAACTCGCCCGCGTGCAGGGTGAGCCGGACGTTGGAGAGCACCTCTCGAACGGCATCGCCCTCGGCGTAGGACTTGGAGACGTCGTGGAGCTCGACAACGGGCTGGGCGGGGGGCATGCGGGGCAGTGCCTAATCGATGCACGCGTCCCGTGCACGTTCCGTGTGCAGGACAGGTCCTCGCCAGCCTGCCTTCCATGGTTGCTGCGGGAGGCGCAGGCGGTCGTCCTGGACGTGGCCACCGATGAGGCCCTTCGGGATGCGTCGCTGATGCTCCAGCCCGGCCGGACGACACCCCAGACCGGGGTGTGCGCGCGTGCGCGGCGGCTCGATCGGGAGAAGTAGGCGTGGCAAGGCGCTTCGCGGTCGATTGGGCGGAAGTCGCGCGTGAGCTCATCGTCCGTCCCTGGCGCATCATCTCCCGCGTGGGAACGGCTCGTGTGCTGGTGCTCGCGGTCCTGGATGGGAGAAGGGACCTCGAAATGAGGGCTTCCCCTGGACAGGAGTAGAGCAAGCAGGGAGGCGTACTCTCTTGGGTGTGGTCACGTCCCTTGCGGACTGGAATGCCCTGGCTTTTTGTATTGTCTCGGACGTCCCCCAACTACTTGTACCTGCTCCTTCGCCCGGAGGAGTAGAGGAAGACGCGCGCAGATGGACATCCAGCAAGAGCTTCAGCGCATGGGCCCCGGCGACCACCTGTGCCTGGTGTACGAGAACGCCACGGAGCAATGGGACGCGGTGGTCCCCTACATGGCCCAGGGGCTGGCTCGTAACGAGGCGTGCCTGTACGTCATCGACGACCGGAGCCTCGATGAAGTCCGGCAGGCCTTCATCGCCCGCGGGGTGGATGTCGACGCGCATCTGAGCTCGGGCCAGCTGATCTTCGCCACCAAGCGCGAGGCCTATCTGTGCTCTGGTGCGTTCGACCCGACGGCGATGATCTCCTTCCTGGAGCAGACGGCCCGGCAGGCGCTCGCGGCGGGCCGCACGGGCTTCAGGGTGACGGGCGAGATGACGTGGGCCCTGGGCCACGAGTGCGGGTGTGACCGGCTCATCGAATACGAGGCGCTCCTGAGCAACTTCTTCCCGGGAAGCCACGCGTCGGCCATCTGCCAGTACAGCCGCAAGCGCTTCAGCGCGGACATCATCCGCGACGTGCTCCGCACGCACCCTGTCGCCATTCTCGGCCATCAGGTGTGCCCCAATCTCTATTACGAGTCGCCCGCCATGGTGCTGGGCCAGGGCTCCACCGAGCAGCGCGTGGAGTGGATGATCCAACAGCTCCAGCGTTTCCGCTCCGCCGAGCGCAAGCTGGAGCGAGCCGTTCAGGCCCGCGACGATTTCCTCTCCGTGGCCAGCCACGAGCTCAACACGCCACTCACGTCTCTCAAGCTGCACATCCAGTCCCTGACGCGCACCCTGGGACGGGGAGACCTGTCGTCCTTCTCGCCCCAGAAGATGATGGGGGTCATCGACAGCACGGACCGGCAGCTGCGCCGTCTGTCGCGGCTGGTGTCCGACCTGCTCGACGTCTCCCGCATCCATGCCCACAAGCTGACGCTCCACCTGGAGAACGTGGAGCTGTGGGAGCTCGTGGCGGACGTGGTGGACCGCATGTCGGGGGAGTTCGCGCGCGCGGGCATGCGGCTCGACATCGCCCCGGGTTCTCAGGTGAAGGGCTTGTGGGACCGGGGCCGGCTGGAGCAGGTGGTGATCAACCTCCTGTCCAACGCGCTCAAGTACGGCGCGGGCAGGCCGGTCCATGTCGAGGTGTCATCCGATGGGGAGCGGGCCCGGCTGTCGGTGAAGGACCAGGGGGGCGGGATTCGGGAGGAGGACCGCGCCCGTATATTCGAGCGCTTCGAGCGGGCCATCAGCGCCAACGAGGCCAGTGGCCTGGGGTTGGGGCTCTACATCGCGCGGGAGATCGTCCAGGTCCACGGCGGGACCATCTCGGTGGAGAGCCGGCTCGGGGAGGGCTCCACCTTCACGGTCACCCTGCCGCTGGACGCGGAGGGCTGAGCTTCGGGTCGCCGGACGGGGCGACCACCCCGCGTATCCGGTCGAAGAAGCTTCCCACCTCGGAGGCGAGCAGCGGCCCGCCCTTGTCGCGCGGGATGATGTGGAAGCCGGTCGTCAGCGAGATGAAGCGCACCTGGGGCGAGGCGGTGAGGCCGCGTGCCAGTACCTGGCCTCCCTCGGGGTCCACCACATGGTCCTGCTCGGCCACCGCGACGAGCGTGGGGCTGCGCACCCGGTGCAGGGCGCTCATCGCCGCGTCCTGCAATTCCCACATGTCCTGCAGCCGCGCCGAGGGGAAGGCCGGGAGGATGGGCGCCTCCGCCAGCACCTCCGGGTCGGAGAGGTCCGTGCCCGACTTGAGCACCCACGGCTTCACCCGCTCCAGCAGCCCGTAGTGCCGCAGGCGCTTGAGCAGCCACATGTGGGGCCCCTTGAAGCGCACGGCGGGAGCGACGAGCGCCAGCCCGTGCACCCGCTCGGGGTAGTCCGCGGCGAGCCGCAACGCCAGCAGGGCCCCCATGGACAATCCCGCCACGAAGGTCCGCCGGTAGTCACGCAGGGAGAGCAGGGCCTGGGCCGCGGCCCGCGTCCAGTCCCGGTGGTCCACGTTCAGCAGGGCCTCGGGGGTGGAGCCATGGCCCGGGAGCTGGATGGCCCGGACGTAGAGGCCTCGCGCCGCCAGGGCCTCGCCCAGGGGGCGCACGTCCCAGGGGCTCCCGGTGAAGCCGTGCAGCAGGAGGCAGGCATCGTCTCCCCGCCCCAGTTCGAACGGCGCCGTCTTCTCCGGATCCATCCGCTGTGCTCGCACCGTCCCTCAGTCTAGTCACGGCGGGCGTCTGGCGGTATGCCCCCCTCCCATGTCGGATACTCCTCCCAAGCCCCCCGATGTCCCCTTGCAGATTCAAATCGATGATGACGTGGCCAACGGCCAGTACGTGAACATGGCGCTCGTCAACCACACGGAGACGGAGTTCACCCTGGACTTCATCTACGTCCAGCCGCACCAGCCGCGTGCGAAGGTGCGCTCGCGCGTCATCCTCAACCCCAAGCACCTCAAGCGCCTGATGGCGGTCCTCCAGGACGGCGTCGCCCGGTACGAGGAGCGCTTCGGACCCATCGTCCTCTCCGACGACGGCCGTCCCATGCACTGAAGCCGTTCCCGCCCGTCAGGAGCACGGGCGGGAGGCCTCGGACACGACCGGCTCCGGCTACCAGTTGTAGCGGGAGAGCACGGGGAAGTGGTCGCTGGTGGTGTTGCTGTAGTTGGAGATGTACGAGTCCACCCGGTACGCCTGTACGGAGCCCGAGACGTAGGACGCCTTCAGCTCGTTGGTGACGAGCTGGTGGTCGATGGCGTCCGGGTAGCTGGCGGTGGTGGCGATGCGCGCGTCGGACAGGGCCTTGGTGGGGAAGGAGTAGTCGGCCGGGTCGTCCACGAAGTTCTTGTACGGGGACGCCTTGCCGGAGGTGATGGAGGTGTCCACGTCGTCGTTCCAGTCGCCGAACACCATCACCTTGGTGGCCGGGTACGTGCTGTCCAGGTAGCTCTTGAGGGCCCGCGAGGCGTTGTAGCGGCGCTGCCAGCTCGTGGAGTCGTCATAGGCCTTGGCGTGCCAGACGATGACGACGATGTCCTCGGTGTGGCCGTTGAGGCTCACCCGCAGCTTCGCCTCGAGCGGGGGCCGGCCGGCGAAGTCGCTGTCATACGAGGTGAGGATGACGCGGGCGCTCACCAACGAGGCGACGCTCGTCTTGTAGAGGATGCCCACCTTCTGCTCGCTGGAGCTGTAATACGCGCTGCCGTTCGTCACGGTGGCGTCGTTGGCGAGGAAGCCCGCGTAGCCGGTGAGCTGCGACTTGAGGTTGTTGAAGCTGGTGGTGCTCACCACCTCCTCCAGGCCCCAGATGTCCAGGTCGGCGCCCTTGATGACGTCGCGAGCGTTGGAGAGCTGCAGGGACTCGTTGGTGGGGCCGTTGGAGGTGGAGCCGAACCACTCGATGTTCCAGTTGCCGAAGTCGAGCGTGGAGGCGCTTCCCCGGGCGGGGATGGTGACGGCGTCCTCGCGCGTGGCGAGCTCGGATTCGGAGGTGGGCTCCTCGGCGGGGCCACCACACGCGGTGGCGAGCGAGGCGAGCAATAGCAGGGACAGGCGCTGACGGGACATGGGCGCACATTGCGGGCTGTCCAACGGGCGGCCAAGCCAAGACTCGGTAACACCTCCGCTGGCCACATGGCGGGCCGCGTCGGAGTCCGGATGTTGCCGGGGGGACAACACCATCCGGATGCTGGCCTCCGGCACCGGGCCGGCGCAGACTCGGTGGTCTCGTGCGAACCGTCGTCCTGCTCCTCGCCCTGCTCGTCCTGCCCGCCCCCGTACGTGCCGCCTGCCCCGAGGAGGGAGTGCAGGTGTTCCCCATGCCCGGCGCGGTGGTACCCACCAATACGCGCTTCCTGCTCGAGGGCCTCGGCTCCTTTAGAGCGCGGGTGGCCGACCTGCCGGGCCGCATCCTGCGGCTCCAGACGGAGGGCCATGAGGTGGAGGTGCGCATCCAGCGGGGCTGGACGAGCTCCCTCGGGCGCACCACGGTCGTCCTGCGGCCCTCGAGCCCGCTCAAGCCGGGCCGCGTCTATACGTTGCGCCTGGATGACGTGCTGCCCGGGGCGAAGGTGCTCAATGGAGGAGGTGCCTCGCAGCCCGAGTGGCACAGCGGCCGGGGCCAGGACGTGGCGCGTCCGCGCTGGCTCAAGCAGCCCGCCGTCAGCGAGGGCCTCTTCCGCCGCACCCGCGACGGCACCGAGCGCTTCGTCAAGCTGCGCATGTCCCTGCGCGAGGACAGCCCCGCCTACGTGGTGGTGACGCTCTGGCGCCGTCGCGAGGACGTGGCGCCCCAGCACTACGTCACCCCGCTGCACGACGGCGTGGCGCTCGTGGGGCACTCGGCCTGTGGGGGGGCCTTCGCCCTGGAGGAAGGGCGGAGCTATCGCGCGAAGTTGGAGGTCTTCGACGCGGCGGGTAATACAGCGCCCGCGGTGTCTCCCCTGCAATTCGAGGCGCCCGTGGCGACCCAGGAGAATCCATGACGGTGGATGTGGAGAAGCTGAAGGAACGGATGGTCGAGTTCATCCATGCGCTGCAGGACGACATCTGCGGCGCGCTGGAGCGGCTCGATGGGAAGGCCCGGTTTCGAGAGGATCCCTGGCAGCGTCCGGGAGGCGGGGGTGGGCGCAGCCGCGTGTTGGAGGACGGGGCCGTGCTGGAGAAGGGCGGCGTGAGCACCTCGGTGGTGTTCGGCGAGCTGGAGGAGTCCTTCGCGAAGAAGCTGCAGGGGGAGGGGCGCACCTTCTGGGCCGGGGGTATCTCGCTGGTGCTCCACCCGCGCAATCCGCACGTGCCCACCGTGCACGCCAACTATCGCTTCATCCACCAGGGCGGGAAGGCCTGGTTCGGCGGTGGCGCGGACCTGACGCCGTACTACCTCTATGAGGAGGACGCGGTGCACTTCCACCGCATGCACAAGGAGGCCTGCGACCGGCACGACCCGGCGTACTACCCGCGCTTCAAGGACGCGTGCGACAAGTACTTCTACCTGCGTCACCGCGAGGAGTCGCGCGGCGTGGGAGGCATCTTCTTCGAGAACATGGGAGGTGACCTGGAGCGCGAGTTCGCCCTCGTGCGCGATGCCGGCCGGGCCTTCCTCCCCGCGTACCTGCCCATCGCCGAGCGGCGCAAGGACACGCCCTTCACGGAGGCGCAGCGCTTCTGGCAGGAGGTGCGGCGCGGGCGCTACGTGGAGTTCAACCTCGTATGGGACCGGGGCACCACCTTCGGGTTGGAGACGAAGGGGCGCACCGAGTCCATCCTCATGTCCCTGCCGCCGCAGGTGCGCTGGCGCTACGACTACCACCCCGCTGCCGGTTCCGAGGAGGCGAAGCTGGTGGAGGTGCTCCGCAATCCGCGCGACTGGGCCGGCACCCGGTAACGAGGAGGTGGGTCCATCGTGGAGAATCCCGTTTCCGACAAGCCGCGCATGGCCCCCTGGAAGAAGGTGGCGCTGGTGGTGGCGGTGCTCGCCGTCCCGTGTCTCATGGCGGTGGCCGGCGGCGTCTTCTACTTCATCAGCCGCCAGTATCCCCCGCGGGACCAGGCCCTCTCCAACGAGGCGCGCGTCAACGTGCTCCGCCTCTGTAGCGACGTGCAGTCCTACCGGGACGAGCACGGCGTCTTCCCCACCGCGGGCCCGGTACCGAAGGAGGTGCCGCGAGGCGGCAAGGCGGTGCCCTTCGTGCCGGACGAGAACCTGAAGCACATCGGCTTCGAGCCCGGCGAGCGCGTCCGCTACCAGTATCAGGTGGTGGTGCAGGAGACGCCCCTGGGCGAGGCGGAGGTCACCTGCTACGCGCGGGGTGACCTGGATGGAGATGGCCAGGTGTCCGTCTTCAGCGTCACACTGGATGCGAATGGGATGACATCTCCAGTGAAGGTGGAGCGGGAAGAGGAGTAATCAGGGGGGCCCCAGGCAACCTGGCCGCCGCCCGGACGACAATCCAGGTGATGAGCCACGCCGGAAACATCACTGGAAACATCACTGGAAACACAAAAGGAGGGCCCGGGAGCCCCCAGGGCCAGGTCTCGCCCCGCTCCTCCGAGGGCGGCCTCCCGGGCCGTCCCGACAGGTCGGGCCCTGGTTCCGGTGCGGCTCGCGAGGAGAAGACGCGCATCGGCCGTGCGCCCACCCAGCCGGAGCTCCCTCGGCCGGGTGGCCAGCGTGAGCCGAAGAGCGAGGCGAAGGAGGCGAAGAGCGACGCCAGGACTGGCATCTGGAACTTCGCCCAGGATGGACTGGAGATGGGAGGCCCACCCCGCTCCGGTAGGACGCGCGAGGGCAGGTCCTCCGGTGTCTTCGAGGGCGCCCGTTCCACGAGGGAGGGCTCCGGCTCCACCCGTGCGGTTCCCGAGCGGTGGGAGGGTTCCGCTTCTCCCGCCCATCCCACGGAGACTCCGCGCACCACGGAGACTTCGCACAAGGGGGACGGCTTCGTTCCGGTGCCCGTGATGACTCCGGGAGGCCCGGAGGCGCCCGAGGTCGCGAAGCCCCTGGACGCGAAGCCCCTGGAGGAACTGCTGCCGGAGTTCCCCGAAGCCATCGGCCAGGAGTCGCTCGCTCACCATCTCGACGAGGAGCTGCGCTTCCTGGGCGCGGAGCTCCGGCCCTCGCGCCTGCCCCCCTCGGAGCGCGCCGCCCGCCTCTGGGCCTTCTTCATCGCCTATGCGCGGGCGAACGCGAAGGATCCGGCGGGCCAGAGCGCCGCGGGGCGGGAGCGTTTCCAGGAAGTGCTCACCCGGCATGGCTTCGGGGACCTGCGGGATGTGGACAGCGGCCGGGATGGGGTGGAGGTGGCCCTCGAGTTGCTGGAGGCCCGTTCCCCGGAGGAACTGAAGGCGCGGCTCTCTGGAGTCCGCATCGAGCCCCGGCCGGAGCGGCTCTCCTCGGAGGTCTTCCTCCCGGTGGTGGAGGCGCATCACCTCGCGCGCCCCGACTCTCAGGTCGCCGGGACGCCCGTTCTCCAGGAGCAGAAGGACAGCCCGTTCGAGGCCCCTCCAGAGCGTGCGCCCCCACCGGCCGTGCAACCGGGGCTGGTTCTCCCGGGCGTGGCCCTGGCGGCTCAGGGCGTGGCTCCGAACCCGGAGGACATGCCGGCTTCGGGCCTCGAGCGCCGGGGTTCCCGCGGGCGTCTGGGCCCCCATATGCTCTGGAATGCCCTGCACGGCCTCCGGGACTCCCCGGAGGACAGCTCCCTCCTTCAGGAGAAGTGGAGCCAGGCGGCCTTCGGGGCCGTCATCGCCCTGGCGGGTGCGGCACTGTTGGTGGGCATGCTCGCCAGCCTGTGAGGCCGCCCACCGGTGAACGTTCACCCCCCATTTCAGAATGCTTGGGGCTGGGGGCGCTCATGCTAGGGTGGCGCACCCTTGGCCACCGACGATCTCACTCTCGTCAAGCGCGTTCGTGATGGAGACCAGCGCGCCTTCAAGCTCCTCGTCGAGCGATACCAACGCAAGGTGTATGCCGTCGCGCTGGGAATGCTCAAGGACAAGGAAGAGGCGATGGACGTCTCGCAGGAGGCGTTCGTCAAGGTCTACAAGTACCTCGACCACTTCAAGGGCGACTCGTCCTTCTACACCTGGCTCTACCGCATCACCGTCAATATCTGTATCGACGTGATGCGTCGGAAGGGAGCTTCTGGCGGCGAGACCGAGGAGTTCGACGAGTCCGTCGCCACCGATCTGTCCGAGGCCCGTATCGGCGCGCTCGGCAGCCGGTTGGGCACCAACCCCCAGAAGAGCGCCCTGCGCCGCGAATTGGCGGAGAAAATCCAGGAGGCCCTCGCGGCCGTTCCTGAGAAACACCGCGCCATCCTCCTGCTGCGCGAGATCGAGGGCATGAGCTACGAGGATCTCTCCCGAACGCTGGAAATTCCCAAGGGAACGGTGATGAGCCGGCTCTTCCACGCGCGGGCCAAGGTGCAGAAAATCCTCAGTGAATACCTGGAGTTGGACGAGGCCAAGAGCGGGGTGGGCAGTGAGTGACTGGGACTGGAATATCGCTCCCGTGCTGCCGTCCAACCTCCAAGTCCCCCATTACACCGGGTGAGGAACATGGCCGGAAATCCCGCGTGCGAGCGCTTCGTCCCACTGCTGTCTCCCTATATCGACGGGGAAGTGTCCCCCGCCGAGCGCGTCAACGTCGAGCGTCACCTGGCCGCCTGCCGTGACTGCGCCAGCCGGGCGGCGGATCTGCGCGCCGAGTCCGCGCTGCTGCGCGTGGGGCTCGAGATGGCGGTGGACGAGGTGGACTTCAAGGACTTCACCCAGCGCGTCATGGCCCGGGTGACGCCCGAGCGTCCGCCCCTGCTCGAGCGGCTGCGCATCTCGTTCTCCGAGATGTTCCTCTACCACCGCACCGCCATGGTCTCCTCGCTGGCCACGGCGGCCGTGCTGGTGCTGGTCCTCGTGCCGCTCCTGGCGAGCCAGAACGACGCGCCCATGGGCTACGGCGCCGACCGGATGCGGGTGCGCGCCGTCCGGGCCTCCGAGGGCGCCAAGGTGGCTCCGGTGGTGCTCGAGTCCGATGATGGCAACACCATCATCTGGATGATGGACCAGGACTCGCAGCCGGCGCACGATGCCTCGTCGGCCCAGCCCCAGGGCAGGCCCGACGACGACTCGGACGAGCTGGACGGGGAGCCGGTGAAGAAGAAGAAGGACCCGGCCCAGCAGGTCGATCCCCCCAAGGGAGGAGAGCTGTGACGATGACGATGCGCATGCCGGCGGCCCTGCCGACCCTGGCCCTGCTGGGGTTGTTCCTGTCGTCGGCGGCGGCCCAGGCCCAGGAGGAGAAGCTCAAGGTGCAGGTGGAGGTGGTGCTCGTCTCCCGCAGGGGCACCGAGGTGGATCCGCCGCAGCTCCAGAAGATGAAGGAGACCTTCCAGCGGCAGAACTTCAACTTCACCTCCTTCAAGCGCCTGTCGCAGCAGACGCTGGAGGTGGGCAGCAAGGATGCCACCGAGGTGAAGCTGCCCAATGGCGCCAACGCCTCGCTGAAGTTGCTGCGCATGCAGGGCGATACCGCCACCCTCCGCGTGGAGGTGCCCCAGGGCGGCGGCATGGACGTGGAGCTGGGCCGCCAGGGCTCCGTCTATCAGAACGTTGGCAAGCACGTGGGCGGCGAGCTCATCCTCGTCCTCTCCTCGCCTCCCGCGAAGTAGCGCCCGCGCTCACCAGGTCATCTGGTACGTGCAGGCGAAGTCCCCCTTCTGGCGGCAGCTCTGGGGGTCGTGCTCGACGCGCACCCACATCGCGTCCTTCGGCCGGAAGCGCTCGCACAGCGCCTCGACGATTCCGTGGTCGAAGTTACACGGGTAGGGGTTGTCGCAGATCATGTGGCCGCCGCGCCCTCCCTTCGCGGGCTCGAAGCGATAGCCGCCGATGTTGCCGCTCTGCTGTCCCCGGTGGTTCATCTGGTAGGCCACGTCGAGCGAGCGCAGCGCGTCCTCCAGGAGGCGGATGTTCGAGGGGAACTTCGCGTGCTCCGGAATCTTCCGGCCCACCGCCCGCATCGTCACCGGGCCAATCTTCTGCTCGATGCTCTGGATGGCGGTGATGGCCTTGCGCATGGAGTACCAGCGCATGGGCTCGAGCTGGGGGATTCCGTTCTCCGCCAGGATTCTCTGCGCCCTCGCCTGGAGGAGCTCCATCCCTCCAATCATCGCCATGATGGACTGACCCAACACCTCGACTTCGGGGGGAATGACCCGATTGCTCATGCTGGACCTCTGGGCTCGTGGAGGACCAGAAGTAGACGCCATCCCCGGTCCGGCGGGCAGCTGACCCCACCCCTGGGTTCCGGTGGCACGTCGTCTGGGTGACATGTCCCGCGCCGGGTGCGTGCGTCTCCGCGGGTGTCGGTCCCGGTCATTCGTTCCGGGGTCGCTCACCCCCTCTTCGGTAGAAATGACAGTCCATGGCATGCCGCTCGCGGGACTCCCACCCTGTAGGCCTCTTGTGATTCCAGGAGGTTGTGCGCGGGCACGCGGGTTGCTCTGAGGGTTTGGCGTGAAGGCGGCGGCGTGGGGCGTCGGCGGCGGGACAGACAACCCAGACCAGAGGGAAGGGCGAACCATGGCGAAGACCCAGCGGCGTGGACAGGTGATGAATCGGGTGGCGCGTCAGGTGAAGGGCACGGCGGGGCGGGCGGTCGCGAAGGCGAAGGCGAGCCGGTCGGTGCGCAAGGTGCAGGTGACGCTGGGGGATTTGATCGCCGCGGCCTTCGATGTGGCCGGTGAGGCGACGGCCGCCGCGAAGCTGGTGTCGTCGCGCTCCATGTCCGTGGCGACGGGCAAGCAGATCGTCTTCGTTGGCTGAGAGAGGTTCGGGGCAGCGGCCCGCGTCCAGGGGGGACCGGGTGAGAGGGGAGTGGGGGAGTGGGGGGCGAGGTGGGGCCTCGTTCCCGGACGCACCCTCTGGACGCGGGCCGGGGCCCACGAAAGAGCCAGGGGGCCTGGCTGCTCGGTTTACGAGGAAGCAAGGCTCGCGGGTGTTTGAAGTCCTGTCACCGGGCGCCGGGCGGGAAGCGGGGTAGAGTGGCGTGCCATGATTGGTGCCCTCCTCCTTGCCTCCGTGCTCCAGCAGGCCCCCAAGGCCCTCGTCGAAACTCCTGAAGCGCCCGCGGAAGATGGCGTTCACTTCCACGCGGCCCTCGAGGTGGGCGGACAAGCCCTTCCCTCGGGGAGCGGCGCCAATGGGATGGACATCTTCGGGGTCGCGTTCCCCCGCCTGGGGGTGAGGGGCGGCGAGGAATTCGAGTTCGAGCTGGGCGCGCCCTTGCGCCTGAACCTGTGGGACCAGGAGCCGAAGCAGACGGGGCCGGACTACAGCGGCCGGCTGCGTCGCCAGGACTGGGACGAGGCCAGCGACTTCGCACAGATTCTGCGCGGGCTGCGCATCGGTCGGGACGACGGCCGCTTCCAGCTGCGCGCGGGCGCCTTCTCCACGTACACGCTCGGGGCGGGCTGGCTGGTGAACCGCTACCACAACCGGATTTCACCGGACTACCACCCCGCGGGCGCCAACTTCACCGCGTACCTCGGCCCCACCCGGGTGGAGCTCTTCGCCAGTGACGTGCTGGCCAGGCGCCTCTTCGCCGGCGAGTTCCGGTTGGACCTGGGCCGCGTGCTGAGCAACACGGAGACGGCCTTCGATCGCTTCCTGCTCTCGGTGGATGTGGCGCACGACTTCGGTGAGGGCGGTGGCACGTCGCCCTCGCTCTCCGCGGCGAGTGTCGGACTGCAGGCGGGCGTGTTGAGGAGCGAGACGCTCCATCTGTGGCTGCAGGCGGCGGCGGGCGCGCGGGCGGACACGCTCATCGAGTCGGAGCCGGAGTACGGCGCGGCGCTCGGCGTGGTGGTGCGGGGCAAGCCGCAGCAGATGGTGGACATCACCGGCCGGCTGGAGGCCCGGCGCCAGGGCGGCCGCTTCCGCTTCGGCTTCTTCGGCGCGGGCTACGAGTTCGCGCGCTTCTCCGGCGTGGGTCTGCGCGAGCAGCCGCTCGCCGAGGAGGTGCTGCCGGGGACCTTCTCCGGCTACGGCGAGGTGGCGGCGCTGGTGAGCCAGGGTGGGCCGGAGGACCTGGAGTTGAGCGCCAGCGCGTCCGGCGAGTACTTCGTCTCCACGGGCCGGGTGGACGCGGACGCCGTGCTCCAGGCGCAGTTGCCCGGGGGCAAGACGCGGGGCGAGCTGCGCGTCATCCTCACCGACCTCACCGTCAAGCCGCGCTACTCCGCGGCGCTCGAGCTGCGTCACCGCTTCCTGCCCGCGCTCTACGGCGTCGTCACGGGAGGCACGGAGCTCTTCCCGCAGGCGGATGGCACTCTGATGCATGGCTTCACGGGTGGCCTGGGAGTGGGCGTGGACTTCGAGCGCTGAGCCCGGCGCGAGACGCGGCCGTGCGTTAGGGGAGTGTGAGACGCGGAGGCGCGTCCATGCAGACTCCCGAGCTGCTCCAGGAACTGGTGGTCGTCTTCGGGGTGGCGGTGGTGGTGGTCCTGGCGCTCAGCCGGTTGCGCCTGCCCACCATCGCCGGCCTCATCGCCGCGGGAGCGCTCATCGGCCCGAGTGGTTTCAACTGGGTGCATGACACCTGGCACCTGGAGGCCCTGGCCCAGATAGGCGTGCGCGCTCATCTTCCAGGACCTGTGCGTGGTGCCGATGATGCTCGTCATCCCGCTGCTGGCCGGGCAGGAGGTGGGCGTGGCCGGCATCGCCTGGGTGCTGGCCAAGGCGGCGCTGCTGGTGGTGGCCACGGTCGTCTTCGGCCGGGTGGTGGTGCCGTCGCTGCTCGCGGTGGTGGCGGGTACGCGCCGGCGCGAGCTCTTCCTCCTGGCGGTATTGGGGCTGGGCGCGAGCATCACCTGGCTGGCCACGCTGGCGGGCCTGTCCCTGGCATTGGGGGCCTTCATGGCCGGGGTGGCATTGGCCGACAGCGACTACGGCTACCAGGCCCTGGCCGGACGTGCTGCCGCTGCGTGAGACGTTCGCCAGCCTCTTCTTCATCTCCATTGGCATGCTCTTCGACGTGCGCGTCGTCCTGGCTCACCCGCTGCTGGTGACGGGGCTGCTGGTGGGCGTGCTGGTGGGCAAGTCGGTGCTCGGTGGGGTAGGGGCCGCACGAGCGGGGCGCGAGCGATATCGTGGCCGGCGAGTTCGAGACGGCGTTGGAGGCGGTGACCCGGGTGCTGCACGCGGGCGGCGTGGCGGAGGAGGTCATGAACGCGTTGCTGGCCTCGCTGCGCCACGAGGGCGTGCCCGAGCACGGCCCCGTCTCCGGTCCCAGGCGCATGCTGGGCACGATGGGGGGGCTGCGTCATGGCACGGCCACCGCCTGCGAGCACCTGGCGCTGCTGCGGCGGGACGTGCTGCCGCGCACCTCGGGCTGCGAGGAGTGCCTGGCCCAGCACCTGCGCTGGCACAACCTGAGGATGTGCCTGACGTGCGGCCACGTGGGCTGCTGCAATGCCTCCTTCGGCCGGCACGCGATGCGGCACTTCGAGCCACGGGACACCCGCTGATGCGCTCCTTCGAGCCGGGAGAGCACTGGGGCTGGTGCTACGTCGATGCCCTCGAGATCGACCCACGCCCTTCCCAACCTCCAGAGGTAGAGTACCCCGCGTGAATCCCTTCAGCTGGCGTTCCGAGAGCGACGAGCCAGCCCCGTCGCGACTCTCTCCTGTCGATGATCGCCTCACCGCCGACGCCGCGTTGCGACGCGTCCGGCGCGGCGAGCACCTGCTCTACACGGGTGATTTCCAGAACGCGAAACAGCTCCTCGCGGCCATGGGCCGCCGCCTCCCCGCTCCCCCAGCGGCGCGCTCGCCCCTCGAGGCCTTCCGGGCCGAACGCCGCGCGCGGCAACTCGAGCATGAGACGCTCTCGCGCATCGTGGTGGCGCTCGACCGCTCCTACCGGCTCGAGCTGCGGCGTGCTCCCGACGTCGCCGAGGCCTGCCGGTGGGTGTGGGGCGAGCCCGACGCCGACAGGACCGTGGTCTCCCTGAAGACGCTGATCGGCATGCTCGGAGCCGCGGAGTGGCGCCGCAAGGGCCTCTCCGTGCCCGGGCTCGAGGGCCGGATTCATCCGCACTACGGCGTCTACCTGCCCACGCGCACCGACTATGTCGAGCTGCTCCTCTCCGTCACCGACGTGAAGGGCAAGAAGGTGTTCGACGTGGGGACGGGGACCGGGGTGCTCTCGTTCCTGCTCCTACAACGTGGAGCGAGCTCGGTGACGGCGACCGACTGTGATGAGCGGGCCGTGGCCTGCGCTCGGGAGAACGCCGAGCGGCTGGGCCTGTCCAAGCGCTTCGAGGTCATCCAGGGCGACCTCTTCCCTCCCGGCAGGGCGGACCTCGTCGTGAGCAATCCGCCGTGGCTCCCCGAGCCGCCGAAGAACCGTGTCGACCGCGCGGTGTTCGACGAGGACAACCGCTTCCTCCTCGGCTTTCTCGAGGGGCTGGCCGAGCACCTCAACCCGGGGGGCGAGGGGCTGCTGATCCTCTCCGACCTGGCGGTGCTGCTCGGGCTGCGCTCCGCGGATTGGCTCGACCAGGAGCTCGCGCGCCGGGGGCTCGTGGTGAAGTGGAAGAGGTCGACCCCGGCGCGCCACTCGAAGGCGAAGGACAAGTCCGACCCGCTCCACGCGGCGCGCTCCCGCGAGGTCACCACCCTCTACGGGCTCGTCAGGCTTCCAATCCCGAACCCAACGGACTGAACCCCCTCAAGCTCAGCAGGAAGAGCGAGAACGCCGCGGCCGCCCCGGCGGCTCCCACCAGTCCCGCCAGTGCGGCGGCTGCCGCGTTCAGGAGCAGGATGATGAGGATCGCCAGGAGGATGGCGAGGATGAGGAAGAGCACCAGCTCGAAGATCGGCACCAGCTCCCGCAGGCAGTCCGTCAGCCCGCCGCCCGCGAGTCCTCCGGAAATCATGTAGGCGCCAGCCCCCGTCGTCTCATCCTGGATGATGTAGCCGACCCCCCTCCACGGGCCGAGGTCGATTTCCTTCTCCGGGACGAGCACCGTCTTGCCCTGACTCAGGGCCGTCTGGATGTCGCTCTCCACCTCGGAGTCGAGCGCCAGCATCGGCAGCGCGGACGACGCGTTGGCGGACGTGATGTGGTAGATGGGAACCCCTTGTGCCGTCGCGGCCGAGATGAGGTGGACGGCCGAGAACCCCCGGCTGCCGGGGTCGGAGTCGCTCCGGAGTTGGTCGAACACGGCGCCCTCCAGATACGACCCCTGGAGCCCCGCCTGCTTCATGAAGGCGATGACGCGCGATGGGTCCTCGCCTGCCGCGCCGATGAGGGACTGTCTCACGTCCATGTTCCGGCTCTGGTAGACGCCCGCCCTGGGCACGCCGAAGAGCAGGGACACCGAGAGCGGGGAACTGAAGACGCCCACGGAGGGCAGCCGCAGCATGTGCACGCCGAGCGACCTGGCGGCGACCTCGCCCAGTGCGTCGCACTCCGTCCAGTAGTGGAGCTGTACCTGGTGCAGGTACTCCGGTGCGTTGTCCACCGGGTTCGCCGCGAACCGCTTCTCGACGACCTCCTTCGTGACGCCGTTGCCCGTGATGCCGACGACGATCTCGTCTCCCGCGGTCACCTGGAAGGGAACCGTCGTCGCCCCCTCGGGGGCTTGAAGCACCGCGTCGAGGAAGTAGCTCCTCCCCATGCCCACCGGGCTGCCCGTGCTCACCGGGACGCCGTCGAGCTCGAGCACCGGGACGACCTGGACGAGGTACACGGGAAGCGCGCTCGCCCCGCTGTTGCGCGCCGCCGTCAGGGTGTCGGCATCGGCCTGCGTGGCCGGATCGAACTGGAGACTCAGCCGCCGGCTGTTCAACGCGGGCAGGCTCAGCTGGAACGAGAAGGACGGGCTTCCGAAGGCCCGATCGAGCTGCGAGGCATACCCCTCGAGCCTCACCGAGTGACGGAGGCGCGCGGGAAGTGTGCTCACCGCGCCCTGCCGCGTGATGACTTCATACGGAAGGGAGCCGGGGAAGATGGTGTGCGTCTCCTGTGAGATCTTCTTCCCTCCCAGCAGTCCGTCCACCGTCCCCTCGATGCCATGGGAGAGGAGATACGTGTCGCTCTGCTCCGCCCAGACCGCCAGCCGCTCGTCCAGGGGTTGAACGTCGACGTTGGTGATCTTCCCGAGGCGCTCGTCGAGGTCGAACAGCTTGTCGCCCGGCGCGAGGAGGGAGTCGATCGGAACGTCGGTGAAGAGGTTGGACCGGGCGGTGAAGGTGTGGAGCTTGAAGGCCGCGTCCATGGGCACCCAGGTATCGCCCTCGTGCTGCACCGCGCCGCGGCTCGGGATGTAGTCGATGAATGCCTCGACCCAGACGTGCTCGAGGCGGATATGGGTGAGCGTCCCATCGCGAATCAGGCCGACGTTCGGCACGCCGCCCTGCCCCAGGAGTTGCTGCGCCACGTCGGCACTCGCGACTCCACCCACCCAGTTCATCACCTCGGCCACGGGGACCTCGATGGTTCCCGTGACATACCGGGCGGGGATTCCAGCGGCTCGCAGCAGGGCGATCAGGAGGCTCGCCGTGTCGAACGCGTTGCCGCGCCTGGCCACGAGCGTCATCTGCGCGCCCTGGACGGAGCCGTAGGTGGGAACGAACGCGATGTTGTTGCGGACCCAGTCGTAGATTCGCGCCGGCTCGTTCTCGAGCGAGGCCGCCAGGGCCTTGAGCTCCTCGGTCAGCTGCACGTCCTCGTTCGCCGCCAGGTCATCGGGTGTGGGCGTCGGGCTCGCGGCGGAGGCGCGGAGCCCGGCCTCCGTTGAAGCCGTCAGCGGCTCCCGCTGAACGGGCTGGGCGTTGCGGAAGGGGAGTCGCGAGAGGTCGAGCGAGCGATGTGCTGGCTCGCTCGTGCTCCGCCGCAGGAGCCCCACCACCGAGGCGAGCGCCGCCTCCACCTCCCTGGGCTCCTGGCTCCGCGCCGCGACCTCCAACCCTCGCGATACCTCCTCGAAGCCTTTCTCGTAGTCGAGCCGGGCGGCCTCGTGGCGGGCGAGGATGACCGCCGGTAGTCTGGCCGAGAGCAGGCGCTGCTCCGTCTCCGCGAACTCCCCGAGGAGCCGCTGATGGAGCGCCTGCAACCGGAGCTGGGTGTCGGTCACCACGGCCGCGATCCTGGCCGGGTCCGCGAGCACCTCGTCCTTCGTGGCGCTGGAGGGCGGCACGCTGAGCTGTTCGAGCGCCGAGGCGAGCGCCTGCATCTCGGTCGTCGTCCAGTCCTCCTCCCTCATCAGGGGCTGCTGTACGGGCGCCTGTCGCGGCTCGGGCGACATCCGGCTCGCGAACCTCCGGACGGAGTCCTTCTGTGCTTGTGACAGGGAGAGACGTGGATCCTCGACGAGCCGCGAGAGGTACCCCGCAGGATCCCGCATCGCGGTCTCGACCTCCACCAGGAGCCGCCCACCCGAGGCCAGCCATCCGAAGCAGACGAGGACGGTGACCGCGGTGCCCACCATGAATGCCTTGTTTTGGAACAGCATGAGTTCTGGCCTCCTCGCTCCGCCGTCAGGCCTGCTTCAACTCTTCATCCGTCAAGCACGCCCAGTAACCATCCAGGGCCTCTCGGGCCGGATGCGTGCCGTAACCGCGCTTCTCGTATTCGTTGACCAGGTACTCCAGGACATGGATGACGGCCCGCTTCTCGCCCGGCGTGAGTGATGACACGATTCGTGAGAAGTGCTCCTGCCATGCCTCCGAGCCTCCCTCGCCCGGCGGCGTGAGCTTGAAGGCCAGGGCCTCTCCGAGAACGAAGGGGCTCTCGACGTCCAACGAGATGTCCAGGAATGCCGGCAGGAAGTAGACGAATCCCTCCGCGCTCATGAAGGACATGAAGGCGTTCCGGTCGAGCTCCGGGTCATCCACGATCGATTGCAGGGTGAGCTCCCGCCAGTCCTTGCCGCGCAGGAAACGGGCGACGGTTTCGCCCTCGTAACCGGGACAGCCCGGTTGATGGAGGGCGAGGCGGTCGTGCCCGGGGTACTTCCGCCAGGCGAAGGCCTCGTGGATCTCCTCGCGGAGCGCATCGGGGTCGTGGGCCATGATTCAGTTACAGCCCTTGCCGCAACCCGTCGGCTCTGGGAGGGAGATTCTCGAGTCGCACGTACCGACGTTCTGGATGGCCTGGGCGGCCGCCTGTTGATGTCCGGCGTCACCCCCGCCCCAGCAGACGGTGTTGATGGTGGTCCTCGCGATGTAGCACTGGAGCCATTTGGCGCGCTCCTGCTTCAGGGCACTGCATCCCGTGAGTCGGGCACACGAGTTCGGCGGCGGGCTCTTGCACGCCGCGTTGACGCTGGCCTGGAGCGTGATGCACTGGGCGACGTCGCAGGTCCTTCCGGTCACCAGCGGGTCCGCCTCGCAAGCCCTGTCCGCCCGGGCTTCGGTCGCGCCAAGAATGCTGGCGAGCACCGCGAAGAGCGCGGGAGAGAGTCTGGAACTCCTGTGGATCGACATGGCCGTCCTCTTGCCCATGGGGTGTTCCCTTCCTTTCCTCGCGCGCATCAGTTGCACTGGGTGGAGTCGAACAGCGCTCCCTGATCGACGCAGGTGCCACCAGGCCTGCGATCGTGGGGCACGCAGACCTTGACCGTGGAACGACAGGTTCCGCCGCGGCCGTCATCGGCAGCGAATTGGATGTGGTAGACGCGACCGTCTCTCGCGCCAGAGCGCTCGGCCAGCACCTGCGCGGTGGACGTGCCGGTGCCTCGGGCGTCCGGGCAGGTGGCGCCGGCTCCGGTGTCCCGGGTGGGCTCGTCCTGGAAGATGGAGACGACCGTCGTGGTCACCGGATCTCCATCCGGATCCGTCACGCCCGCGATGGAGATGGTGGCGAACTTGTGGTTGGGCTCCCAGAGCACGGTGGCGGGCGTCGCCACCGCTCGCGAGCAGTCGGGTGACTCGTTGACCACGGTGAGCCGGGCCGAGGCCAGCGTCTGCTCGAGGTGGGTGCCCGGGAGCACGGCGATGAGCACGGCGAGATATGTCTTCTGTGCCAGGCCCGTCGTGGCGAACGGCTGCGTGGCGCTGTGGCTCGCTCCGGGAGTCAGGGTCGTCACATCCTCGAGTTGCCCGATGACCTGTCCGTTGTCGGGATCCACGAGCAGGACCTTCAGCCCGAGGTTCTCCAGCGTGGCGTTCCCCTGGTGGGTCACGGTGTAGGTGGCGTTGCTCGGACTGCCCGCGTTCACGAGCGCCGGGGAGAGGACCAGGCTGCCCGACAGGCCCGCGCCGGTGGCCGCCGAGCTCTCGAGCTCGAAGGTCGCCGAGCACAGGGCCACGACCGTGCTGCCCGCCTGCACCGTGAGCTTCGCGGTGTACTCGCCCGGCGGGTTGCCGAGCGCGGAGAAGGTCGCGGACCCTTCCCTCCGGCCGCCCGGCGGCAGCGGCGTGAGTGACTGGTACTGGGTGAAGACGGTGGAGCCACCACCCGAGGGCCTCACCTCGAGGGCCGCGGAGAGCCCCGTCAGGGAGAGGTCCGTCGTGACGTTGGTCATCCGGCTCGCCAGGTGGACGATGTCGGTGGCGCTGTAGCCGAGCTTGTTGGAGGTCAGCTGGCAGACGGCGGAGGCGAGGGGGACCTCGTCGGGAGTGGCCGCGTTGCAGTCGTCATTGATTCCGTTGCCCGGAATTTCCGGGGCACCGGGGTTGACCCGCGGGTCGTCGTCATCGCAGTCCACGTCCCCGGGGTATCCATCCCCGTCGTTGTCCACCGGAACGGGAGGGATGGGCAGGCAGCCCACGGTCACCGGGACGGTGGCCAGCCGCGTGTTGCTCAACAGGTCCACGAACTCCACGTTGAACGTGCCGTTGATGACGCGGCCGTCACCGGTGAAGGCGATGTCGAACGTGGCCGTTCCTCCCGGGCCGACGCCGGACACCACCGAGGGCGTGAAGCCCACGGACAGGCCGGCGGGGACGCCCGAGAAGGCCAGCGAGACGTCCCGTGGACGCGTGGCGGCCGTGGTCACCGCCTGCGCGATGGCCTTGAGGATCGGCCCGGGGCCGCCCGAGATGTTGAATACCAGCGGGTTGCCCGTGGCGTCGGTGGCGCCCGTCAGCAGGGCCATCGCCGACATGAAGGTGCTCGGCGAGTTGCTCGGCCCGATGGGATTGCGGATGGCCGTACCGCCGGGCGCGAGGCCGATGACCGAGACACCCAGCGCGTTGAGGGCCGCGACGGTCCCGGTCACCGTGGCGGCGCCCCGGGGGGCCACGGCCGACGTGACGGTGTTTCCGGTCGACGAGAGCGAGTTGCTCACGAAGCCGTAGCGCGACGAGCCAGGGGTGCTCGAGCAGAGCAGGGCGCTCATGGGGACCGTGGCGCCACCCGCCCCCGTGAGGGTGCTGGGGATCGGCTCCCCGGCCGTGAAGGGCGCCACCGAGCAGATATCTCCCGCTTGGATGACCAGGTGGAGCGCTCCCGGGCGGAAGCCGACTCCGCCGAGCGTTCCCGAGGCCGGTGCCACGTTGGAGGAGAACGCCGGTACGTCGCCGCTGGTGCCCGGCGAGGACTGGGGGCTCGCCGCGCCGGCCGCTCCGCTGTCCAACGTCGAGCCGTTGCCGTTGCCGTCGAATCCGGAGCCGGTCGCTATCTGCGCGAGGGCCTCGATGCTGGTCTCCGGCCCGTCACCCCCTCCGCCCGGAGCCGACCTGGCCAGGGCCGAGTTGATGAGATTGAGGAACTGCGGCACGTCGGGCGTGATGATGGGCTGGTTCAACGTGAAGGGCCGGCCCGCGCTGCTCTCGTTGCTGAAGCTCGTTCCCGGACCACCGAAGTCCTCGAAGCGGCCGACGCCGTAGCCGAAGGAGACCTGGGGCAGCTCCGTCTGGAGCTGGCCGACGAGCTGGCTGAAGATCTGCGTCACGGTGGGCGCGGTGCCAGCGAAGCTGCCGGTGTCATCGAACAGGAGGAAGACGTCCACCTTGTCGATGACCGAACCCGCGGGGAAGTTGATCGCCACGGGCACCGTCTGTGATTGGCCGGAGCAGACCGGCGAGTCCGGCCCCAGGGTGATCGACTTCGGCTGGGCGGCGCCAGATGAAGCGCAGCCGGCCGTCTGCAACTCGCAGGTGCTCGTGCAGGTCAGGGTGCCACCGCCCAGGCCCAGGCTGTCGCAGGTGCGGCCGCCCAGGTCCAGCCGGTCGCACTCCTCGTCCGGACGGTTGATGGTTCCATC
This sequence comes from Archangium violaceum, assembly GCF_016859125.1. NCBI lineage: Bacteria > Pseudomonadati > Myxococcota > Myxococcia > Myxococcales > Archangiaceae > Archangium > Archangium violaceum. The sequence goes on along the minus strand of NZ_CP069338.1, from coordinate 1,863,218 downwards.
GCCACAGAAGGGCGCGCCGGTGCAGGCGGAGGCGTTCAGCGTGCAGTCCGGGTTGCAGCTCAGGGTGCCTCCCGTGTAGCCAGCATCGGTGCACGTCAACCCTCCGAGGTCCGCCCCGTCGCACACCTCGCCGGGCTGATTGATGACACCGTCGCCGCACCGCGGGGGCGCCGTGCACAGGGTCGTATCGAACTTGCAGGTGCTGTCGCAGGTCAGCGTTCCAGGACCCAGGCCCAGGGCCTCGCAGGTTCCTCCGCCGAGCTCCGCTCCGTCACACGCCTCGGTGGGAAGGTTGATGATTCCGTCTCCGCACCGAGGGGGACCCGAGCAACCGCTCGTATCCAGGGTACAGGCTGGCGAGCAGGTCACCGTGCCCGTGCCGAGCCCGAGGCCTCCACAGGTGGCTCCTCGCACGTCGGGGCCGTCGCAGGCTTCCGCCGACGTGTTGGCGACACCGTCGCCACAGAAGGGCACGTTGGAAAGGGCCTGGAGCGCCTGGAGCGCCAGGGCGGTCGTGTAAGGGTCCTCCCCCCAGCTTCCGTCGGGCTGCTGCTGGCTGATGAGGAAGGAGGTGATGCTCGAGCTCTCCGTCCCGTTCAGAGCGGGTCGAGTGGCCAGCGCGAGCGCGGCGAGCGAGGTGCGCATCACCTGTTCGCGGCCAGCCGGGCCGAAGCTGCCGTCAGGGTTGAGCTGGCCACGGAGATGGGCCGCCGCGGCATCCAGCTGAGGAGAGAGGTAGAAGCGGCTGCGGTAGGCCGCGAGCGCCAGCAGGGCCTGACTGGTACAGAGCAGCTCGCCGTCCGCTCCGGACGCGATGCAGGGCCAGCTCCCATCGGGCTTCTGCGCGGACAGGAGCTCGGCCAGCTGCGGCAGCAGGACGTCATCTCCAACCGTCGGTTGCGACGCCAGTGCGCCGAGCGCGAGGGCGGTGTCGAGGGGATCGGCCGCGTACCTTCGGGTCAATCCCCAGCCGCCGTTTGGATGTGCATCGGCTCGCACCCGGGTCACCAGGGACGCGACGTCGTGTCCTTCTCCGACGAGCGCGACGAGCCGGCGGGCGCGATCGTCGGTGTCCTCGACCGGCTCGAGCAGCAACAGGTTCGCTGCCGCGACGCGGGCCGCCGAGGCCTGTCCCACGGACTGGAGCGCCCGCAGCGCCTCGGTGGTGGCATGGAGCCGCCGCACCTCACCGCTCTGCCAGCTCCCGTCCGCTCGCTGGCTGCTGGCGAGATAGTTCACGCCGGAGGCTATCGACGGAGCGCTGACCGACGAGGCACCCGTCAGCAGCCCACTGACGAGGAGGAGCCCACAGACAAGGAGTGGAGTGAGACGTACCGCGCCGCGCCTCGACCGGATCCAACTCCCCGGGAACACATTCATGATGGTCTCCCCCCCCAGCCGTTCGCCCCGCTCGTCGCGGCGATATCGCCGCAGCCGGACGGCTGTTTCGCGCATGCCTATACATCGACCTGGCGCGCGTGGGTAGGGATTGGAGTGAAATTCTTGTGACGGGGTGTCAGCGTCCGAAGAGGCCCTTTCGTTTCTGGGGCCCCTTGTCCTGCTGAGCCATCCTCGCCAGCCGCTGCCCGAGGATGCGGCTCATCTCCAACGCGATGGCGGGGTTGGCCATCACCACGCTGCGGAAGTCATCACGGCCCACGCTGGCCAGCTCGCACACCGTGCCGGCCACGGCGCTGGTGGCTCGGGGCTCGCCGGTGAGCAGGGCGATCTCTCCGAAGAATCCTCCGGGCTTCACCACCTCCACCAGACGCCCACCCTCGGCCAGCAGGTTCACCTGCCCGGAGACGACGACGTAGAACGTCTCCCCCGCGTCGCCCTTCTTGAAGATGGCCTCTCCGGCCTCCTTGCGCAGGTACTCGGCGCCGCGTGCCACCGTGGTGAGCTCCTCGGAGCTCAGCGGCGCGAGGAAGTCCACCTTGCGCAGCATCTCGGCGAGCGGCGTGTCCTCCTGACGCTGGGGCTCGAGGGTGAGGCACTCCACGGCCCGGGCCAGCTCGGCGCGGCGCGCCACGAGGATGACGGTGTGCCCCGCGCGCAGCGTCGTGTTCCCGTCCGGCAGCGTGATGCGGCCCTCCAGGTCCACCACGCCGATGAAGACGCACTCGCGCGGGAAGTTCGGCATGCCGCGCACCTGCGCCACCGTGCGGCCCGCCACCAGCGCCTTCGCGCTCACCTCCAGCTCGAAGAGGATGGCGTGCCCGGCCGCCAGCGGCAGCGAGCCCGCCACCTGCGGGAAGTCGATGGCCGTGGTCATCTTCGCCACCACCACCTCGGCCTCCTCCACCAGCTCGTTCACCCCGGCGAGCCGGTAGGCCTGGCGGTAGCGGCTGTCCAGCATGCGCACCATGACGCGCGCGCGGCTCATGGAGCGCACCAGCGTGGAGAAGGCCAGGTTCTCCGCGTCTCGCGCCAGCACCCCGGCCGCGATGTCCGCGCCGGAGATGCCCGCCGACTCCAGCACCTGCGGATCATTGGCGTCCCCGCACACCGTCACCACGCCGATGTCCTCGAAGAGCCGGTTGCAGGTGTTCTGGTCCCGCTCCACCACCGTCACGTGGTGGTGCTCCGCCACCAGCCTCGCCGCCAGCGCTCCGCCCACCCGTCCTCCGCCCGCGATGATGATCTTCATGACGCCTTCCTCTCGCTGCCCGCCTCGCCCTCCGGGGCCCCCGACAGCACGTGCTCCAGCTCCAGCGTGCGCTCGTCCAACCGGGCCAGCTGCGCCTCGGCGGTGGCCTCGGGGATGAGGCCGGAGCGCCGGGCCTCCAACAGGGCCGTGCGCTCCGCGTCGATGAGGCGGCGGCGCGTGGCCAGCACGATCTTCGCCCCCTGCGCCAGGTGTTGCTCGCTCAGCCGCCGCAGCTCGCGCTCGGCGTTGGCGATGCCCACCTGGTAGTCGCTGCGCAGGTGCTCGTACGCCGCGCGGGGGATGAGTCCCTGGTCGTGCAGCTGCTCCAACTCCTGGCGCGCGGCGCGGCTGGCGATGAGGCGGGCCTGCTGCTCGGCCACCGCGTAGGCCACGGGGTCCTCCTGGAAGAGGCCGAGCCGCTGGAGGATGCCCGTGAGCATCAACCCCTGGATGACCAGGGACAGGAAGGTGACGCCGAAGGCGATGGCCACCAGCAGCTCGCGCGAGGGCGTGGCCTCCGGAAGGCCGAGCGCCAGTCCGATGGAGAGCGCGCCCTTGATGTTGCCGAGCACGAAGACGTGCTGCCAGCGCACCGGGACGGCCTCGGAGGGGCGCGCCAGACGCAGCAGCAGGAAGGGCAGGTAGATGGCCACCGCGCGTCCGGCGAAGACGCACGCCACCGCGAGCACCGTCTGGGGCATGTAGCGCACCAGCGTCTCCGGCCGGGTGGTGAGCCCCACCGACAAGAAGAGGAAGGTGTTCACCCCGAAGGCGGCGTACTCCCAGAAGGAGTGGATGGCCACCTGGCTCTGCGGGGCCACGTGGCGCCGCAGGTTGATGCCCGTGCCCAGTCCTGCCGTCACCGCGGCGATGGCGCCCGACAGGTGCAGCTGCTCGCCCACCACGTAGGCGGCGAAGGCCAGTGCCGTGGTCACCATGATCTCCGCGAGTGGATCCTTCGTGTGGCGGATGATGAAGCCGGCCACGAGCGCCAGGGCGAGGCCAATGGCCAGTCCCCCCAGGGTGGCCCCCAGCACCTTGGCGCCGAGCAGCGGCAGGGACAGCGAGCCCTCGCCGTTCACCACCACGCGGGCGATGGCCGCGTAGGCCACGAGCGCGGTGCCGTCATTGAAGAGGCTCTCGCCCTGCATGATGCCGGAGAGGCGCCGGGGCACGGGTGCGCGGCGGAATGCGTAGAGGATGGAGACGGTGTCGGTGACGGCGAGCATGGCCCCGAGCAGCAGCGCGGGCCCCCAGGCGAGCGCCAGGGTGAAATGGAGCGCCGTGCCGGTGGCGGCGATGGCCAACACCATGCCCAGGGTGGCCAGGGTGGCGATGGGCAGGAGGTTGGCGCGCACGTTGGCCACGTCCGCGGTGATGCCGCCCTCGAAGAGCAGCAGCGGCAGACAGAGGAGGAAGACGACCTCCGGGTTGAGGGGCGGCACGCCCGGAAGGATGCCCCCCACGGAGAGGATCAGACCTCCCACCACCAGCGCGACGTTGTACGGAATGCGCACGCGCTTGGCGGCGATCGCGAGCGAGCTGGCGGCCACCATCAGGCCGATGATGAGGGTCATCTCAAGGTGCAAGGCAGGGCCCAGATTCGCAGATGCACGCCAGGCCTGCACGGATTGAGTGCACTGCCTCCCCCGTCCAGCGAGCAGGGGGCCTCGGGTACAGTGGGGGCGTGCCCATCTTCTCCGCCTGAAACCCGATTCAGGGGAGGACGAGACGATGGGTCGAAGCGTGAAGGTGGCGTGTCTGCTGGGAGAGGGCTTCGAGGACTCCGAGTTCCGCAAGCCCTATGACGCGCTGAGGCAGGCCGGGCATGTGGTGGACATCATCGGCACGAAGGCCGGGGAGCACCTCGAGGGCAAGCAGGGCAAGGAGGACGTGAAGGCGGACAAGGGCATCGGGGACGTGCGGCCCGAGGATTATGATCTGCTCTTCATCCCCGGTGGCTACTCGCCGGACCACCTGCGGCACGACACGCGCTTCGTGGACTTCGTGCGCGCCTTCGATGATGCCCGGCGCCCCATCGCGGCGGTGTGCCACGGGCCGCAGTTGATGATGTCGGCGGGCATCGTGCACGCGGGCCGCAAGCTGACGGCGTGGGACACGGTGCAGAGCGACCTGCGGTACACGGGCGCGGAGGTGGAGGACCAGCCGGTGGTCATCGACGGCAACTGGGTGACGAGCCGCAAGCCGGACGACCTGGAGCAGTTCAGCCGGGCCATGCTGAGCGCCGTCCAGTAGTGGCGCGTCGGTGGTTGTCGCACCGGGGGGAAGGGGGAGGCGAGCGCCTGGGCAGGCGCTTCGGGAGGTAGAAGGAAGGCGGGATGACGCGGGATGGCCTTACGGTTCCGGGGGCCATGACGAAACACACCATCGTGTCGCTTGCCTTCCTGGTGTTCGCGGCCTGTGGGCCCGAGACGCCTGGAGACATGGCCTCGGACAATCAGGAGCCTCGCCTGGAGAACCGCGAGCAGGCCGTGATCACCCCACCCTCGGGCACCATCCCCACGGGACTTCCCTCGCGCCTGCTGGTGGGACTCTTCGAGGACAACGGACAGACGTGGATGAAGGACAGCGCCGTGCCCTGGGACGTGCGCTACCGCTACCTGACCAAGGGGTGGATCAACAACTGGGGCTGGTCGCCCGCGGATGGCTCCTTCGCGCTGGCGTTCATGCAGGAGTCCTCCGCCCAGGGCTTCATCCCGGCCATCCAGTACTACCAGGTCAACGGTGAGTCGGGCTTCAACGAGTCCGCGTTCCTCGCGACGGTGCAGAACGCCACCGTGATGAAGAACTACTTCTCCGACTTCAAGGTGCTGATGCAGAAGGCGAAGGAGTTCGGCAAGCCCGTGCTCGTGATGATGGAGGCGGATGGCTACGGGCTGCTGCAGAAGCAGACAGCGGGCAACCCCAACGCCCCCGCGGCGATCGCTTCCACGGGGATGCCGGAGCTGGCGGGTCTGCCCAACACGGTGGCCGGGTGGGGACTCTCCTTCCTCCAGTTGCGCAAGGCGGTGGGCGCCAACAACGTCATCCTGGGCATCCACGTCTCGGCGTGGGCCAGTGACAAGGACATCGCCCACTTCTCCGTGACGGACCCGCTGCAGCCGGAGGTGGAGAAGGTCTACAACTTCCTCAAGCCGCTCGGCCTGGGCGCCAACGTCACGGGTGCCACCTATGACGTGCTGGTGGGTGACCCGCTCGATCGCGACGCGGACTTCTTCAAGCTCGTACAGGGTCAGGACCGGTGGTGGGATGCGAACGACAACGCCTCCATCTCGTCCAAGAGCTTCAACCGGTACGCCGAGTGGCTGCGGCTGTGGAACGTGACCTCGGGCAAGCGCTGGGTGCTGTGGCAGATTCCCGAGGGCAACTCCAACAGCCTGAACGTGGCCAACAACGACAGCAACGCGCCGCGCGCGGGCTACAAGGACAACCGCTCCGAGTACTTCTTCGGTCCCGGCGGCGACAAGCACCGGGAGAAGTTCGCCAGCAGCGGGGTCATCGCGCTGCTGTTCGGACGGGGCGAGGGCCAGCAGGCTTCGCACCTCACCGACGTCTACACGGATGGCCAGCTCTTCCTGAAGAGCCGCGCGGGCGCCTTCCTGAAGGCCGGTGGCCTGGCCATTCCCGCGGGCTCCACGACCACTCCGCCGACCAACCCACCGACGAATCCTCCGACGAATCCTCCGACCAATCCCGGCACGGACAACGCGCCGTACAACTTCGAGTCGGGAACGCAGGGGTGGGTCTTCTCGGGTCCGGGTGTCACCGGGGTGGCCTCGTCCACCGCGAAGGCCGCGGCGGGCAGCCGCTCCCTCGCGGTGACGATGGGGGGGACGGGGTCCGGGACGTCTCCGGTCTACGTCGACAATCCCTCCGTGGGCGCGGGCAAGACGGTGTCCTTCCGGTTCTGGCTGCCGGCGGGCAGCCGCATCACGGCCCTCCAGCCCTTCGTGCAGCAGGGGGCGGCGGCCAACTGGCTGTTCACGTCGAAGTGGGTGCCCGTCTCGACGCTGAAGACCGGTGATTGGAACACCGTCAGCGTGCAGGTGCCCGCGGGGGCGACGCCGCTGGCCAGGCTCGGCATCGAGATCATCACCGACGCCGTCTGGTCCGGCACGGTGCATGTTGACTCGGTGAGCTGGTGAGTCCGGGGAGCCGCGTGCGGAGGTCGGGCACGCGGCTCCTCCCGTTTCAGCGGCGGATGCGCAGGATGACGTCCTTGCGCGCCTCGCAGTCCCCACGGCCATCGCAGTTGCTCGTGGTGACGTAGAGATGGCCGTCCGGGCCCATGAGGGTCTCTCGTAGACGTCCCCACTGGTCGCGCAGGTACACCTCGTGCTGGGCGACCTGACGGGGGTTGTCCGGGGAGAAGACCACGCGGTGCAGGTGCCGCGAGCCGAGCGTGCCGATGAGCAGCGAGCCCTTCCACTCGGGGATGGCGGTACCGGTGTAGATGGCGGCACCGCCCGGGGGCACCGCGTCGTCCCAGGTGAGTGATGGGGTGATGAATCCCTTGGAGGACTCGCAGCTGTAGACGGTGGGCCAGCCCAGGTTGTCCCCCTTGCGCACGACGCTGACCTCGTCGTGGCCGCGGCGCAGCGTGTCGCCGCTGGGCCCGTGGTCGGTGAAGTAGAGGGTGTCGCTGTCCTTCCAGTCGAACCCCTGGGTGTTGCGCACGCCGAGGAGGAACGCGGGGTTGCCCGGGAAGGGATTGTCCGCGGGCACCTGTCCGTCGGGCGTGAGGCGCAGCAGCTTGCCCGAGGGCGTGTTCAGGCTCTGCGCGTTGTCCGGCTCGCGCGCGTCGCCCGTGCCCACGTAGAGCATGCCGTCCGGGCCGAAGCGGATGCGTCCGCCGTCGTGGTATTTTGCCCCAGGAATTCCATCGAAGATGACGCGCTCGAAGGTGGCGGTGGCGTGGTCCTCGGAGAGGGTCCAGCGCTCCACGCGGTTGCGTGTCGAGCCGCCCTCGTCGGTGGTCACGTAGATGTAGAACAGCCTGTTGCTCGAGAAGTCGGGATGGGCGGCGATGCCGAGCAGGCCGCTCTCTCCGGTGGAGGAGATCTTCACGGTGGCGACGGGAGCGGGCTGGAGCGCGCCGTTGCGCAGCAGGCGGATGCGGCCGGGGCGCTCGGTGACGAGGGCATCGCCGCCCGGGAGCCAGGCGATGCCCCAGGGCACTTCGAGTCCTTCGGCGACGACGTCGACGGTGATGGGCACGGTGCCGTTGGGGCCGAAGCCATCCTCGACGAGGATGCAGTCGGGGGCGGTCAGTTGCTTCACCTGGCTTCGGCGGCAGCCAGAGGAGACGGCGAGCAACAACAGGGTGGAGAGCACGAGGCAGGTGCGCATGCCGCATCTATGACGGGCGGGCGGGCCGTCCGCCACCGGACCGTTACGGTCGAGTCAGGAGGTGGACGCGGCGGGTGCTCCACATAGGGTTCTTCGGACTGTGCTCCGGGAGGTGGTGATGCGGCGTTCCGCTTTGCTGCTCGGGCTTGCCGTCCTGCTCTTCGCGACGGCTTGCGTGTCGATCGTCGGTGGGGACGGTGGTGAGGGCGGCATCTCGCCGTCGCAGTTCATGTTCGAGTCCTACGTGCCCGCGGATCTGCTGGAGCCTGGTGGGTGGAAGGCCGCACGGGTCATCATCACATTGGTGCGCAAGTCCGATGAGGGAGTGCGGTTCGTTCCCTGCCAGGTCCAGGTCGAGGTACCGGAGAGCAATTATCGTGGTGTCGTTTCCGATGAGTTCGCGCAGCAGGAGGCCGCGGAGGCCGCGGATGCGGCCGTGGAGCGTGTGCTTCCACAAGGACTCATGTCGGCGGAGATGTGCAAGCGGTTCCGGGACGAGATGCAGCGGCTGTTGCAGGGTTCTATTCCTGGGACGCGCGTCAATGAGTTCCTCGAACGCCGAGGCTCCAGACAAAAACGGCCCTGAGTGTTACCTGGATACCCTGCTTTGGAGCGTAGACAGATGAGCGCCGACATCTCTGCCCCACAACTCCTCGAACTGGTTCACCGCTACTACCCCACGAACCTCTACAGCAGTGAAGCGGGCTACCACGAGTCGGAGCAGTACCAACGCCTGGAGGCGGCGCGTGATGTGGCCATGGGGCAGTCGGCGCTCTGGAAGGGATGTCTGGCCCGGCTCAGAGAGTCCTTGTCGGAGTGCAAGGTGCAGGACTGGACCGCGATCTTCTCGAATGACAACTGCTGGCGCGTCCGGGTGTACCTCCCCGAGGTCTTGAAGCTTCCTGGTGGAGCCGAGGAGGTTCGCGCGGTGGTCGTTCTGGTGAGCATCCTCGCGCCTGTGTACGTGCTCTACAGCTCGTTCCAGCAATACTCGGACAAGGGAGCATCTCCCTCGCGGACCATCTACGAGGACGTGCCCGAGACGAAGCCCCATGCGAACAAGATCGAGGCCATCATACGGGACGTGCTCCACGTTCACCGTCTGCCCAACGAGACGCTCTTCACGCCTGTTCCCGACATCCAGGTGCGCAACACCAGTCTCGGTGAAGCGAGGTTGATCGACTGTCTCTTCACCGATGACCGGTGGTAGCGCGGATGGAGGATATCTTCACGGGCGGGGGCTCCGCGTAGTCTCCTTCGCGACTGTGCTCCGGGAGGTGGTGATGCGGCGTTCCGCTTTGCTGCTCGGGCTTGCCGTCCTGCTCTGCGCGACGGCTTGCGTGTCGATCGTCGGTGGGGACGGTGGTGAGGGCGGCATCTCGCCGTCGCAGTTCATGTTCGAGCCCTACGTGCCACCCGATTCTCCGTGGCCCGGTGGGTGGAAGGTCGCGCGGGTCATCATCAATCTGGCACGTAGTTCGGGCGAAGGACTGCGGATTGTTCCGTGTCAGGTTCAGGTCGAGGTGCCGGAGCGCCACCGGGGTGGAGTCATCTCCGATGAGTTCGCTCAGCAGGAAGCCGCGAAGGCCGCGGATGCCGCGGTGGAACGTGTACTTCCGCAAGGGCTCCTCTCGGAGGAGATGTGTCAGCGGTTCCGTACGGAGATGCGGAAGATATTGGAAGTCCCCATTCCCGGAGTGCGTGTTCGTAGATTCATCGACATGAAAGGAGTCTCGAACAAACGTAGCTCCCCCTGAGCTCCTCAACCTTGTATTGGAGCAAGTGCCATGAATGAGGACGTTTCCGCCTCGCGGCTCATCGAGCTGGTTCACCAGTACCACCCCGTCAACCTGTACGGCGGTGAAGAGGGCTACGATGATTCGGAGCAGTACCAGCGCATGTTGGCGCTGCGCGAGCATGCACTGAAGAACTCGATGAGCTGGAAGAGGCTGCTCGCCCGGCTGTCCGAGTCTCTACCGGAGTGCAAGGTGGAGGATTGGACCGCGCTCTTCTCTGACGACAACTGCTGGCGCGTCCGGGTGTACCTCCCCGAGGTCTTGAAGCTTCCTGGTGGAGCCGAGGAGGTTCGCGCGGTGGTCGTTCTGGTGAGCATCCTCGCGCCTGTGTACGTGCTCTACAGCTCGTTCCAGCAATACTCGGACAAGGGAGCATCTCCCTCGCGGACCATCTACGAGGACGTGCCCGAGACGAAGCCCCATGCGAACAAGATCGAGGCCATCATACGGGACGTGCTCCACGCTCACCGTCTGCCCAACGAGACGCTCTTCACGCCTGTTCCCGACATCCAGTGCGGCAACATCCGCCTCGGCGAGGCGAGGTTGATCGACTGTCTCTTCACCGATGACCGGTGGTAGAGGGCGCTCGGGCTAGCGCCTCACGGTGACCCACCTGGGGCCCGCCCGCGTGGAGGTCCCCGTTACCGCCGGCGCCCCGCGAACCACCCGGCATAGGGGGTGTTCTCGACACGGTGGCGGTTGAAGTCCGGGGCGCCGTCCGTCCATCACGGCGCTCCCCGTTCTCCGAGCGCCACCTTCGCCTGGTAGCGGCCATCGGGAGTGGTGGGCGGCTCGGCTCTCGGCCTGGGGCTCAACGTCCCTCTTCGCGGCGCATGAGGATGCGGCTACTCTCGCCGCCCTCCTCGGTCCCGTCGGGGCGCGTGTAGAGGTAGTCGTCCACCTCCGGCAGGGTGACGCTCACGCTCGAGCCGCGGCGCAGCCCGCTCACCCCGAAGGGCTCGTTGGCGAGCGTGCCGCGCAGCCGATCCTTCTCCCACGCGGTGACCTCGAACCACATGTGCTCGGAGCTGCCGTCATCGGTGCGGAAGCCCGCCTTGACCATCAGCTGCTCGGGAGGGTGCAGCCCCTTCTCCACGCGAGGCCGCAGCTCGTTGAGCCGGGTGCGGGCCTTGCGCGCCACCGCCTCCAACTCGGCGTCTCCCGGTTCGACGGGGGTGATGTTGTCGGGCTTCTTGCCGAAGAGCGTGTCGAGCGCCGCCAGTTGCCGCTCGTGCGGCGTCCCGCTGCCCGGGAAGGACAGCTCGAGCAGGTGGTTCTCCGGGTCACCCCGATCGCGCCTGGCCTCGATGGCTCGCAGCTTCATGCTCCGGCGCGCGTCCTTCTGCGTCCTGGCCTCGAGCTGGCCGCGTGCCCGGACGTGTTTCACGCGCGCCAGGTCCACGTTCAACGTCCCGTCCGAGGACAGCTCGAGCCCCTCGGCCAGCAGCTGCGCGACGCCGTTGATGAGCACCCCCATCTCCTGGGTCATCGAGCGCGGCACCTGCTCCACCACGAGGTCCGGCAGGCCGAGCTTCACCATGCCGAGCGTGATGAAGCGCACGTCCTCGTCCTCGCCGTACACGTGCACGGTGATGTGCGTCTGCACGAAGGGCACGCCGCCGTTCCAGTTGTCCAGCCGCTCCTGCTTCCAGTGCTGGGGCGCGAAGTACTCGCGCGTCTCGGCGTCCCACAGGAAGGCCCCGTGCTCGGCGGCGACCTGGTGGGCGAAGCGCGAGGCCTCCAGGAGCGACTCGTTGCGTTTGGCGAACGGCACGTGGAAGGACAGCCTCGTGGCGTGCCGGGCTCCCATCAGGCGCTTGCGCTCCTCGTCGCTCAGCCTCCGGGCGAAGTAGCGCAGGTAGTACTCCTCGAGGTGCTCGATGTCCTCCGTGGGGACCGACCGTACGTCGACCTCGGGGGCGGGAGCGCCGCGCTTCCACGTTCCGGCGAGCTTCTTGTGGTTCGACGTCAGCAGCTTGCGCGCCTCGGCCACCACGTCGCCCTTGGGCGGGGTGGGGTGGTACAGCACCACCGAGTAGGTGATGTCCTGCGAGTGGAGCAGCGGGGAGGGGAAGACGGTTCCAGCCGGGGGCGTGGCACCCGGCTTGCCCGCGTGGGCCAGGGGCGCGAGGCACAGCAGCAGCACACTGAGCAGCCGCGCGGCGCGGAGGAGAGGCATGGAGGGACTCCAGGGGATTGCGTGAGGCTACGGCACGCATCATCCCCGCTTCCCTGACACGGGGCCATGCCCCCCTTGGCCGTTTAGGACCTCCGTCCCTGGCGGGGGCTGGGGTAGCCTGCTCCCCATGGCAGCGGAGGACAGAGAGCTGCGGGACACCTTGGAGCGGCTCCAGACGGAGTTGCGCGAGGTGAAGGGCGAGTTGACCCGGAATCGAGCCGAGGTGGAGCGGTTGGAGCGGGTGGAGGCCGAGCTCGCCGCCGCCAACTCCCGCGCACGCGAGGCGGAAGCGGCCTTCGAGCGTGCGCTCTACCATCTCAACCGCCTCCGCCAGGAGCGCAAGCTCGCACCCGTGGACTCCCACTCGCTCGCGAGCGAGCCCCTCGAGTCCTCGAACGAAGAGGTCTTCTGGTTGTACCGCCTGGAGTCGAGGGCCCGCTTCATCAAGGGCGCCGCCGTGGGGGCCGTGCTCGGCCTCGCCTTGCTGCGTTTCTTCTTCTCCTTCTCGCCGCCCTCCTTCGCCACCCAACTGGGGCTCGTCGTGGGCACCGCGCTGATCTCCGGCACGGTCTGGAAGTGGCTCTACGACATCCGCTGAAACGGGGTGCCCCGGTCTCCCGGAAGCGCCCCGTCGTGACTCAGGAAGCCGCGCTCAGATGTCGAAGTAGAGCTGGTACTCCATGGGGTGCGGACGCAGGCGGATGGCGTCCACCTCCTTCTGCTTCTGCTCGATCCAGCTGTTGAGCGAGTCCTCGCTGAAGACGTCGCCCTTGAGCAGGAACTTGTGGTCCTTCTTCAGGCAGTCCAGCGCCTCCTCGAGCGAGCCCGGCATCTTCGGCACGTCCTTGAGCTCCTCGGGCGACAGGCCGTAGATGTCCTTGTCGAGCGGCTCGCCCGGGTCGATCTTGTTCTCGATGCCGTCGAGGCCGGCCATGAGCTGCGCGGCGAACGCCAGGTACGGGTTGCAGCTCGGGTCCGGCGAGCGGAACTCCAGGCGCTTGGCCTTGGGGCTGGCGCTGAACATGGGGATGCGGATGGACGCGCTGCGGTTGCGGCTGGAGTACGCCAGGTTCACCGGCGCCTCGTAGCCCGGCACCAGGCGCTTGTACGAGTTGTTCGTCGGGTTGCACAGCGCCGCCAGCGCCCGCGCGTGCTTGAGGATGCCGCCGATGTAGTGCAGCGCCATCTCGCTCATGCCCGCGTAGCCCTCGCCCGCGAACAGAGGCTTGCCGCCCTTCCACAGCGACTGGTGCGTGTGCATACCGCTGCCGTTGTCCCCGTACAGGGGCTTGGGCATGAACGTCACCGTCTTGCCGTGCCGCGCCGCCACGTTCTTCAGCACGTACTTGAACCACATCAGGTTGTCGGCCGTCTTCACCAGCGTGTCGAAGCGGAAGTCGATCTCCGACTGGCCCGCCGTCGCCACCTCGTGGTGCTGGCGCTCCACGCTGATGCCCACCTCACCGAGGATGCGGCACATCTCGTCGCGCATGTCGTTGTGCGCGTCCGTGGGCATCAACGCGTTGTAGCCGTCCTTGAAGTTCGGCTTGTAGCCCAGGTTGCCGCCCGGCTCCTCGCGGCCCGTGTTCCACGCGCCCTCGATGGAGTCCACCTCGAAGAACATGTGGTGCGGCTCCGTGCTGTAGCGCACGCCGTCGAAGATGAAGAACTCGGCCTCGGGGCCGAAGAAGGCCGTGTCCGCGATGCCCGTGCTCTTGAGGTACTTCTCCGCGCGCGAGGCGATGTTGCGCGGATCCCTCATGTACTGCTCCTTGGTGACGGGATCGCTCACGTTGCACAGCAGCACCAGCGTGGGCGTCTGCGTGAACGGATCCATCACCGCGGTGTTCGGGTCCGGCATCACCAGCATGTCGGAGTTGTGGATTTCCAACCAACCCTTGATGGACGAGCCATCGAAGCCGAGGCCCTCCTCGAAGATGCCCTCCTGCAGCTCGTGGAGGGGTACCGCGAAATGACGCCAACGACCGATGAAGTCGATGAAGCGCAGGCTCACCATCTGCGCGCCGTGCTCCTTCGCGAACGCCAGCACGTCCTTCGCCGTCTTGGTGGTCATGGTTCCGGAGTCCTTTCCTGCCGGGTGGGTACTTCACTTCCAGGGCGTCGCCGACACTAGGAACGGGCCTCGCCAGAGGAAAGAGGAACGTGCACGGGGCGTGACAATCCGCCCGCGCTCCAGGGGGGAGAGCGGGGGATTCACGTCATCGTGATGACATTCGGGCTTGACGCTTCCCGAGTCCGGGCTTCAGCGCCTGGAGCGGGTGATGAGCACCACGGCGCCGAGGATGGCGCCCATGGCCATGAAGCCCCAGACGCTCAGCGACTCGCCGGCCAGGAAGGTGCCCAGCAGCACGGCCACCAGGGGATTGACGTAGGCGTAGCTGGTGGCGAGCGCGGGCCGGGCATTGCGCAGCAGGTAGCCATAGGCGCTGAAGGCCACCAGCGAGCCGAAGACGATGAGGTAGCCCACGGAGAGCAGGGCGCGCGGGGGCGGCAGCGCGGCGAGGTGCTCGCCCATGCAGGCGCTGACCCCGAAGAACATGGCCCCGGCGGTGAGCATCTGCGTGGCGGTGGACATGAGCCCCTCGGCCAAGGGCAGCCGGCGCGACCAGATGGAGCCGAAGGCCCAGCTCACCGGGGCCACCAGCAGGGCGAAGGTGGCCCACAGGTTGCCGCTCTTGTCGCTGCCCAGGTTGAGCAGGATGAGGCCGCAGAAGCCGATGGCCAGGCCCCAGCGCTCGGCGCGCCCGGGCCACTGGCCGAAGAGGCCTCCGAAGAGCGCCGTCCACAGCGGCACGCTACCCACCACGATGGCCACCAGCCCCGAGGGCACCCACTGCTGCGCGAAGACCACGCCGCCGTTGCCCATCACCAGCAGCAGGAAGCCGATGAGCGCGCCCGCTCCCCACTGGCGCACCGCGGGCCGGGCGTACCCGCGCATCCTCAGCACCGCGTAGAGGATGACGCCGGCGATCGTGTAGCGCACCCCCGCCATGAGGAAGGGCGGGAATCCTCCTCGCAGCGCCCAGTGGATGGCGAGGTACGTCGACCCCCAGATCACGTAGAGCGCGAAGAGGCAGAAAACGAGGAGCCCGCGATTGAACTCCGCGGGCGTGGTGCCCGCGGGCAGCGTCGCGGCGGGAATGGAGGAGGTAGCGGAGGACAAGGCGTCGCGCTTTTAACGCCCTGCTCCGCGTCTCGCGATGTACTCCGTCGGCGTACCCCGAGAGGGGATGGCTGCCCGGGTCACATCGTGCTCCGGGCACGTCTGTCCCGCGACAACGGTGCTCTGGAGGCGGCGTTGTTGATGATCGCTGGGTGGTCTTTCGTGCTCCAAGCGTTCGGCGGGGCTGGAGGACTTCGTCAGCAGTGCCTTCCGCACCAACGGGGGACGAGTCCCGAGCGAGCGCTGCCGCACTTCAGGACATTGTCCCCCCGGACGGCGCGAGCCATGGATCCGGCTCTTATTGATGAATTGGACCGTACCTGCCGCTCACTGTTGCCCTGAGCCCTGTGTAGGCAGGTGACGGATGGGGGGCCTGCTCGCCCGCTTCCGGGCCGGCGTTCGACGCATGCGCCGTACCGGACCCCCACCCAGCGGGCGGGGGGATTGAACCGGCCCCTCCAACTTCTTAATCTTTCAGGGCATTCTCGATGTTTTCGCCGACCATCGTGGGCGGAACGCCATTGGGGAGCGTGAGGAAGGATGTCCGAGGAGCTGGGTGAGCGCGAGAAGGAAGTCCTTCGCGCCGTCGTTCAGGAATACATCGCCACGGGTGGCCCCGTCGGGAGCCAACATCTCGCGCGCAAGCCGGAGTTCGACGTCTCCTCGGCGACGCTGCGCAACGTGCTGGCGGACCTGGAGGAGCTCGGCTTCCTCGAGAAGCCGCATACCTCCGCGGGCCGGGTGCCGACGGACCGGGGCTATCGCTTCTACGTGGACACGATGGTGCGGCTGAAGGATCCCGCGCCACGTGACCGCGAGCTCATCCACGCGGGGCTGGCGCACGAGTCGGGGATGGAGGAGCTGCTGGCGGAGGCCTCGCGCCTGTTGCACTCGCTCACCCGGCACGCGGGCGTCGTCGTCACCCCGCGGCCGGACGCGGCTGTCTTCCACCGGATCGAGTTCGTGCGGCTGCGGGAGGACCGCGTGCTGGCCATCCTGGTGGGGCAGAACGGCCAGGTGCACAACAAGCTGTTGTCGGTGGACTTCCCCGTCACGTCGGACGAGCTGCTCAAGGCGAGCAACTACCTGTCCGAGCTGCTGCACGAGGTGACGTTGGAGGAGGCGCGCGAGCGCATCCGGGCCGAGCTGGACCACGACCAGGAACTCTACAACGCGCTGACGGCCAAGGCGCTCAAGCTGGGCGCGGCGGCGACGGATCTGCAGACGGGGGAGCGGGTGCTCATCGAGGGCACGGGCTCGTTCCTGGAGCAGCCCGAGTTCGCGGACGTGGAGCGCATGCGTGCGCTCTTCAAGGCGCTGGGGGAGAAGCACAAGCTGCTGGCGTTGTTGGACCGGGTGCAGCGGGCGCGCGAGATGCAGATCTTCATCGGCACCGAGAGTGAGTTCTCCTCGGCGGGGGACGTGACGGTCATCGCGAGTCCCTACGGAAGCCGCGAGCAGGTGCTGGGCACGGTGGGAGTCATCGGACCCACGCGGATGAACTACCAGCGCATCATCCCGCTGGTGAACTTCACCGCGCAGGTGCTCTCGCTGGCGCTCGACAAGGCATGACGCCACTCCCTCTCCCTCTGGGAGAGGGTATCTCGCAGCCACCGAGGCTCAAGAGCGCTCGATAAATCCCAGGAAGTGAAAGCTGGGTGATCCAAAGGTGGGTGGGGAAGGCAAAGCCCCACCCCTGGGGTTCGGGTGCAAGAGGTACCATGTGAAGTAGGCAGGGGGAGTGAGCCAGAAGAAAGCGCGGGCAGCAGAGGGAAGAGTCCGGACGAAAGAGCCGGACAGGTCGCAAGGCTGGCTGTTCAAGCAGATGCCGGAGCAGTTGGTGGAGCCGGAGCACCCGGTGCGGGTAGTGGCGGCGGCGGTGGAGGCGTTGGACCTGAGAGGCTTTCTGGCCGGGGCCAAGGCGGTGGAGGGACATGCGGGACGCCCGGTGACAAGTCCCCGGTTGCTGTTGGCGCTGTGGGTGTACGGGATTCAGCAGGGAGTGGGGACGGCGACGGAGCTGGCGCGCCGGTGCGAGGAGGACAGGGCGTACCAGTGGCTGGCCGGTGGAGTGAAGGTGAGCCACGACAAGCTGAGCCAGTTCCGGGTGGAGCACCTGGAGGTGTTGCAGCAGGTGTTTACCGACGTGCTCTCGGTGCTGTTGCAGCAGGGGCTGGTGAGTTTGGAGCAGGTGGCGCAGGACGGCACGCGGGTGAGGGCCAGTGCCTCGGCGCCTTCGTTCCGGCGGGAGCAGTCGCTGCGGGAGTGCCAGGAGCAGGCCGAGCTGCACTTGCAAGCGGTGCTGGCGCAGAAGGACGACCCGGAGCTGACGCGTGGGCAGCAGGCGACACGAGAGGCCAAGGCGCGTGACTACCAGGCGCGGGTGGACGCGGCGCTGGAGGCGATAAAGCAACAGCAGGCCAGGAAGAAGGGGGCGGACAAGGAGAAGGTGCGCGCCTCCTCCACGGATGCGGATGCACGGGTGATGAAGATGGCCGATGGGGGTTTCCGACCCGCCTACAACCTGCAATTCGCGGTGGCTGGGGAGGCGCTGGGAGGGCCGCGAACGATTGTGGGAGTGGAAGTCACCAACCAGGGCAGCGACATGGGCAGCGTGAGCCCCATGGTGGAGCAGATTGAGCAACGCACGGGCCAGGTGCCCGAGCGCGTGCTGGCCGATGGCGGCCATGCCACGTGCGCAGACGTGAAGCAGTGCGCGGCCAAGGGGTTGAAGCGCTCATTTCGGTGCCCGAGCGCATGGCCCAGGCCGGGCAGCAGGGGGACCATTCCCCCGAGGTAGAGGCGTGGCGTGAGCGCATGCGCACCGACGAGGCCAAGGAGCAGTACAAGGCCCGCGCCGGCCTGGTGGAGAACGTCAACGCGCAGGTGAAGGGGCGCTATGGCCTGACGCAGGTGACGGTGCGGGGGCTGGACAAGGTGAAGTGTGTCGCCTTGCTGGTGGCCCTGGCGCACAACCTGGCCGCACACGGCCAGCCTCTGGTGGATGCGCTGCTGGCGCGCCAGAGCGCGCTTGCCGAGCCGGCTCACCTCCTCGAGCTGGCTCCAGGCAACGCGGCCTCTCTCGGTGGCGGCATCAGTCCGGTGCCGGTGGACCAGGTCACCGCCTTGCCTGCTGGCTTCTGACGGCCAGCCCCCTGCCGCGTGTGGTGTGACCGGGCCTCTCAGGCTCCAACCAGGCGATGAGCCCCCGGGCTGTGTGGTTGAATCCCGCTCTCGCCTGCTTCCCACCTGTACAACCCCCCCCTCCAACTCCGCGCCTCGGGATGGGCGATTTCCTCCGCCCTCCCCTCCACTTCCTGATCGCGCTCTGCTCCCGCGAGGGATTTATCGACTGCTCTTCAGTCGGCCCGGTTGGGAACCTTGCGCGCGGTCACCCGGATGTCGCCGAGGTCCATGGCCTCGCTCGTGGCCACCGTCACGGGGCGAGCCTCGGGCTTGCCGCCAGTGGCGAGCAGTTGCACGGTGTGCGCGCCGGGCGTGACGTCGTCCAGGCGGAAGCGGCCGTCGGGTCCCGAGTAGGTATCGGCGCGAGTGCCCGGCGGGTGGTCCAGGGAGATGCCCACGTCCTGGGCGGGCTCGCCCGAGTCGCTCCACACGATGCGTCCGGAGATGGAGGACGCGCCACCCGTCAGCGGCACCTCCACGTCCGAGCGCTGTCCCGGCGAGAGCGTCACCTGTGTTTCCCCGGTGCGTCCGTCGGTGGTGCGCACGCTGACCCTCAGTGGCCAGGCGGGTGCGTCGGTGAGCAGGAACTCGCTGCCGGGGAAGGTCCGCCGCGCATCGCGAGCCCACTCCGGCGCGGAGCCATCCGCGTTCAACAGGCGCAGCGTGAAGCCGGTGGGGGCGGTGCCGTTGCGTGCCGCCACCACGCGTCCCCGGAGGGTGGCCGCGGGCCGGAGCTGGAGCCGCTGCTCGCCCGAGCCGTCCGTGACGGGAGTAGGCTCGCTCAACCGGCCCGAGTTGTACGCCTGCAACGTCAGGGTGGTGGGCTGGCCATGGGGCGGAAAGCTGAAGTGCCCTTCGTCGTTGGCCTGCTGGGTGATGGAGAAGGGGAAGTCTCCGCCCTGGGTCGCCACCACCACGGCATGGGGGCTCGGCGCGCCCGAGGGCTCCAGCACCATGCCGCGCAGTCCGCGCTCATCCAGCAATGTCAGGTCCATCGTCACGGTGGCGCCGGCTTCCACGGTGACGGAGGGGTCGTCCACGTTGAAGAAGACATAGGAGGCGCCCGGGAGCACGGCGGTGAGTTGGTAGACGCCCGCGGGCAGCTCGAGCTGGTAGCGGCCCTCCGCGTCCGTGTCGGCGAGGCCCATGTCGAGCACTCCGCCCTGGCCCTGCTTCGCCATCGCGCGGACCAGCGCGGGCTCGGGCAATGGCGCGCCCGAGGATTGCGTCACCCGGCCCATCACCCGGCCCGTCTCCGAGAGGATGAAGTCCACCCGGGTGCGCGCGCCCGTGCCGAGCTGGACCGTCCTGCTCGTCCACACGGCCGAGTTGTCCTGCCTGGCGCGCACCTGCACCGTGCCCACCGGCAGTCCTTCCAGGACGAAGGCCCCCGCCGAGCCGGTGCGCGTGAAGTACTCCTCGCCCGAGGCGTCCCGTATCCGCTTCGCGCGCACGGCCACGCCCGCCAGGAGGCCTCCCCGCGCATCCGCGACCGTGCCCTCCACCGACGCCGTACCCTCCAGGCGGAAGTCCGCCACGGTGTACCGGTCCGCTTCCACCACCAGCCCCTCGCGAGAGGTGCCCGTGTGGCCCGGGGCCGACACCGTCATGTCGTAGTCACCCGGTGGTAGCTCCAGGGCGTAGTGGCCCGCCGCGTCCGTCCGCACGCGGCCCAGCTCACCGCCCGCGCCTGCCGGGCCGACCGCCACCAACGCGTCCTCCACGGGCCTCGCGTCCGCTCCGTGCGTCACCGTGCCCGACAGGTGCCCGGAGGCCCCGAGCCGCACCGTGATTTCGCGCGCGGTCTCTCCGGGTGCCACGACGATGAGGCCCGGTGCCCGTCCCACCTGGTGGCCCTTGTGGGCAATCACCCAATACGTCCCGCCAGGCACCTCCAGGGAGAAGCCGCCGCCCGCGCCCGTGGAGGTCCGGAAGCTCGAGGGCCCGCCCAGCACCCGCACCTCCGCGTCCGGTGTCGGCTGTCCGTCCGCGCCCAGGACGAAGCCCTCCAGGGTGGAGGCCGCCCACAATCCCACCACCAGCTCGCCCGAGGCGGGCACCGACACGAAGCGCATCGTCCGCGGGCTGAAGCCCGGAGCTTCCGCCACCAGCTCGTAGCGGCCCGGCGCCAGTCCGGTGAAGTCGAAGCGCCCGCGCGCATCGCTCGTCGCCACCTCCACCTCCTCGGGCAGCGCATGGGCTCGCGCCGAGGGACCCGACCCGGTGTACGGACGGAGCGTCACCTCGGCCAGGGGGACGGGGTCGCCGTCGCGGCCCTCGGCCACCGTGCGTCCCCGCAGCGGGACACCGGCCGGCAGGGACAGCTCCACCAGCGTCTCCGACTCACCCGTGGGCCGGGGTACCTCGCGCCGCGCGGGAGCGAGGCCCCCGGCGCGGGCGGTGAGGAGGTAGAGGCCCGGTGCCGCGGGCAGCCGCAGCGTGCCGTCCTCCGCCGTCGTCCCTTCACCCGCGCGGCGCCACGTGGGTTGGCCCAGGCCGTTGTCCGGGCCCTTCGACCAGGCGCGCACCGTCGCCCCCGAAACGGGAGCGCCCGAGACCACCACCCGCACCACGAAGCTGCCATCGGCCAGCGTCGCGGGCGTGTCGAGCGGCGGAGTCGGGCGCGGAGGCGGGCGGGCGGAGGCGTTGTCGGCGTGCCCGGGACGCACGGAGGCCCGGGCCGCGACGGTCGCCGTGCCGGCGGTCTCCTCCAGGTTCCGGGGGCGGAGCCACAGCAGGAGAAGCGCCGCGATGGACAGGAGCGCGGCCACCAGGAGCGGGAAGAGGGGACGTTGGCGCACGGGCTTCTCCGCGATGGGGAGGGCCGAACCCTTCCCCGTCGCGAGAGCCTAACCGCGATCCGGTTGTCTTCCGAAATCCCAACTCAATGGGTCGTGGGCGCGGGCGCGGGCGCTGGGGCGTAGACGCGGAGGGCCGCGGGGGCCAGCTCGAAGCGCACGGGGGTGTGGCCGATGATTTCCCCGTCCGCGTTGATGTCCTGGGGCGGCTGGGCGTCCACGTACAGGTGGGCGCCGCGCAGGGCGGAGACGGACGGATGGGCCACGTGCTCGCCCCGGCGCAGAGAGAGCGCGATGCGTGCCAGGGTGGAGAGGTCCCGCATGTGGCCCAGTCCGGTGCCCTCGCGTCCGGACTCCGCCGAGGGCGCGGCGATGGTGTAGGCGTCCAGCCGGTGGTCGTCGAGCGTGGCGTCGGGCGTCACCATGTTGCCCGCGCCGTGGTAGCGCCCGTTGCCCACCACGAGCTGGAGCACGTCCAATTCCTTCTCTTCGCTGTCCGTGACCATGCGAACGTGGAAGGGCTGATGTTCCCAGAGCTCGGCGACGGCGGCCACGGGGTAGGCCAGCTTGCCCACGCGCCGTTTGAAGCGGGGCGTCAGCCGCCGGGCGATGGCGGAGGCCAGGCCGAGGCTCGCGGCATTGAGGAAGGGCCGTCCGTTGGCGAGCCCCACGTCCACGCGCGCCGTGTAGCCCGCGGCGATGATGTCGCAGGCGGCCTCGAGCGTGGGCGGAATGCCGAGCGAGCGCGCGAAGTCGTTGGCGGTGCCCAGCGGCAGCACGCCCAGAGTCACCTCGCGCCCGAGCAGGTGCTGGATGGCGTTGTTCAGCGTGCCATCTCCACCGCCCACGAGGATGCGCCGCACGCCGCTCTCCAGGGCCTCGCGCAGCACCTGGTCCATCCGCTTGTGGCGGGAGAGCCGGTGACTGGCCGCCAGGGGGATGCCCCGTGCCTCGAGCGCCGCGAGCGTGGCCGGGAGGGCCTTGCGTCCCATGCGACACTTGCTGTTGATGATCAGGAGCGCGGGCCCCTCATCGAGGGCGCCGCGTTTGGTGGTGGGGGCGCTCAGGGCGACGTCTGGAGAAGCCTCGCTTGCCATTGCCCACAAGGATGTGCACGAGCGGGTCCGCCAGCCAGTGCGGGGCGGGCACCCGGGCCCGGCGCTCTCCTCCACTCGCATGCCGGGAGAGGGAGCGAGGCGCCGTCAGCGCGATTCCTCGTCCTTGGCGGCGGCCACCGCGTCCGCGGCCCACGGCCAGGTGTCGCGCGAGGACTCATAGTGGGCCAGCAGGTCCGCGGGGTCCTTATAGATGGCGCGGCAGCCGGCCGTGCGCAGGTCCTCCTCGGAGAAGCCGCCGCACAGCACGCCCACCGTGGGTACCCCCGCCTTGCTCGCGGCGAGCGCGTCGTAGGGCGTGTCGCCGATGACCACCACGGTGCGCGGGTCCGGCCGTCCCAGCCGCTCCATCGCCGCATCGAAGATGTCCGGGTGGGGCTTGGACTTCGACGCGTCGTCCTTGGACGTCTCGCCGTCCGACATCCCCTCGATGCCGCACAGGCGCATGTAGAACTCGAGCTCGTCGCCCTTGGCGCTGGAGGCCAGCGCGATGCGCAGCCCGTCCTGGCGCAGCCGCTGGAACAGCTCGCGCACGCGGGGGAAGGCGCGCAGCTTGGGCATGAACTCGCGCTTGAAGAGCGCGGAGCGGAAGTCGCTGAGCTCCTGGCCGAACTTCTCCAGCTCGTCCTCGGTGAAGAAGACGGGCACCAGCTGGTCCGCGCCCTTGCCAATCTGGCTGCGCACGTGCGCGAAGGGCACGTCCCGGCCGAATTCCAGGAAGGCTCGCCTCCAGGCCTCTGCGTGCTCGTCCACCGAGTCCACCAGCGTGCCATCCACATCGAAGATGACGTTCTGCACCAGGGCCATTCCGTCGTACTCCTTCCCGGTGCGGAAGGTGGGGACGGCGCCGGGCGGGTTCAACCCCGGACGGGGATGCTAGGGCGCCCCGAACTCCGCGAGCGTCTTCGTCTCAACGGCATAACCCTCTGGCGCGCCGAGGGTGAACGTCTCCGAGGGGAGGGCGGGGTTGAGCTCCACACGCGTGAGCCGGGTCTCCGCCACCTGTTGTCCCGCGGTCCACTGTGTCAGCCGCTTGGGGACGCACAGGGCCAGGGACTGCTCGCACTGCTCCTCCTCCACGCGGAGCTCCGCGGTGGCGTCGCCGCTGCGGGTGCGCTTGCCCAGGAAGTCCATGCCGGGCCAGCGCAGCACGTACGTCACCTCCACGTCGCTGCCCGTGGGCTTCACCGTCAGCTCCACGGCCTCGGGGCCGCGCGGGTGCGTGGTCCGGCGAGCGCTCACTCCCTGGCTCGGCAGCAGGGGGGCGCGGAAGCCCTCGGGGGCGAAGGGCGTGAAGAGCCCGGTGAGCAACTCCGTGCGCGCCTCCGGGCCGAGCCCGCCGTCATGGGTGCGGAACCTCTTCGCCGTGTCGTCACGCTCGAAGAGGTGCTCCCCGTCCCAGGCGAAGGTGCGCGAGCTGGGCGCGCCGAGCGTCCCCAGCATCTTCTGCGGCGCGCGGTAGGCGAACTGGAAGTCCATCGTCTGGGTGCCCTCGCGCGCGGTGCCCGCCAGCACGTAGCTGGTGAGCTTGCCGTCGCGCGTGGACAGGCGCTGCCTCGCCTCGGCGAGCAGGGGGGTCGTTTCGTCGCCGCAGCGGCAGCCGGCGAGCAGGAGCAGGAGCGGGGGCAGGAGGCGAAGGTGCATGGAGCACAAAAGAAAGAAGGCCCCACTGTCACCAGGGGGCCTTCGAACACTACGGGCAAACGGTGGGGGTTGACTACTTCACCGCCACGCCGGTGGCCTGCGACATGGGGAAGCCGAGGATGAGGCCCGGGAGGGCGAAGATGCCGTGACGGGGCGTGGTGTTGGCGGTCAGCAGCTGCACCCTGTTGCCGCCCATGGCCTTGGCCTCGGCCACCAGGAGCTTGTTCACCACGGTGTCCAGGTCGCTCTGCACCAGGTCGATGACGTGGAAGATGGCGGTGAAGCCGAGCGCGGTGCCCTGCACCACGGCGATGGGCTCGCCAACCGCGGAGGCGACCTCGTTGCCGGAGACGACGGCCGTCTCCACGCTGGTGCACGCCACGAGGCTGCTCGCCAGGAACGCCGAAATAATGGCCTTCTTCATCTGTGGTTCCCTCCCATTGAACGCTCGAGCCGCTGTTCCGGTGGATGACCGGGCGCCCGGCGGGTCTCTTGGACCTCTAGTTGCCGGGCGTGTCGTAGCAAAGGCACCTGTCAAGTCAAGCAATGGATCTTGTGGGTACCGGGAGTTGTCCACCCGGAGCCGCCCCGCGTTGAAATGCGAGCGGGGCGTGACTACTCCCACGAGTCACATGGAGAGCGCCCCCGTCCGCATCGCCAACCGCCCCTGGCTGCACCTGCTGCTCTTCGTGCTGACCGTCGGGACGACCTCGTTCACCTTCGACAAGGCCTTCCCCATGGGCCCCCTGCCGGATGGCGAGCGCCTCGCCAACGCGCTGACCTTCAGCGCCGCGCTGCTCGCCATCCTCGGCTCGCACGAGATGGGACACTACGTGTTGGCGCGCCTTCACGGGGTGGACGCGTCCCTGCCGTACTTCATCCCGCTGCCCTACCTGGGGGTGGGCACGCTGGGCGCCGTCATCCGCATCCGCAGCCGCATCCCCACGCGCAACGCCCTGGTGGACATCGGGGCGGCGGGGCCCCTGGCGGGACTGGTGGTGGCCATCCCCCTGCTGATGTGGGGTCTGGCGCACTCGCCCCTCATCGACGCTCCCCCGGTCCAGGCCTCCTTCCCGGGCGACACCTCCCTCTGGCGGCTGGGGGGGGGCCTCCTCCAGTGGGCCCAGGTGAAGCTCTCCCTGGCGCCTCCCCCGCCGGAGCTGCCATTCTTCGGCCATCAGGCCATCGTCTTCAGTGACAGCCTGCTGATGCGGGGCCTGAAGTGGCTGGTGCTGGGGCCCCTGCCGGCCGGCAAGGACATCCAGGAGCACCCGGTGGTGATTGCCGGCTGGTTCGGCCTGCTGGTGACGCTGCTCAACCTCATGCCGGTGGGCCAGTTCGACGGCGGGCACCTGGCCTTCGCCCTGTGGGGCAGGCATGCCCGGTGGGTAGGCAAGGCCATGGCCCTGGTGCTGCTTTTCCTCACCCTCTTCTACACCATCTCCTGGGTCGTCTGGCTCCTGGTGGCCACGAAGCTGGTGGGCTTCGGTCACCCGGAGGTGACCCAGCCAGCCGAGCCATTGGGACTCGGGCGGAAGCTGGTCTGCGCGGTATGCTTCCTCGCCCTGGCGGGGTGTGCCATGCCCGTCCCCATCCGAATGGTGATCTGGTGAAGTACTTCTGTGAGGCTTGCGAGCGGCTCGTTCCACCGGCGTCATACCGGTTGGAGTTCGGTCTGCTCGTGGTCAAGTGCTCGCGCTGCAAGGTGGAGATGCGCTGCGGGCCCGATCAGGACGAGGAGCCCGCGCCGGCGTCCAAGTCGTCGGCGGGGGGGCCGCTGATCATGTTGGGCCAGAGCGAGGTGGAGCCCGATCCCATCGAGAACGAGCCCACCCGGCGCGTCGCGGTGCCGGCGTCGGTGCTGGCGGCCATCGAGGCGGAGGCCCAGGAGGCGCGTCGCAAGAAGGCGAAGGAGTCCGGGCCGGCGAAGACGCCACCCCCGGAGCCCGCGGCGGCGAAGGCCGCGCCGCCCAAGCTCGCGATGTCGGAGGCCGCGGCGGCGTCGAACCTGATGGTGCTGCGGCTCTCGGACATGAAGTCGCGTGACTCCGCACCCACGCAGGCCGCCCCGGAAGCGTCCGCGGCGAAGCCCTCGAGCACCCAGCTGCGCGTGGTGCCGGACGCCCCGGCGTCATCCGCTCCGGCCGCGGCCTCGTCGCCGTCGTCGCCGGAGGACCCCTTCATGCCTCCGGCGGGCTACTGCCCCAAGTGCATCGGGCCGCGCAAGGACGGCGCGGCGGTGTGTCCCTTCTGCGGGCTCGAGTACGCGCGCTTCCGGGTCGACGAGTTCCGCCCCTCTCCGGTGCTCTCCTCCACGTGGTTGGGCGTGGTGGAGTTGTGGGAGAGCAGGGGCGCCCACGACAAGGTGCTCGCGCTGGCCTCGGAGCGGGGCGAGCTGGCCGGGTTGGGACGGCTCTATCGCATCCGGCTGGCCCGCCACCCGGAGGACGCCATGGCGAAGCGGGGGCGCGAGGAGGTGCTGCGGCTGGCCTCGGCTGGCTCGGCCTTCATGCCCACGGCGCCGCCGGACAAGCGCGCGAAGATGAGGATGGCGGGGCTGGGCGTGCTGTTCTTCATCCTGGTGGTGATGGCCGTGTTCATGGGCGCCCAGGTGCGCCGCATGTTGATGAGTGGTGGTCCGTAGCCGGTGCGCGACGCCCACGCCATCAACCTCTCGTGGCTGCTGCGCCTGCGGTGGGGTGCCATCATCGGGCAGGTGACGCTCATCCTGGGCGTGCACTTCGGGCTGGGCATGCCGCAGCGGCTGGGGCCCCTGTTCGCCACCATCGCCGTGGCGGCGGCGAGCAATGTCGCCCTGGGACTGTGGGCCCGGCGCGAGCGCCCCATCCGCGAGGGGCTGCTGTGGTCGGTGATGGCGCTGGACGTGGTGGTGCTCACCATCCTGCTGGACCTGAGCGGCGGTCCCTTCAACCCCTTCAGTGCGTTGTACGTGGTGCACATCGCGCTCGCGGCGGTGGTGCTGGGCGCGGGGTGGACGTGGGCGCTGGCGGTGCTGGCCATCTCCTGCTTCGGCGCGCTCTTCGTGGACCACCTGTGGTTTCCCACCCGGGGCGGCGAGCTGTCGTCCACGCACCATCCGCAGCACCACATCCATGACGTGCGGATGCACCTCGAGGGGATGTGGGCGGCCTTCGCGATGGCGGCGGGCTTCATCGTCTATTTCGTGCAGCGGGTGACGAGGGCGCTGGCCGCGCGCGAGGCGGAGCTGGTGGCGGCCCGGGCGGCCTCGGCGCGCCACGAGAAGCTGACGGCGCTGGCGACGCTGGCCGCGGGCGCCGCGCACGAGCTGTCCACGCCGCTGTCCACCATCGCCGTGGTGGCCCGGGAGCTGGAGCGGCACCTGGTGCGCACCGGGGCGGAGGCCTCCTCGCTCGAGGACGTGCAGCTCATCCGCGAGCAGGTGGCGCGCTGCCGGGACATCCTCGCGCAGATGGCCTCGGATGCCGGGGCGAGCCGGGGCGAGTCCATGGTGACGCTCGCGCCGGCGGCGCTGGTGGAGGAGGCGCTGGAGGGGCTGCCGGGCCGCGAGCGGGTGAGCGCCGAGGTGGAGGCCCGGGCCCGGGAGGAGCGGGAGCTCATCCCCGCGCACGCGTTCGCCCGCGCCATCCGAGGGGTGGTGAAGAACGCCCTGCAGGCGTCGGCGCCCGATGCACGGGTGCGGCTGGCGCTGGCGCGCGAGCCGGAGACGTGGCGGCTCACGGTGGAGGACTCGGGGGCGGGCATGCCGGCGGAGGTGCTCGCGCGGGCGGGAGAGCCCTTCTTCACCACGAAGGCTCCGGGGGAGGGCATGGGGCTGGGGCTCTTCCTCACGCGCGCGGTGCTGGACCAACTCGGGGGCCGGCTGGTGCTCCGCTCCACGCCGGGCCAGGGGACGACGGTGGTGCTGACGTGGCCCGCGGGGGGGCTGCGACAATCCGCCGCGTTGCCTCCGGAGCCGTCCCGGGTGCAGCTAGCCCCATGACGAGCCCGACGCCCGGCCATGCACCCACCCTGTTGCTGGTAGACGACGAGGCGGTGTTCCGCGAGCGCCTGGCGCGGGCCTTCCGCGAGCGGGGCTTCGAGGTGAGCACCGCCGGCTCCTACGACGAGGCGCTCGCCCTGGCCACGAGGGAGTCCCCCGAGCTGGCGGTGGTGGACTTGAGGATGCCCGGGCGCAGCGGGTTGGAGCTGGTGCGGGCCCTGCACGCGCTGGACGCGTCCACCCGCGTCATCGTCCTCACGGGCTACGGCAGCATCGCCACCGCGGTGGAGGCGGTGAAGCTGGGCGCCTTCAACTACCTGCCCAAGCCCGCGGACGTGGACGACCTGGTGCTCGCCTTCTCGCGCGGGCCGGGCGAGCCCACGCAGGTGACGGAGGACTTCCAGCCTCCCTCGCTGGCGCGCGCGGAGTGGGAGCACATCCAGCGGGTGCTCGCGGACTGTGGCGGCAACATCTCCGAGGCGGCGAGGCGGCTGGGCCTGCACCGGCGCTCGCTCCAGCGCAAGCTGCAGAAGTACCCGCCCGCGCAGTAGCGCCCCTGCCTACGGCAGGCCCTTCGTCTCCGTCGAGTCCGCGTTCCGAAGCCAGTGCACGGCGGAGGCGAGGTCGTCGAACAACACGGCCGTGTTCGGCTCCGCGTGCTCCAGGGTGGTGGTCGTGGAGACCTGGCTGAGCCGTGAGGGAGAGAGCACCCACGCGAAGTGGCGGAGCCCGGCCTCGCGCATCCGGGGAAACCAGTAGGTGGCCAACCAGTACGCGGCCCCCACCCAGATTCCCGAGACATGGGTGTTGTCGTTGAGCACCTTGGAGAGCCGCAGGGCCGCGAGGTGGCGGAGGATCTCCTCGCAGCCGGACTTCACCATGTCCACGGACTGGTAGCCCTTCCAGTCCACGTAGAGCCACCCCTCGGACTCCTCATGGTGGATGTCGATGTGTTCGCTCGCATGTAGCAGCCGGCGACCCAAGTGCGTCCTCCCCTCCTTGACGAGGAGTTTAATTCCCGAGCGCCCCGAGTGCACCCGAACAAGGGCCGGGTGAAGGGCGAAATTCGTATCTGTCCTCTACCCGGCGCCCCGACGGATGGGTGGGCCGTCTCCAGCCCCTCAGGCGAGCACCCGGGCCACTCCGACACAAAACCCGACGAGCGAGCGTCGCGCTGTTATCCTCCCGTGTCCGTCCCCCTCCGTCCCGCCCCTCCTCCCTCCATGTCCCTGCCCGCTCCCTCGCTCCGGCTCTCCGTCGACACGTTGCTCGGCCCCGGTGGCGCGCTCCAGAACGCGTTGGAGGCCTACGAGTACCGTCCGGAGCAGCTGCAGATGGCGCGCTCGGTGGAGAAGGCCTTCAACGAGCGTGGCTACCTGCTGGCCGAGGCGGGGACGGGCACGGGCAAGACGCTGGCCTACCTGGTGCCGGCGCTGCTGTCGGGCCGGCGGGTGGTGGTGTCCACGGCGACGAAGACGCTCCAGGAGCAGATCTTCTTCAAGGATCTGCCGTTGCTGCGCGAGCGCATGGGCCTGTCCTTCGAGGCGGCGTACCTCAAGGGGCGCAGCAACTACCTGTGCCTGCACCGCTACGAGTCGTTCAGCAAGGATCCCCAGTTCGCCACGCGGGAGGAGGGCCGGTACTGGAAGCACCTGAAGACGTGGGCGAGCCGGACGGAGACGGGGGACCGGAGCGAGCTGGAGCTGCCCGAGTCCTTCAGTGCGTGGGGCCGGCTGTCGACGACGTCGGACACGTGCCTGGGCTCGAAGTGCCCGCTGTACGAGAACTGCTTCGTGACGCGGGTGAGGAGGGCGGCGGAGTCGGCGGACCTGCTGGTGGTGAACCACCACCTCTTCTTCGCGGACCTGGCGCTGAGGGGCCGGGGCCAGCGGGGCGAGGGGGTGCTGCCGCAGTACGACGCGGTCATCTTCGACGAGGCGCACGCGCTGGAGGACGCGGCGGGGAGCCACTTCGGTCACTCGGTGTCGAGCTTCCGGCTGGAGGAGCTGGTGCGCGACGCGCTGGGCGCGCTGTCGACGGAGGACTCGCGCTTCGGGATGCTCTCCTCGCTGGTGGTGCGGCTGCGGACGCATTCGGAGGTGCTCTTCTCTCAGGCGCCGCGGGTGCTGGGGCTGCACGAGAACGAGGGCGCGGTGGCGCTCAAGCCCGAGCGGCTGGCGCTGCTGTCGAACTCGCTCGAGCAGGTGAAGGAGTCGCTCTCGGCGCTGTCGGCCTTCACCACGACGGAGCGGGAGCCGGAGCTGACGTTGCTCACGCGCCGGTGCGCGGAGCTGGTGGCGGACCTGTCCTTCCTGGAGAAGGTGGAGTCGAACGACCACGTGTACTGGGCGGAGGCGCGGGGGCGGGGCGTCTTCCTGCGCGCGAGCCCCATCGAGATTGCCCGGGAGCTGCAGGAGCGCCTCTACGGAGGAGTGGACACGGTGGTGTTCACCTCGGCGACGCTGGCGGCGGAGGGCCGCTTCGACTTCTTCGCGCGGCGCATGGGGCTGTATGACGAGGACGGGGTGCCGGTGGCGAGCGTGCGCACGGTCTCGGTGCCCAGCCCCTTCGACTTCGAGCACCAGTCGGCGCTGTACCTGCCCACGCACCTGCCGGACCCGGCGGCCCCTGGCTTCATCGAGGCGGCGTCGGAGGAGATCATCCGGCTGTGCGAGGTGACGGGAGGCCGGGCCTTCGTGCTCTTCACCTCGTTGCGCAACATGGAGCGGGCGCACGGGCTCGCGCGCAACCGGCTGCCCTACCAGGTGTTGTTGCAGGGGGAGCGGCCCAAGCAGCAGCTGCTGGAGGCCTTCCGCGAGCAACCCAGCGTGCTCTTCGCGGCGCACAGCTTCTGGGAGGGCGTGGACGTGCCGGGGGACGCGCTGAGCCTGGTGATCATCGATCGGCTGCCGTTCGCCTCGCCGGGGGATCCGGTGGTGGCGGCGCGCATCCGCCAGCTCGAGGCTCGGGGCGAGGAGGCCTTCGGGGGCTACCAGCTTCCGCAGGCGGCGCTGGCGCTGAGGCAGGGCTTCGGCCGGCTCATCCGGACGAGGGCGGACCGGGGCATCGTGGCGATGCTGGACAGGCGCATCGTCACCAAGAACTACGGGCGCGCCTTCCTCACGAGCCTTCCGCCGGCGCGGCGTATCGACCAGCTCGGCGCGCTGAGCGCCTGGTTCAACGGCACGTCCGAGGACGACATCGAGTACTGAGCGTCTCCCGCTCGGGACGAGGTGTGCCGGAGCGGACGGGGCCTTGTCAGCGGGTCCGTCGCGAGGCCTCGTTGGTACGCCGCGCTGGACGGCGAACGGGAAGTGCTACGTTCCGTGGCAGGTGCGCAGCGAATGGAGGAACTGATGATGACCGTAGGTGAGGAGCTCATCGAACAGGGCCGCCAGAAGGGCATCCTCGAAGGGCGTGCGGAGAGTGTGCTTCGGATTCTCATCGCGCGTGGCGTTCGCATGGACGACAACACGCGCGAGCTCATCCTGGCGTGCAGGGACCCGGCACTTCTTGACCAGTGGTTCGATCGGGCCCTGACGGCCACCAGTGTCTCGGACGTCACGTCGGGAGCGTGACTCCCAGCCCCTCACGTGTTCGCGTGGGGCTCAGTGCCCGCCGCCCGTCTCCCCGGTGTCGAACTCGGGCGCCTGGAACTCCGGCTTGAGGCGCTGGAGCACCTTGGCGAAGGCCTCCTTGTCCTGTGCCTTCTCCAGGGCGGCCTCGGGGGTGATGGTGTTCGCGGCCACCAGCCTCTCCAGGTGCATGTCCAGCGTCTGCATGCCCAGGTTCTGGCTCGCCTGCATCTTGCTCGCGATCTGGAACACCTTCCCCTCGCGGATCATCGCCGCGATGGCGCTCGTGCCGATGAGGATCTCCAGCGCGGCCACTCGTCCCTTGCCGTCCGCGGTGCGGATGAGCTGCTGGGCGACGATGCCCACGAGGCCCTCGGCGAGCATGCCGCGCACCTGGGGCTGCTCCTCGGCGGGGAAGGAGTTGATGATGCGGTCGATGGTGGCCGGTGCGCTGTTGGTGTGCACCGTGGCCATCACCAGCACGCCGAAGCTGGCCAGCTGCAGTGCCAGCTTCATCGTCTCGTTGGTGCGCAGCTCTCCGATGAGGATGACGTTGGGGTCCTCGCGGCCCGCCGAGCGGATGGCGGTGGCGAAGTTGGAGGCGTGGATGCCCACCTCGCGGTGCGTCACCTGGGACTTCACCGACTCGTGCACGAACTCCACCGGATCCTCGATGGTGAGGATGTGCGCCGAGCGGGTGTGGTTGATGTGGTGGATCATCCCCGCCAGCGTGGTGGACTTGCCGCTGCCGGTGGGTCCGGTGACGAGCACCAGTCCGCTGCGGCGCTCGGCGAGCTTGCGCACCACCTCCGGGGCGTTGAGCTCCGCCAGGGACAGCACCTTGGAGGGAATGGTGCGGAAGACGGCCGCCAGTCCCGTCGTCTTGTAGAAGTAGTTGGCGCGGAAGCGCGCCCGGGTGCCGTAGCTGTAGGCGAAGTCGAGGTCGAGCTCCTCGGTGATGTGCCGCTTCTGCTCGGGGGAGGTGAGCTCGAAGAGCATCGCCTCCATCTCGGGCTGGGTGAGGAGGGCCTCGCGCAGCGGGGTGAGCTCCCCGCGGATGCGGCCCAGGGGCGGATGGCCGATGCTCAGGTGCAGGTCGCTCCCCTTGTGCTCGAGGAGCTTGTCGAAGAGGGCGGCGATGCGCGGGGCGGAGCTCATGGTCAGGCGCTCTTGCGGTTGAGGAGATTGCCCACCTTGGACAGCAGCTGCTTGGCGCCGTCGGGCGAGGAGGGGGGCTCGGGAGGCGCGCCGGGCCGCTTGCCCGTCACCATGGCCTCCAGCTCATCGGGGCTCTCGGCGTAGTCCTTCGCTATCTCCAGCGTCGTCTTCCCGGCGCGCACCAGGTCGGCGAGCGAGTCGTCGAAGCGCACGATGCCGAGCGACTTGCCACGCTGCTGCAGGGAGGGAATCTGGTACGTCTTGTTGTCGCGGATGAGGTTGCCCAGGGCCACCGAGCCCGGGAGCAGCTCGGCGGCGGCCACCAGGTGCTGGCGGTCCGCGCTCGGCAGCAGCCGCTGGCTGACGATGAGGCGCAGGCTGCTGGCGAGCGTCATGCGCACCTGGGCCTGGTCTCCTGGCGGGAAGAGGTCGATGAGCCGGTCGATCGTCTTCGCCGCGCTGGGCGTGTTCATCGTGGAGATGAGCAGGTGGCCCGTCTCACTGGCGGCCAGCGCCATGCGGACCGTCTCGGTGTCACGCAGCTCGCCCACCAGGATGACGTCCGGGTCCTCGCGCAGGCTGCCCTTGAGGGCGGTGGCGAAGGTCTTGGTGTGCGTGCCCACCTCGCGCTGGCTCAGCAGCGCCTTCTTGCGCGGGTGCAGGTACTCCACCGGATCCTCCACCGTGAGCACGTGGTGCGTCGTCTCGCGGTTGATGATGTCCACGATGGCCGCGAGCGTGCTCGTCTTGCCGTGGCCGGAGGGGCCGGTCACGACGATGAGACCCTGATGGTGGTGGGTGGCCTTGGCGATGTCCGCCGGCAGGCCGAGCGACTCGAGGGTGGGAATCTCGCGGGGGATGAGGCGGAAGCAGCCCTTGTAGCCGGTGCGCTGGCGGGAGATGTTGACGCGGAAGCGGCCCGCCTGGCGCAGGTCGAGTGAGAAGTCACAGCTCCCCTCGCGGTCGAGCACGGGCCGCAGCCGCGCGGGCACGTGGGGCAGCAGCATCGTCTCCACCGTCTCGGGAGGGATCGGCTCGCCGTGGGGCAGCAGCTCGCCGACGATGCGGAAGAGGGGAGGGCGGCCGGCGATGACGTGCAGGTCGCTCGCACCCACGCCGCGCGCGTCCTCCAACAGCATCATCAGGTCGCTCGCGGACTCCGGCCGCACGACGATGCGGGGCCCCTGGGGCGCCTCGGGGGCGGGCTCGGCGGGAGGCGGAGGCTCGGGCGCGGGTGGCGGCTCGGGCGTGTTCCGCTCCGCGGGGAGGATCTGCATCCCGGTCCTGGCGCTCCTGGGCGGGGTGGCACCCGGTGGGGGTGCCGGACGCGAGGCCGCGGGCGTGGCCGGAGGAGCGGCGGACGGGCCGGGGCGGGGAGCGGTTGGCGCGGGGGCGCGAGCGGTGGGAGCGGCCGCCTGGAGCTCGTTACGCACGACGCGCACGTTGAGCACGTCTCCGCGGCGCAGGGCTCCGACGATGATGGGGCCGACTCCCTCGACGCGCAGCGCCCACTGGTTGGGCTTGTCGCAGACGCTGGAGGCGCGGGACTCGCCCACCAGCCCCTGCAGTGTGGCCTGCAGCCCCTCCACCGTGAGGGGAACGTTGTCCACAGACTCGAAGCCGCCGCCCGTCTTCACCATGGGTGGGCGCCCGCTGATCAATGCGAGCTCCAGCACACCCGGGCGAGTCAGGTGGCGCAGCAACTCCGCGATGCTTCTCATGCCCTGCGCACCCTTCTTCCTTCCCGGGGATACCCTTCACCGGGAGAGCGGGCGCAGCATAGCCGGGATTTGTCACGAATTCCGGAAACCGGATGACCCCCGAGGCCCACCCCGGTGCGTCGGGCCGGAGGGCGGGCGGGGTGGCGGCCCACAAAAGGCTCCGCCCGGCGCGACCCCTCGAGGAGGGATGCGGCCGGGCGGATTCAGGAGTGGGAGGGAACAGCCCTGGAGGACATGACCGCTCCTCCCATCCAGGGCTCGGTCACAGCTCGCGCGACATCAACAGGCGCAGCTTGCCGGACTTCTTGGACACCACCGTGGCCACGGTGGTGAAGCCCGCGTTGCGGTAGAAGCTCACCGCGGGCGCGTTCGCCGGGTCCACTCGCAGGGCGATCGTCTTGCGGAACATGTCCCGCGCGACCTGGAGGGCCTGGTTGAGCACCGCCATCCCGACGCCGCGGCGACGCAGCTCCGGCTTGACGACGATGTTGCGCATGTAGGCCGCGCCCGGCACCGGGCCATCCCGCTCCACGGTGACGTAGCCCACCAGCTGGTTCTGCACCTTGGCCACGTGGATGTACGGCCTCAGCGCCGTCAGGGCCTTCAAGCTGTCCTCCAACGTCTCACCCCGGCTCTTCCAGGGCTCCGAGTTGGCGCGCAGGGCGGCCACGGACGCCATGTCCTCATCGGTCGGGGCGGAAAACTTCACCGCCGGCGCCAGGTCGTTGGGCAGGTTGGCCATGTCCGGCACAGGGATCGCGCCCACCTCCACGCCCGGGTCCACCCGCTTCATCGTCATGCCTTCTTCCTCCATTACGCTACGATCCTAACCGCTTCACCGGTGCCCATGCACGCTCTGGGTGCGGCGCACATTTCCCCTCACGGGTGGAAGGGAGCCGGACTTTTCCAAACTGCGCACGCCAATCCGGCATTCCAAGGCCGCCCGCTTCCGTGCCATCCGGGGGGTCCTACATGGATAAC
Source organism: Archangium violaceum (assembly GCF_016859125.1). Classification (NCBI taxonomy): domain Bacteria; kingdom Pseudomonadati; phylum Myxococcota; class Myxococcia; order Myxococcales; family Archangiaceae; genus Archangium; species Archangium violaceum. The sequence goes on along the minus strand of NZ_CP069338.1, from coordinate 1,827,879 downwards.
GCGGGGGGCGGCTTTCAATGCTGAACACCTTTCACTATAAAAAACCGTCCGCCTGGAGCGGGTTGGCCGAACCTTCCCCCTCCCTCTCGGCAGCCTGAGCTCCGCACGTGCAACTCAACCACGCCCAGCGCGAACTCACTCTGAAGATCGTCTACTACGGCCCTGGGCTGAGTGGGAAGACGACCAACCTGCGGTGTATCCACGCTCGGGCCCGGCCCGAGGCACGTGGCCGGTTGCTCAGCGTGGAGACGCACGAGGATCGCACCCTCTTCTTCGATCTGCTCCCGGTGTTCTTCACCAGCAGCACGGGCTTCAAGGTGAAGCTCAAGCTGTTCACGGTGCCCGGGCAGGTCGTTCACGACGCCACGCGCCGCGTGGTGCTGCAGAACGCGGACGCGGTGGCCTTCATCGCCGACAGCCGCCGCGGCGCCGCCGGGGAGAACAACGCCTACTGGCGCAAGCTCCGGGCCAACATGCGGGAGAACGGTCTGGACGCCTCTCAGGTGCCGGTGGTCATCCAGTTCAACAAGCGCGACCTGCCGGACGCGCAGACGGACGAGGAGCTGGAGCAGGCGCGCAAGCGGGGCGGGGAGCCGGTGGTGGGCGCGGTGGCGCTGCGCGGCGAGGGCGTGATGGAGACGCTGCACGAGCTCCTGGTGGGGGCGTGGCGCAACCTGGATGAGCGCATGCGGCTGGCGCGCAACATCGGTCTGACGGAGAAGGAATTCCTCACGCACATCTTCCAGCAGATGGATCTGAAGGGCACTGCCCTGGAGTCCATGTACCCGCCGTCCGGGGGGCAATCGCGATGAGCGCCGACAAAGCGGGCGCCGCGGGGAGCGGACCGGAGCACGCCGGCTCGGTGCTCCAGCGCAAGTTGTCGCTGGTGGACCTGTTGGACCCGGTCACCTTCGGGGACGTGGTGGACAGCCTCGGCGAGCTGTACCGGGTGGGCATCCGGGTACTGGACGAGCGGGGCCGGACGCTGGCGGACGCGAAGGGGAGCAACGGGGACTTCTGTGGCTTCGTCAACGCGAGTGGCGACGGGCGGGCCCTCTGTTCCGCCCTGCTGACGCGGCTGAGCGAGGGGCCGCTGACGCCCACGCAGGGCGCGCAGGTGCTGCCCGGGTCGAGCCCCCTGGGAGGCGAGCTGCTGACGCAGCCCTGCTTCAGCGGACTGCGCTATGTGGTGATGCCGGTGCTGTGGGAGGGGGACGTGCTGGGGCGCGTCGTCTTCGGGCCCTTCGCTCCCGAGGCGCTGGGCGACCTGTCCTCCATGCTGGGCGAGGTGCGGGGGCTGGAGCTGGGGCGGGCGCACGAGCTGGTGGCGCACGTGCGGCGCGTGCCCGACTCCAAGATGATGAAGATGCTGGCCCACTTCGGCCAGGTGATGGCGGCGCTGCTGGCGGCCGGGCAGAAGTCCTACCTGGCGGGGCAGCTGCACCTCGAGGCGATGCTGGAGACGCAGCGCGAGCTGGAGTCGCAGAACGCCCAGCTGCTGCGGCTCAACCAGCGGTTGAAGGAGGCCGACCGCATGAAGTCCAGCTTCCTGGGCACGGTGAGCCACGAGCTGCGCACGCCGCTGGCCTCCATCATCGGATACTCGGAGATGTTGTGCGAGGGGCTGGTGGGCTCGCTCAATCCGGAGCAGACGCAGTTCGTGCGCACCATCATCGACAAGGGCAATACGCTGCTGAAGCTCATCTCCTCCATCCTGGACATGAGTCAGATCGAGGCGGGCAAGGTGCGGCTCGCCTTCGAGTGGGTGGACGTGCAGGAGGTGGTGGAGAGCGCGCTCACCAGCGTGTCACCCCAGGCGCAGCGCAAGGGGCTGACGGTGAATGTCCAGCTGCCCGCGGTGGTGCAGCCGAGGGTGGTGGCGGACCGGGAGAAGCTGCGGCAGGTGGTGGTGAACCTGCTGGCCAACGCGGTGAAGTTCACGCCGGCGGGCGGGCAGGTGGAGGTGCGGCTGTCGGAGCTGGGCTCGCAGGTGGAGCTGGGCGTGGCGGGCTACCGCATCGAGGTGGAGGACACCGGGGTGGGTATCCCGGAGGACCAGCGCGAGCGCATCTTCCAGAGCTTCTATCAGGTGGATGACAGCCCCACGCGCGAGTACGGGGGCGCGGGGCTGGGGCTGGCCATCGTGAAGAGCTACGTGGAGGGCCACGGCGGCCAGGTGGCGGTGCGCAGCGAGTTGGGCCGCGGCTCGTGCTTCCGGGTGGTGCTGCCCAAGGAGCCGCCACAGTCGGGTCAGGGGCCGGCGTTCATCCCCCCGCCCATCGACATGGACCCGGATCCCGATCGTTTCTGAGTCCACCACGTGAGCGCGAAGCCAGCGGGCGAATTCACCCTCATCGACCTCTTCCTGTCGCATTTCCCGAGGGCCCGGGTCCCGGTGGGGCCCGGAGATGATTGTGCCGTGCTCGGCCCCTCGAGGGGCGCGCAGTGCATCACCACGGACGCGGTGGTGGAGGACGTGCACTTCACGCGCGCCTGGTTCTCGCCCGAGGACATCGGCCACAAGGCGCTGGCGGTGAACCTGTCGGACCTGGCGTCCATGGGCGCGGTGCCGCGCTGGTTCGTCTGCGCGCTCTCGCTGCCCCGGGACTTCCCGCGCCGCGAGCTGCTCGGCATCGCCCGGGGCATGAGCGCGCTGGCGCGGGAGCACGGCATCTCCCTGGTGGGGGGCAACTTCTCCTCCGCGCGCGAGCTGTCCATCACCATCACCGCCGCGGGAGAGCTGTTGCCGGGCACCGCGCCCATCACCCGCGCCGGAGGCCGGCCCGGTGACGTGCTGTACGTCTCGGGCACGCTGGGCGACGCGCGACTCGGCCTGCAACAGCTCCAAGCCGGCCAGCGGCGCTCCGCCGCCATCCTCCGCCAGAAGCGCCCGGTTCCGAAGGTGGAGCTGGGCCGGCTCGCCGCGCGCTTCGCCTCCGCGGGGTTGGATCTCTCCGATGGTCTCGCGCAGGACCTCGGGCACCTGTGCACCGCCTCGCGCGTGAGCGCCGAGCTGGAGCTCGAGCGCCTGCCTCTCTCCCGCTCCGTGCGCGCCTCCCTGGGCGCCGAGGGAGCGTTGGCGGGGGGTGAGGACTATGAGCTGCTCCTCGCCGTCCCACCTGAACGCACGTCCGCCTTCGAGCGGGCTTGTCTCCGAGTGGAAGAGCCTCTCACGCGCATTGGCAGTCTCACCCAGGGGCAGCCCGGACACATCCGTGACGCCTCGGGTCGGAGCCTGCGCCTGCCTGCCGGCTTCGACCACTTCCGAGGGGGTGGGCGGATTGACCGTTCCAGACGGTAGGGCTAAACCGACACACCGCTGTCGCCGTCTCCCGGAAAAGCGAAACCGTGCGCCGCCCTCTCCGCGACGATCCATCCCCAGGCCTCTCTCCCCGCCGTGATCCCGTGCAGCGGCTGCTCCGCAACGTCGAGCAGGCCGGCACCGGGGGACACGAGGTCTCCCTGCAACTGAAGATCTTCAGTGGCTACATCGTGCTCGGGGGTGTGCTCACGGGCGCGCTCATGGCCACGGAGCCGCTGGGGCCGAGCTGGTTCTGGGGTCGCATCGGCATCGGTGTGGCCCTCAGCCTGGCGCTGGCCATCACCCTGCCGCGCTACCTGGCGCGGGTGACGCGCGTGCGGGTGCTGTCGCGCTCGGCCTTCGAGATCTCCCAGGGCGACCTGTCCAAGCCGCTGCTGGTCGAGCCGCCGCGGGCGCTGCGCCGCGATGAGATCGACGAGCTGGCGCTGGCCATCCGCAAGATGCAGGAGAACCTGCGCGACCTGGTGGGCAAGATTCAGGACACCGCCAAGAGCGTGGCGGACACGGCGAAGGATTTGCAGGGCTCGGCGGAGAACGTCAACGCGACCAACGAGGAGGTGGGCTTGTCCATGGACAAGATCGCCCAGGGCGCGGAGACGCAGTCGCAGCTGGTGGGCAAGACGTCCAAGGTCATCACCGAGATGGCCGGCAGCATTCAACGCACCGCGGCGAGCGCCGAGGACGCGGCCCGCACCGCCGCCGAGACGAGCAGCGCGGCCGAGAACGGCAGCAAGGCGGCCCTGCTGGCCGGCGAGAAGGTGAAGAAGGTCTTCAACCGGATCGAAGCGGCGAGCCAGCAGGTGTTCGCCTTCGGCGAGAAGACGCAGGAGATCTCGAAGATCGTCGACGCCATCACCCAGGTGGCGCAGCAGACGAACCTGCTGGCGCTCAACGCCACCATCGAGGCGGCGCGCGCGGGTGAGTACGGCCGCGGCTTCGCGGTGGTGGCCGACGAGGTGCGCAAGCTGGCCGAGAGCGCGGGCCGCTCGGCCGAGCAGATCTCCCGGCTGGCGCGTGACATCTCCGGCCAGTCCACGGCGGTGGTGAGCGCCATGAAGGAGGGCATCGAGGAGCTGGCCGAGGGCCGTGAGGACCTCACCGGCATCGTGCGCTCCATGGGGGCCATCACCGACACGGTGCGCAAGGTGGCCGAGAAGGTGCACCTCATCTCCGACAGCGCCCGCGAGCAGCTCAAGGGCAGCGAGGAGATGGTGAACGCCACCGAGGAGATCTCCCTGGTGGCCCGGAACAACGCGGCCTCCACGGAGGCCATCCAGGCGGTCATCCAGGAGCAGACGGACGCCATGGTGCGGATGACCTCGCTGGCCAGCGAGCTGACCAACCTCTCCATCGAGCTGCAGAGCGTGGTGCGCAGCTTCCGGCTGAACGCCTGAGCCCCCCGTCCTCCCCTCGGCCCTCGCCCGGGGGGCGGAACGTTCGTTTGTTTGCTGGCGCGGATTTCCCAGAACCCGATCCCTGCTGGTAGAAAGCCATCTTGTGCGGCACGTCATCTTCCGGGTGGAGAAGGAGCGCTACGGCCTGCCGCTGTCGGCGGTGAAGGAAGTGGTGGTGCCACCGGAGCGCTTCACACGGGTGCCTCGGGCGCCCGCGGCGGTGGCGGGGGTGATGAACCTCCGGGGGCGGGTGGTGACGGTGGTGGAGCTTCGCCAGTTGTTGGGCCTGCCGGATGGGCCCACACCACCGGCCCGGGTGGTGCTGTTGGAGCGCGGGCGCAGGGACCTGGGCCTGCTGGTGACGGATGTGGACGGAATCGAGGCGGTGGAGCGGGTGGGGTTGGCTCCGGGCAAGGCCGTGCCGGCGGTACGCGGGGTGGCGCGGTTGAAGGGGTTGGCCGTGACGGTCTTGGATCCAGAAGGGCTGGATTCCGCGGTGGTTGGACTCTTCACCGCGGGACAACAGAAGTGAGTAGCCGCCCGAAATCAGCGGGTGGTAGTGTCCGCGGCCCTCTTGGGGCCTTAAGCGGAGGCGGAGCTGCACATGGCTAAGCGGGTGCTGGTCGTCGACGATGCCATCTTCATGCGCAACATGATCAAGGACATCTTCGCGTCCGGCGGCTTCGAGGTCGTCGGAGAGGCGGCCAACGGATTGGAGGCCGTGGAGAAGTACAAGGAGCTCAAGCCGGATCTCACGACGATGGACATCGTCATGCCGTTCAAGAGCGGCATCGAGGCCACGCGGGAGATCATCAAGTACGACGCCAACGCGGTGGTCATCATGTGCTCGGCGCTGGGACAGGAGAGCCTGGTGATGGAGGCCATCGAGGCGGGAGCCTCGGACTTCATCGTCAAGCCGTTCCGCGCCGAGGACGTCCTGGCGGTCGTCAAGAAGGTGTTGGGCGAGGGCTGAGCGCCTCCCCACCCACGCGCGTCCGAGGTCGGACATGACGATGGACATGTCCCGCTACCTGGGTCTGTTCCTGACCGAGGCGAGCGAGCACCTGGAGGGTCTCGGTCGGGACCTCGTGCAGCTGGAGCGCGAGGGCGCGCCCGCGGTGGTGGACTCCATGTTCCGCCACGCACACTCGGTGAAGGGCATGGCCTCCTCGATGGGGTTCGAGCCCATCGCCGTGTTGGCCCACCGGGTGGAGGACCTGGTGGACGCCATCCGCCAGGATCCCAGCCGGCTGGAGCGCAACCTGGTGGATCTGCTCCTGGCGGCCACCGACGTGATGATGGCCCAGGTGCGCGCCGTGGCGGACAACAAGCCGCCGGATGATGCCTCGGCGCTGCTCGGCCAGCTGGCCGAACGGGTGAGCGTGCTCACGGGCCGCACGCCGGGCACCACGCGGGTGCTGAACCGGACCGCCTCCGCGTCCGTCAGTGCTCCACCCGCTCCGGCCGCCGCTCCTGCTCCCACCCGGGTGGCCGCGGCCGTCTCCGTCGACACCGAGGAGCCTCCCGCGCCCGTTGCCGAAACCCCGGCCGCGGAGACCTCCGCGGCCAGCTCCGCGACGGCCCAGCTGGCCGCCTCGGTCGCGACGGTCATCCGGACGGTGGAGGAGGAGGCGCCGAAGTCCCCGTCGCGGTGGGCGGTGCGGCTGCGCATCGCCCCCACCTGTCAGACGCCGGGGGTGCGCGCCTTCCTGGTGCACAAGCGGATGACGGGCCTGGGCACGCTGCACGAGCTGCGGCCGCCGCTGGAGGACCTCAAGGCCGGCCGCATCCCGGAGGGCTACATCCAGCTCGAGCTGGAGACGGCCGAGGGCGGCGAGGAGGGCATCCGCAAGGCGCTGCGGAACATCGCGGAGGTGGAGCTCGTCTCGTTGAAGCCGGCGGTGGTCGCGCCGCCCGTGCCCGTCACGGCGGCCGCGGGTCCGGTCTCGGTGGATGGCTCCCGGTCCTCCCCCGTGGGCGCGGACGCCACGCGCACGGTGCGCGTGCGCACGGAGCTGCTGGACTACTTCCTGGACACGGTGGGCGAGCTGCTGCTGGCCACGGCTCGCCTGCGCGAGCTGGGCAAGGTGCTTCCGGAGAACTCGCGCCCGCCCATCGAGGAGGGAGTCTACCGGCTGCAGGCGCTGGTGAAGGATCTGCACGACAAGGTGATGAGCGCGCGCATGACGCCGCTGTCGCTCATCACGGATCGGCTGCCCCGCGCGGCGCGCGACATCGCCCGGCGCAAGGAGCGCGAGGTCGACCTGGTGATAACGGGCGCGGAGATCGAGCTCGACCGGGCCATCCTCGACGAGCTGGCGGATCCGCTGATGCACCTGTTGCGCAACTGCATCGACCACGGCCTGGAGTCGCCGGAGGAGCGGGTGGCGGCGGGCAAGGGCCCGCGCGGGCGCGTGCTGGTGTCGGTGCGGCGCGCGCGCGACCGGGTGGTGTTGGAGATGGAGGATGACGGCCGCGGCATGAACGCGGCGAAGCTGAAGGCGGCGGCGGTGGCTCGCGGCGCCCTCAGCGCGGAGGCTTCGGCGCGGATGACGGACCGCGAGGCCTTCCTGCTGGCGTGCCTGCCGGGCGTGTCCACCGCCAAGGACGTGTCGGAGATTTCCGGCCGCGGCGTGGGCATGGACGCGGTGAAGCGGGTGGTGGAGAACGTGGGCGGGACGCTGGAAATCGAGAGCGAGTTGGGGCGCGGTACGCGCTTCACGCTGCGGTTGCCGCTGACGGTGGCGGTGGTGCACCTGCTGCTGGTGGCGGTGGGGGACGAGGTGTTCGGCCTGCCCATCGCCAAGGTGGTGGGGGCGATGGAGGCCGACGGCGAGGCGTTGGACCGCAGCCGGGAGATGCCGTTGTTGCCGCACGGCCAGGGGCTGCTGCCGGTGTACGCGCTGGACGAGCTGGTGGGAGTCCGGGCGCCGTCGCGCAAGGGCGTGCGGCCCTTCGTGGTGATGGAAGGAGACGCGGGACGGGTCGCGCTCGCGGTCGATCGACTGGTGGGGCAGGAGGAAGCGGTGCTCAAACCGCTGTCCCGGCCCTTGGACTTGCTACCGGGGCTCTCAGGGGTGACCATCCTGGGAAGTGGCCGCCCGGTGTTCATCCTGGACGTGCCGAGGTTACTGTCCGCGTGAGCCCTCTTCCGAGCGACATTCAGCTGGACGCCCTTCGTGAGGTGGCCAACATCGGCTGCGGGCACGCGGTGAGCGTGCTCGCGAGGCTGGTGGGCGGACGCACCGTGAACCTGTCCGTGCCGCGCGCGGTGGTGGCGACGGCCTCGGAGGTGGCCGGGTTGCTGGGTGGGGGAGATGCCCCCGTGGTGGCGGCGAAGCTGGGCATGCAGGGACAGCTCCGGGGCGTGTTGCTGCTGGTGCTACCCCGGGAGGACGCCTCGGCGCTGGAGTCGCTGCTGTTGCGGCGCCAGGACGCGCCGCCGGAGGAGCGGGAGAGCGCGCTGGCGGAGGCGGCGAACATCGTGGCGAGCGCGTGCCTGTCGGCCATTGGCACGCTGACGGGTTGGAGGCTGCTGCCCACCGTGCCGGTGCTGGTGCGGGGCGAGGCGGGCCCGGTGCTGGCGGACGCGGTGCAGGAGGCCCAGGGCGACAAGCGCATGGTGGTGCTCGAGACGCGCTTCTCTTCCGTGGGAGTCCCCGCGGTCTCCGGCCAGGTGCTGCTGCTGTTGGAGCGCGACAGCTCGAAGTCGTTGATCGCGCGCCTCGGCGTGTAAGCAGCCGGGCGTGCGTTCCTCCCGGGCCCGCTCGTTGCGACCCCTCACCTCCGGCTCCACCTTGACCCACCGAGGGGGCGAAGCAGCTCTGCGCCCCGGGGGGAGTCGGGCATGCGGAGGGTCATCTGGGGCGCGGTGGTGGGGGCGGTGGTGCTCTCGGGTTGCCGGACGGACGGCACGGTGGCGATGCGCCGGGGCTCGGGCAGCGAGGGAACCATCGCGAAGAATCCCTACTCGCTGGAGCGGGGCTTCACCATGAAGGGCACGGTCACCGCCGAGTACTCGGACGTGCTCGTCATCGAGGACAAGAAGGGCAGGGAGCGCTACCTGCGCATCACCGAGCAGACGCGCTACTACCAGGGCGGCAAGATGATTGGCCGTGAGTTCCTCGCCCCCGGCTCCACCGTGCGCGCCTCCTTCGCCAACCAGGACACGGAGATGATCGCCCGGGAGATCACCATCGTGGACGACGTGGGCAAGGTGGATCCACTCCAGGTTCCGGACAGGACGAACAGCATCCCCTGAGCCGATGCGCGGCGATGGCGCGTCGTGTCAACGCCATCGACATGCGCGCGTGGATTTGACGGGAGGTGCACGCGCGCCTCTCGTCACGTGAAAAACCGGGGGTGACCGCGCGCATTGACGTCCGCTTCCTGACATACGAAGTGGGAGGGTTCACTTTCGATAGCGGGTGTGGAAAAGTCCGGCGCAATGGTTGATTCGTCGCCTCGTCGCCTTCTGGCCAGACGCGCGAATAGTTGTCCCCCTCTCGTTACTTCCCTGTTGCTCCTCCCCTTGGCGTTCTCGGCCTGTGCCCACCGGCAGCCGCCCGCACAGGCCGCAACCTCGGAGGTGGGGACGAGCGCGCCCACTACCGCTCCGGCAGCGGTGCCCGCTCCGGAAGCCGGGGCCGTGGCCCCCGTGCGCCACTGGGCCGACGAGGTCCTCTACTTCGTCGTGCTGGACCGCTTCGCGGATGGGGACGCGGCCAACAACGTCCAGGTCGACAAGAAGGCCCCGGGCACCTTTCACGGCGGGGACTTCAAGGGCCTGCGCGAGCAACTCGACGAGCTGTCCTCGCTGGGCGTGACGACGCTCTGGCTGACCCCGGTGGTGAAGAACATCGACGGCTTCGTCACCGGCGCTGGCTTCCCGGACTGGGGCTACCACGGCTACTGGGCGGATGACTTCCATCAGCTCGACCCGCGCTTCGGCACCGAGCAGGAGTTGAAGGCGCTGGTGGACGCGTGTCACCAGCGGGGCATCCGCGTGCTGCTGGACGTGGTCTACAACCACCCCGGCTACAACTCGCGCTACCTGAGGGCGCCCGAGACGAAGGGCTGGCTGCGCTCGGAGGAGCTGGGCACCTGCGGGCAGGATGACGTGACGAGCTGCGTGTCCGGCCTGCCGGACTTCAAGACGGAGCAGCCCGAGGTGGCGAAGTACCTGCTCGACGCGCAGCTTGCCTGGGGCAAGCGCTCGGGCGTGGACGGCTTCCGCCTGGACACGGTGAAGCACGTCGATCATCCCTTCTGGCAGGAGCACCGCCGCCGCACCCGGGAGGAGCTGGGCCGCGACTTCTTCCTGCTCGGCGAGGTGTGGGGCGGGGACCGCGAGTCGCTCGACCCGTGGTTCGTCAACGACGAGATGGACGCCGGCTTCGACTTCGGCTTCCAGGGCAGCGCGCTCGCGTGGGCGCAGGGGCGCGGGCGCACCGTGGCCTTCGATGCCTACCTGCGCTCGCGGCACAAGGTGCGCAAGGGCTACCACCTGTCGCACTTCCTGTCCTCGCACGACGTGCCCGGCGCGCTCTTCCAGCTCCAGGGTGACAAGGCGCGCTTCCGGCTCGCGGCGGCGCTGCAGCTCACCACCTCCGGCATCCCCGTCATCTACTACGGCGAGGAGGTGGGGCGTCCCGGGGGCGACTGGCCGGCCAACCGCAGCGACATGCCCTGGGGCGAGCGCGCTGTGCAGCCCGGCGCGGGCCTGCCTCGCGACGAGTCCCTGCGCCAGTTCTACCAGAGGCTCATCGCCATTCGCCGCGCACACCCGGCGCTGTCACGTGGTAGTCACAAGGGCCTCGCCACGGAAGGCGATGTCTACACCTTCCTCCGGCACGAGCCGGAGTCGGGTGACGCGGTGGTGGTGGCGGTGAACCGCGGTGAGAAGAAGGCGTCCGTTTCGTTCCCCTGGCCCGAGGCCTGGAGCGGTGCGGACGCGGAGGATCTGCTCGACGGTGGCCGCCTGACGGCGGGTGCCACGATGGACGTCACGGTCGAGCCCTTGTCCGTTCGCATCCTGGGACGGGCGCGTTGAGTTGAACGAGAACACTCGCGAGTGGAGAACTGAATGGCCGGGGTTGTGTTCAAGGATGTGGCCAAGAGGTACGGCGATGTGTCGGTCATCGAGGGGTTGAACCTCGATATCCGGGACCACGAGTTCATGGTGCTGGTGGGTCCGTCGGGCTGTGGCAAGTCCACCGCGCTGCGGATGATCGCCGGTCTGGAGGAGATCTCCGGAGGCTCGCTCGCCATCGGCGATCGCGTGGTGAACGAGCTCCCGCCGAAGGAGCGGGACGTCGCCATGGTCTTCCAGAACTATGCGCTCTACCCGCATATGACCATCCGGGAGAACCTCGAGTTCGGTCTGAAGATCCGCAAGACGCCCAAGCCGGAGATGGACCGGCTGGTGAACGAGGCCGCGGAAATTCTCGGCATCACGCACCTGCTGGAGCGCAAACCCAAGCAGCTCTCCGGCGGTCAACGACAGCGCGTGGCGCTCGGGCGTGCCATCGTGCGCAAGCCGGCGGTGTTCCTCTTCGACGAGCCGCTGTCCAACCTCGATGCCAAGCTGCGCGTGCAGATGCGCTCGGAGATCAAGAAGCTCCAGCAGCGCCTGGGCGTCACCTCGGTCTACGTGACGCACGATCAGATCGAGGCCATGACGATGGGCCACCGCATCGCGGTGATGAAGGAGGGCAAGCTCCAGCAGCTGGGCACTCCGCTCGAGGTGTACGAGCGCCCGGCCAACGTCTTCGTGGCCCAGTTCATCGGCTCGCCGCCCATGAGCTTCGTCTCCGCCACGCTCTCGGCCGATGGCGAGGTGCTCGAGGGCGACGGCTTCAAGCTGCCGGTGCCGCGGAGCCTGCGTCCGGTGACCGCGGGCAAGGGTGGCCGGAAGCTGAAGGTCGGCATCCGTCCCGACAACATCGTCTCGCCCTCGGCCACCGCGCGCGGTGAGTCGGCGCAGGTGGAGGTGAACGTGGACCTGGTCGAGCCCCTGGGCAACGAGGTCATCGTCCACTCCCGTCTCGCCGAGCACTCGATCGTCTTCCGTCTCCCGCCGCAGCACACGCCCGAGGCGGGCTCGAAGGAGAAGGTCGTGATCGAGCTGGATGCGCTGCACCTCTTCGACGCCGAAACCGAGCAACGTCTGTCCGCTTCCTAGTCCGAGTTCGAGTCCTACCCCCAGGAGCTCCCGACATGAAGAACCTGCGATTGATGATCGCGGCCGTGTGCTTGTGTGCGCTCGGCCTGCTGTCCACGCCCGCCGCCGCCGAGACGAAGGAGATCGTCCTGTGGCACGCCTACCGCGCCGAGGAGAAGACGGCGCTGGAGAAGGTGATCGCCCAGTTCAACGCCGCCAATGCCGCCAAGGGCATCAAGGTGAAGACGCTGGCGGTGCCCTACGACGCCTACGCGGACAAGATCTCCGCCACCGTGCCGCGCGGCAAGGGGCCGGACCTCTTCATCTTCGCCCAGGATCGCCTGGGCGGGTGGATCGAGGCGGGCAACACGGTGGAGCCCATCGACTTCTACCTGGATGACGCGCTCCGCAAGCGTTTCATCCCCTCCACCATGGAGGCGATGACCTACCGCGGCATCGTCTACGGCCTGCCGCTGAACTACAAGGTCATCACGCTCATCTACAACAAGAAGCTCGTCCCGACGCCGCCCAAGACGAGCGGCGAGCTGGTGACGATCGCCAAGAAGCTGACCGACAAGAAGGCGGGCCGCTTCGGTCTGGCGTACTCCTACGGTGACTTCTACTACCACGCGGCCCTGATGAACGGCTTCGGCGGCGGCGTGTTCGGTCCGGGCACCATGCCCACGCTCAACAGCGCGCAGAACGTGAAGTCGGTGGAGCAGATGATGAAGTGGGCGGAGCTCATCATGCCCGCCGAGCCTTCCACCGCGCTCATCACCTCGCTCTTCAACGAGGGCAAGGCGGGCATCGTGTTCTCCGGCCCCTGGTTCCTGGGTGAGATCGCCAAGGGCGTGGACTACGGCCTGGCCCCGCTGCCCACGCTGGACGAGGCCGGCGGCAAGCCCATGCGCCCGTGGATGACGGTGGAGGGCGTCTACGTCTCCGCCCCGTCGAAGAACAAGGACGCAGCCTTCGAGGTGGCCCGCTTCCTCACCAGCGACGAGGCCAGCAAGATTCTCGCGCTGGAGGGCCGCCAGAGCCCCGCCAACCAGGCCGTGTACGCCGACGCCAGGATCTCGGCCGACGCGCAGCTCAAGGCGTTCCGCGAGCAGGTCGAGACGGCGGTGCCGATGCCCAACGTGCCGGAGATGACGATGGTCTGGTCGCCGGCCACCTCGGCGATGAACGCCATCCTCAAGAAGGCCTCCACCCCCAAGGCCGCCCTCGACGTGGCCCAGAAGGCCGTGGCCAAGGACGTGGCCGGCCTGCGTAAGAAGTGAGGAATTGAGTGAGCAACACGGCCCCACAGCGTGCTGGCGACGAACGGGGTAGCGCCAGCCACCCGCTCCCCGAGCGGGGTACCACCGAATCCCTTCACAACGCGGGTCCGTCCTCGGGCGGCTCGCGGGGTCCTGGTGAGCTCCGCCCGATGCGGGTGCTCGTGGGGCTGTTCCTCGCGCTGGGCGTGTCCCTCGTGCTCGCCCAGGGCCTCCTGGCCCGGACGTTGGAGACCATCTCCACCGACCGCGCGGATCGTCAGGCCCTCGTGTCCCTGCGTGCGCTGGAGGAGCTGGTCCAGCGCGCGGGGGGCTCGGGTGACTCCGTGCGCGCCGTGGTGTCCACCTGGAAGGAGCAGCTTCCTCCGGGCAGCGCGGTGCGCGTGATCGCCTTCTCGGGCATCCAGCTCGAGGCCTCCACCTTCCCCGAGGATCAGGGGGAGCGCGCGGCGCCCCGCCGGCTGTCGCGCGAGGAGAAGCCCCTCTATGATCGCGGCCAGCGGTTGCGCGCCGCGGTGGAGACGAACCGCGAGGAGGGCTCCGCGCGCAAGCTGGAGGTGGAGACCGAGGCGCTGCCCAACGGTGGGCGCCTGCTGAGCGCTCCAGTGGAGGTGGACGGCTCGGTGGTGGGGATGGTGGAGCTGGCCATCGCTCCGCTGGCGGCCCCGCTGAAGCCGGGCATGGGGCCGTTGCTGCTGTGGTTGCTGCTGCCCCTGGCGGTGTGCGCCGGGGCGTGCTTCGTGTTGCGCCGTCAGCTCCTGCTCGTCGCCGTGTCGGTGTTGGCGCTCGGGGTGGGCCTGGGCGGCTACGCGTCCTACTCGCTGGGCCTGCTGAGCGCCGAGGTGCGCGGGACGCAGGAGCTCGTGGCCGGACAGCTGCGCACCATGTCGCAGCGGGCCCAGTCCGTGATGGCCGAGCATCAGCTCGCGGCCGAGCCGGCGCTCCAGCCCGGCAACTGGGACGCGGACCAGTTCCGCCGTCCGCTCGGACTCGTCACCCCCGCGGGCGAGGTGAACGAGGCGGCGGTGTCCGCGCGCGTGGGTGAGCTGCGCTCGGGCGCGAACCGTGCCTTCGGTGGGCTCGGGGTGGTGGCGCTCGCCCTGCTGCTCTTCATCGGCATGGGCGGCCTGGCCCGCACGGTGGAGACGGTGGTGGAGAACCGCACCGCCTACCTCTACATCGCCCCCGCCATGGTGGGCATGGTGGTGCTCGTCTTCTTCCCGTTCTTCTACGGCATCACGCTGTCCTTCACCGACTCCAACCTCTACAACACGGGGCAGTCGCTGTCGGACATCTGGGTCGGCCTGCGCAACTACGCGGAGATCCTGGGCGACTTCAACATCGCCCGTCGCGCGCAGGACGGCTCCATCGTCTTCAACTACCTCAACTTCTACTACACGCTCTTCTTCACGGTGGTGTGGACGGTCACCAACGTGACCATCGGCGTCACGGTGGGGCTCATCCTCGCGCTCATCCTCAACGTGCAGGGGCTGGCGCTGCGCCCGGTGTACCGCGTGCTGCTCATCCTCCCCTGGGCCATGCCCAACTACATCACCGCGCTCATCTGGAAGGGCATGTTCCACCAGCAGTTCGGTGTGGTGAACCACGTCATCCGGATGTTCGGTGGCCAGGGGCTCGCCTGGTACGACACGCCCGTCAGTTCCTTCCTCACGGTGTTGGCCACCAACGGCTGGTTGAGCTTCCCCTTCATGATGGTGGTGTCGCTGGGCGCGCTCACCTCCATCCCCGTGGAGCTCTACGAGGCCGCGCGCGTGGATGGTGCCTCGCGCTGGCAGCAGTTCATCTCCATCACCCTGCCGTCGCTCAAGCCCGCGCTCGTGCCAGCCATCATCCTGTCGGTGGTCTGGACCTTCAATCAGTTCAACGTCATCTTCCTGGTGACCGAGGGCGAGCCGAGCAACTCGACGGAGATCCTCATCACCCAGGCCTACAAATACGCCTTCCAGCGCTACCGCTACGGGTACGCGGCGGCGTACTCGACGGTCATCTTCGGCATCCTGCTGCTCTACAGCGTGGTGCAGAACCGCGTTTCGCGCGCCACGGAGGCCGCCTGATGTTCTCGCGTCGAGATGGGGTGCCCCACTGGCCCCTGCACGTGCTGCTGGTGGGCTTCACCCTCTTCACCCTCTATCCCATCCTCTGGGTCATCACGATCGCCCTGTCGGGCAAGCAGAGCCTGGCGATCACCACGCTGCCCGAGTCCCCCACGATGATGGACCGGGTCCGCGCCGTCACGCCGTGGCCGGAGACGTTGTCGTTCTCCAACTTCTCCTCGGTGATGACGGATCAGCCCTTCGCGCAGTGGATGCTCAACAGCGCCATCATCGCGCTGGGCACCACGGTGGTGGGCGTGTTCCTGGCGTGCACCGCGGCCTATGCCTTCAGCCGCTTCAAGTTCACCGGCCAGCGCGCGGGGATGATGGCCTTCCTCGTGTCCCAGATGTTCCCGGGCACGCTGATGCTCATCCCCCTCTACATCATCCTGGTGCAGTGGCTGGGGCTGGGCAGCTCGCGCCTGGGCCTGATGATCGTCTACGCCACCACGTCCATCCCCTTCAGCGTGTGGATGCTCAAGGGCTACTTCGACACCATCCCGAAGGACCTGGAGGAGGCCGCGCTCATCGAGGGCGCCTCGGTGGGGAAGATCTTCTGGACCATCATCCTGCCGCTGGCCAAGCCGGCGGTGGCGGTGACGGCGCTCTTCTCCTTCATGACGGCATGGAACGAGTTCATCCTCGCCGCCACCTTCATGGACCAGGAGAACATGTACACCGCGCCGGTGGGGCTGCGCTTCTTCGTGGGCGGCTTCTCCCAGCAGTGGGGCTACTTCGCGGCCGGCTCCATCATCGTGTCCGTCCCGGTGGTCGTCCTCTTCCTCTTCCTCCAGAAGTACCTCGTCTCCGGTCTGACCGCCGGCAGCGTCAAGGGCTAGTCCGCAGTCGCCTTACCCCTCAAGGAGAAGTCGCACATGAAGACCTCGCGTTTCGCAGTGCTGTCGCTGGCCGCCGCGCTCCTGGGCGCCCCCGCGCTGGCCGGCAACAAGGTGTCCTTCAAGGACCCGTCCGGTGACGACAACGGCCCCGGCGCCTACAAGTACCCGACGGACCCCGTGTACAAGCGCGGCTCGTTCGACCTGACGGACTTCACCTTCAACAAGAAGGGCGCCAAGGCCGACGTCTCCCTGGGCTTCAACACCACCCTGGAGGATCCCTGGAAGACGGGCTCCGGATTCTCCGTGCAGATGGCCTTCATCTTCATCGACACGGATGGCAAGCCGGGCAGCGGCTCCACCGACTCCCTGCCGGGTCTCAACGTGAAGTTCGCCCCCGAGTTCGCCTGGGAGAAGGTCATCGTCATCTCCCCGCAGGGCTCCTCGCGCGTGAAGGCCGAGGTGGGCAACAAGGCCGGCGCTTCCAAGGACAGCGTCATCATCCCCACCCGGACCAAGGGCTCGGGCCGGAAGATCTCCGCCACCATCGACACCGCCGGCCTGGAGGGCGAGCCCTCCGATTGGCGCTTCCAGGTGCTGGTGCAGTCCAACGAGGGCTTCCCCGCGGGCAATGATCTGCTGACCCGCAAGGTGAACGAGTACGAGGGCCAGCACCGCTTCGGCGGCGGCAACGACGGGGAGTGTGATCCGCACGTGGTGGATCTGCTCGCCGGCGCGGGCAAGGGCGAGGCCTCCGAGGCCAAGGCCCAGCAGGAGATGCTGAGCTACGAGTGCGCCGAGGACGGCACCACCAAGAAGCCGGCCACCCTCACCATGGTGGGCGCCGCGACGAAGCCGGTGGCCGCCGAGGAGCAGAAGTAGTTTTTGAGGTAGTCTTTCCAAACACGAGCATTTCTGCCGGATGGTCGCGCGGGGGGTCGAGTCCTCCGCGCCGGCAGCCGGGAAGCCCCCTTCCCGGTTCGGCTGCAAAAGAGAGGGGAATCACCCATGAAGACGAAGTCCCTGCGGAAGGGCGCTGTCGCCCTGACCGCTGCTGCTACCCTTCTGCCCGCAGCGCCCTCGCTCGCCCAGGAGGCGCCCAAGCTGCAGATCGGCGGTACCACCTATACGAAGTGGCTTTACGGTAATTCGCGTACCCAGGGCGCGCTCTACAATTTCAGCGTCGTGCCGGGCGAAGGTTCTGGAGAGAACGGTATCGGCACCGAGCTCGAGCTGCTGCTCAATGCCCGGCTCTCCAGCGCGGTCGAGGTTCGCGGCCGCATCCACAGCCGCTTCAGCCAGAACTTCTGGTCGAACTTCGGTGGCTTCGGTGGTGGCGCCGGCGACTGCGTCAACGGCGACTGCGGTGAGTTCGATCCGCGCTCCAACCAGTACATCAAGCTGCGCGGCCTCGCCGTCACCCTGACGCCGGGCTACCTCGTCGACTCGGCCACCATCGGCGCCAACGACTTCGGCCAGTTCGACCCGTACGTCGTCGGCCGCATCCGCTACATCGACCGCGACAACGCCTACGGCGTGCTCGTGCAGGGCTCGGCGCTCGAGCGCAGGCTGACGTACGATGTGGCGGGTATCTCGCTGCCCCGTCTCTGGGCTGGCCCCGATTTCGATACGGGAGCGTTCCACACCACGGACGCCTCCTACGTCTTCCAGGGCAAGTATTCCTTCAATGACATGTTCGACGTCGGCGGCATCTTCCAGTATGCCATCGACAACGAGCTGAACACCTCGGACAACAACCTGGACAACGGCCGGGATCTGTTCCCGCGCTACCGCAATGGCGTGGGCGGTCTCAAGGCCGGCTTCCACCTCGGCTCCATCGTGGACCTGAGGGGCGCGTTCTACCGCTCGTACTCGCACGCGGAGAACACCAACTACTTCGGCACCGACAAGGATGATCCGCGCTGGGTACCCAAGAGCTTCGGCCTGAACGGCTACTCGGCGATGCCGGCGGGCAGGCACGAGGACAACACCTGGAAGGTGGACCTCACGCTGAACGATCCGCTGGAGATCGGCCTGTCGCTCAACGCGCAGGCGTTCAGCATTGGCGCGGACTACGTGGCCGTCATGGCCGCTCGGCGTGAGTCGGACGTGCTGCTCACCGAGGGTACCGATGGCTCGTTCGCCTTCCCCGGTCCCACTAACGGTAGCTACGGCGGCACCACCGGCATCGGCTATGGCGGCTTCACGAGCGAGACCCAGCAGGTGGCCACGGTCAACGTGGACAACAGCTTCACCGACTTCGACGAGCCCATGGCCGAGACGGCCATCGGCTGGAAGGGCGTGACGTTCAACCCGGTGTACAGCAACGGCGCGCTGGACATCGCCGGTGAGTACTCGTTCATCACCTACAACACCAACTGGCAGGCCTGGGGCGACGACACCCGGGCCATCAACGACACCGACTACCCCGGCACCGAGCTGACCGCAGGCGTGCTGCACAACTTCCGCAGCGCCTACCAGCCCTTCCAGGACAAGCGGACCCACATCCTGGTGGCCAAGGCCCGCTACTCGCTGGACATCGGCCGTGGCGTGGATGTGTTCGGCAAGGTCAAGTACATCCACGAGAACGACAAGCGCCTGAACGACAAGAAGTACCTGCCCTACCAGGATAATGACTGCGTGGGTGGTGCTGCGTGCAAGGACGCGAAGCGCTACTACGATCCCGAGGGCAAGCACTCCACCGCGGATTTCTTCACCAATCCGGACCTCCTCCCCGGTGGGGGCTACCAGTTCAAGCCCTTCGACGACATCGCCGATGACGACCGCGTGCTGAACTACACCAGCTTCAACCTGGGCGCCGGCTACCAGCTGACCGACGACCTCTACATGTCGCTCAGCTACACCAAGTTCCTGGCGGACCTGAAGGACGGCAACACGGCGCTCCAGGGCTTCAACTGGCACCAGATGGCGTCGGGTCAGCACGACAAGAACCTGATCGCCCTCAAGGCCAAGTACATCCTGGCGGGCGTGGAGTTCGGTCTCGAGGGCCAGTACAACTTCGGCACCTTCACGCCGGACTTCGGCACGGGCTTCACGCCCCAGGTCGCCGATGAGACGATCGCCAAGAACAACAGCGTGCCGGTGGGCTCCAAGGGATTCTCCAGCCGCGAGGGCCGCTGGAACAGCCTGGAGACGCGCAACTTCGAGCACGTGCGTCTCAAGGCCTTCATGAAGGCGCAGTTCTAGTCGTCCGCTTCCAGGTAGTTTGAGAGGGCCCGGTGCGCGCGCTGACGCCGCCGGGCCCCTCGCTTTTTCCCGCCCCCGAGGAACCTCCGCATGGTGCTCGTTCGTCGCTTCTCCCTGCTCCTGTTGCTGGCCACCCTGACCGGCGCCTGCCATGGCGGTACGCGTGGGAGTGCACCGCTCTTTTCCCTGGAGGACCCGCGAGGGGATGACCACGGGGATGGAGAGCTGCGCTACCCACTGCGCAACGACATGGGCCCCGGCACGTTGGACCTGGTGTCCTTCCGAGCCTTCCCCGAGAGCGGCGGCACCCGCTTCGAGGCCACCTTCGCCCGGCCCATCGCCGTGCCCCAGCGGCGCACGGTGGACGCGGCGGGCACCACCCTGGCGGACCAGGCGCGCTTTGGCTTCTACACCTTCAACCTGGATGTGTACGTGGACCAGGACCAACAGGAGGGCTCCGGGCGTACGGACACGCTCCCCGGGCGCCACCTTTCGCTCGCGCCGGGCAGCGCCTGGGAGAAGGCCATCGTCCTCACCCCGCGCCCCTACGAGGCACGCGACGTGCTGCGCAAGCTGTGGCGGAACGCGGCGCTCACGGAGGCCCAGCAGCAGCAGGGCTCGGTGAGCGAGTCGGCCGTGCGGGCCCTGGATGCGCGGGTGGAGCGGCAGATGGAGGAGCGCGTCTTCTTTCCCACTCGCGTGCGCGTCTTCGGCCCCTCGGTGTCCTTCTTCGTCCCGGACAGCTTCCTCGGCGGACAGGCGCAGCCTTCGTGGGGCTACGCGGTGGCCGTGACGGGTGCCACGCTGGAGCGGCGGGTGGAGTTGCCCACGCTCTTTGGTGGCGTGACCGCGCCAGGCCCGCAGGGGCTGATGGTGCTCGGCATCGGACCGGGTGTATCGCAGGAGCGCTTCGGCGGCGGGCGCGTGGGCGGCTCGGCACAGTCCCCGGTGGTGGACCTGCTGGTGCCCGAGGGCGTGCGGCAGGAAACGGTGCTCGGGCCCGAGGCGCCGGGTTGGCCGGCGGTGGTGCCCGCTTCGCCCGCGCTACCGCAGGCGCCAGATGCCAGTGGCGCGGCCGGACAGACTGACGCTCCAGGAGCCTCCGTCCCTCACGAGTGAGCCCACCGAGGGGTCGGCGAAGAGCACCTCGGCCGACTCCGCCTCCAACTCGAAGGGGCCGACTGTGTTGGAGGAGTCGCTCAGGTTGTGCACCACGAGCACGCGCTCCTCCCCGAACGTGCGCAGGAAAGCGAGCGTGGGCGCGCGGCCCTGAGTGGAGGTGAGCAGCTTGAGGCCGCCACGGTCCAGTGCCTCCGAGGCATGGCGGGTCCGGATGAGCGCGCGGTAGCGCGAGAGCAACGAGCCCGAGGCGTTCGACTGCTCGGACACGTTGTTTCTCTCGCGGCCCGGGGAGAAGGGGAACCAGGGCGTGCCGGTGGTGAAGCCGCCCCCAGCGCTCGAGTCCCATGCCATGGGCGTGCGCTTGGCCTCGTCGTTGTTGGTGGTGCCGTTGGCCATGCCCACCTCCTCGCCGTAATAGAGGAAGGGCGAACCTTGCAGGGTGAGGAGCAGCGAGGCCACGGTGCTCAGGTGTCTCTGATCGCCAGCCAACTGCGTGGCCACGCGGACCTGATCATGATTGGTGAGGAAGGGCGCGTCCGCCACGCCCTTGGGATAACGGCTGCGCATCTCCGCCAGCTTGAGGGCCACCCCATTGCCGTCGCCCGTTCGAGCGGCCTTCAGAAGCTCCTCGGCGAGCGGGAAGTTGAAGTTGAGCGGCAGCTCGTCTCCACCGGGCACCTGGTCCGTGGAGCCGTAGTAGGTGGCGATGGTGGGCGTGGTGCTCCAGTTCTCTCCCACCAGCACCGCGTCAGGCTTCACGTTCCGCACGTGCGCGGAGAATTCCTTCCAGAAGGCGTGCGTCTCCGCCGTGTCGGCCTGGCCCAGCAGGCCACCGCCCGTCTCGATGAGGTAGCGCGCCGCGTCCAGCCGGAAGCCATCCGCGCCCTTGCCGAGCCAGAACGAGGCGATGCGCTTGGCCTCCTCGCGCACGGCGGGGGTCTTCATGTTGAGGTCCGGCATGCCGCCCCAGAAGACGCCGTAGTAGTAGGCGCCGTTGAGCCGGTGCCAGGTGGAGCCCGTGGCGAAGGTGTCCCAGGGCGGAGCCCAGTTCGGGTCGGTGTCGCTCCACATGTACCAGTCCCGCTTCGCCGAGGTGCGCGAGGAGGCGGACTCCACGAACCACGGGTGCCGCGAGCTGGTGTGATTGATGACCAGGTCCAGGATGACGCGCATGCCGCGGCGGTGGGCCTCGGCGCACAGGCGCTCGAAGTCCTCCAGGGTGCCGTAGTCGGGGTTGATGCGCTCGTAATCCACCACGTCGTAGCCGTGGTAGCTGGGCGAGTCGAACACGGGCATCAGCCACAGCGCGTCCACGCCGAGATCCGTGGTGGTGCTCGGGTCTCCGTCGTTGAGGTAGTCCAGCCGCGAGATGAGGCCGGGCAGGTCTCCCTTCCCGTCGCCGTTGGAGTCCTGGAAGCTGCGGACGAAGACCTCGTAGAAGACGGCGTGCCGGTACCACTCGTCGCCCGCGGGCGCGGCCAGCTCCACGGGAGGCAGCTGGGCCGGAGTGGGGGTGTTCGGTCCCGAGACGCAGGACGTCAAGACGAGGATGGGAAGCAGACGCGGAAGGCGGGAGCGCGGCATGGGGGCGAGGCTTTAACAGTGCTCTGGTGCCCGTGCCAGTCGCCCCAGGTGAAGGCTCCGGGCTCTGTCTGCTATACGCTGTCATGCACTCCGGCATGCCGTGCCCTCGCGAGGCGGTCGCGCCGGAGTGTTTCCCTTCGCCCCAACAGCTGTCCGGCCGTTCCGTCCCGGGGACGGTGCGTCCGGGCAACAAGGTGTCCCGAATGAGAATTGAAGTTCCCCCCCTCAGAATGCCCCGAAAGGGGGCGCTGCTCGGCGCGCTCGCCTTCCTCTCGGCGGGAACCGTGGCCGCGGAGCCGACGAGCGTCACGCTCGTGGGTTCCGTGCAGACCCCTCTGTCGTGCACCGTGGGTGACGCGACGTGTAACAACTCCCGTCTGGGCTTCGACGCCGAGGACAACGCCTGGCAGGGCGTGTTCACCCTGCCCGCGGGCTCCTACACGTTCCGTGCGGCCGTCGACGAGGGCGGCTCCCTCACGACCTATGGCCAGGGAGGCGCCGCCGACGGCGCCGAGCTCTCCCTGACGCTCAACGCGGAGACGCAGGTCAAGTTCTACTACGACAGCACGACGCACTGGGTCACCACCCGGTTCAACTCCGTCATCGCCGTGGCCCCCGGCAGCTTCCAGAGCGAGCTGGGCTGTCCCGGTGATTGGCAGCCGAACTGCCTGCGCTCGTGGCTGAAGGACGTGGATGGAGACGGCATCTACACCCTGTCCACCACGGCCTTCACGGCGGGCAGCTACGAGGGCAAGGTCGCCATCAACGAGGGCTGGGCGGAGAACTACGGGGCCAATGGTGCGCTCGGTGGTTCCAACATCGGCTTCACCGTGCACGCGGACAACGCCCGTGTGCTCTTCCAGTACGACTCGGTCACCCACGAGCTGGGGATCGACGTGGCCGGTGCGCCCAAGGGGGACATCATGAAGGCCCAGGCGCACTGGGTGTCGAGTGAGCTCCTGGTGTGGAAGCCGAAGGTGATCGCCATTCCGGCGGGGGCGTCCTTCCGGCTGCACTATGACCCCGTGGGCGCGATGAACCTGTCCCCCACGGGCGTCGCGGGCGGCGAGTCCATTCCCCTCACGCTCGAGACGCCAGGGCTGCCCCCGCACATCGCCGCGAAGTTCCCGCACCTCGCGGGCAGGCCGGTGCTGCGCATCGCCGATGCGGACCTCATCAAGGTCAAGGACATCCTCAAGGGGCAGATCGCCCTCTCGCTCACGGACGCCGAGGGCAACCTGCTGGACGCGACCTCGGCGCAGCTCCCGGGCGTGCTGGACGAGCTGTACGCCAATGACGAGGCGCTGGGCGTCACCTGGCACGACGGCGTTCCCTCGCTGAAGCTGTGGGCACCCACCGCCCGGAACGTCATCCTCCACTTGTTCAGTGGCTCCGATCCCTCCGTGCCCGCCGATGCCACGGTGCCGATGACGCTCGACGTCTCCACGGGCGTCTGGAGCCTCACCGGCAACGCGACCTGGAAGGGGTTGTTCTACCTCTACGAGGTGGAGGTGTACGCCCCCACCGCGAAGAAGGTCGTGAAGAACCTGGTCACGGACCCCTACTCGCTGAGCCTGTCCACCAACAGCAAGCGCAGCCAGTTCATCGATCTGGCGGATCCGGCGCTCGCGCCCTCGGGTTGGGACTCGCTGGTGAAGCCCTCGCTGGCGGCGCCCGAGGACATCGTCCTCTACGAGCTGCACGTCCGCGACTTCAGCATCGGTGACGCAACGGTGCCGGCGGAGAAGCGGGGCACCTTCCTGGCCTTCACCGAGTCTGGCTCCAACGGCATGAAGCACCTGCGGCGCCTGAGCGCGAGCGGCCTGACGCACGTGCACCTGCTGCCCGTGTTCGACATCGCGACCGTCGACGAGGACCGCTCCAAGCACCAGGAGCCCGCGGGTGACCTGGCCTCCATGGCTCCCGACTCGGAGGAGCAGCAGGCCGCGGTGTCGGCGGTGGCGGACACGGACGGCTTCAACTGGGGCTACGACCCGTACCACTACACGGTGCCCGAGGGCAGCTACGCGGTGAACCCGGACGGCGGCGCGCGCATCGTCGAGTTCCGCCAGATGGTGAAGGCGCTCGCGGACAGCGGCCTGCGCGTGGTGATGGACGTGGTCTACAACCACACCAACGCCTCGGGGCTGGCGGACAAGTCGGTGCTCGACAAGGTGGTGCCCGGCTACTACCACCGGCTCAACGCCGACGGGAACGTCGAGACCAGCACCTGCTGCCAGAACACGGCCTCCGAGCACGCCATGTTCGAGAAGCTCATGGTGGACTCGCTCACCACCTGGGCGAAGTACTACAAGGTGGATGGCTTCCGCTTCGACCTGATGGGCCATCACATGAAGGCCAACATGGTGAAGGTCCAGGAGCGGCTGCGCGCGCTCACCCTGGAGAAGGACGGTGTGGACGGCTCCCGCATCTATATCTACGGCGAGGGCTGGGACTTCGGCGAGGTGGTCAGCAACGCGCGCGGCGTGAACGCCACCCAGCTCAACATGCCCGGCACGGGCATTGGCACCTTCAGCGACCGCCTGCGTGACGCGGCTCGCGGCGGTGGCCCGTTCAGCGGCCTGCAGGAGCAGGGCTTCATCAGCGGCCTCTGGTACGACCCCAACGCGACCACCTCGGGCAGCGCCGACGAGCAGCGCGAGCGGCTGCTGCATCACATGGATCAGATCCGCGTGGGCCTGGCGGGCAACCTGCGCGACTACACGCTCGTCAACAAGGCGGGTGAGACCGTGAAGGGCTCGCAGGTGGACTACAACGGCCAGCCCGCGGGCTACACGCTGGCGCCTCGGGAGCTCATCTCCTACGTCTCGGCGCACGACAACGAGACGCTGTTCGACGCCGTGCAGCTCAAGGCGCCCGAGTCGGCCGACCTGGATGCCCGCGTGCGCATGCACAACATGGGCTTGAGCCTGGTGGCGCTCGGTCAGGGCATTCCCTTCTTCCACGCCGGTGACGAGCTGCTGCGCTCCAAGTCGTTGGATCGTAACAGCTTCAACTCGGGCGACTGGTTCAACAAGCTCGACTTCACGTACCAGTCCAACAACTGGGGCGTGGGTCTGCCTCCCGCCGCGGACAACCAGGACAAGTGGCCCACGATGAGGCCTCTGCTCGCCAACCCGGCGCTGAAGGTGAGCCCGACGCACATCCTCCAGGCGCTCGAGCACTTCGAGGAAATGCTGAAGATCCGCAAGAGCGCGGCCCTGTTCCGCCTGAAGACGGCCGAGGACGTCCAGGCGAAGGTGCGCTTCTTCAACACCGGCCCGTCGCAGATCCCCGGCCTCATCGTCATGAACATCCACGACGAGGCGGCCACGGACGGCACCACGGATATCGTGGTGCTCTTCAACGCCAACGATGAGCAACAGGTGTTCAACATCTCCGATTACGCGGGCCGCTCCATGCTGTTGCACCCCGTGCAGCAGGCCTCCTCGGACCCGATCGTCCAGACCGCCACGTTCCAGTCGTCCGGCGACTTCCTCGTGCCCGGCCGTACCACGGCGGTGTTCGTGAACGAGCCGGTCATCGCGCCGGATGCGGGCACGGACCCGGATGCGGGCACGGACCCCGACGCGGGAACCACTCCCGGCGCGGACGCGGGGACTGGCAACGGCGGCGGTGGTGATACGGGCGGTGGCTGCGGCGGTTGCGCGGGCACCGGTGGCGAGGCCTTCAGCGCCCTCGCGCTGCTCCTCGGCGGCGTGATGCAGGCCCGGCGCCGTCGGCGGGCGTAGCGCGTCAACCACTCCAGGCATGGGGGCCGACCCTTCCAACGTCGGCCCCCGTGCCGTTCGAGCACCCACCCCATTCCTCCCGCCCGCGTGGTGGGGTAGAGGGGCGGGCATGGACGAGAAGACGCTCACCCGACTGCTCGAGCAGGTGAAGGACGGCAAGGTCTCCGTGGATGATGCCGTGGGCCGGCTCAAGGACCTGCCGTTCGCCGAGCTTGGCTATGCCACCCTGGACACCCACCGCAGCCTGCGCTTCGGCTTCCCGGAAGTCGTGCTGGGCGAGCCCAAGACGGCGGAGCAGGTGCTGGGCATCGTGGGCAAGCTGGTGGAGCGCAAGCAGACGGTGCTGGTGACCCGGCTGCAACCGGACAAGGCCGAGGCGTTGCTGGCCGCCTTCCCCAAGGGCGAGTACCACGCCGTGGCGCGCATCTTCCACCTGAAGCAGGGCAAGCCGAAGGCGGGGACGGTGGCGGTGGTGACGGCGGGGACGAGTGACATTCCCGTCGCGGAGGAAGCGGCCATCACCGCGGAGGCGATGGGGGCCACGGTGAGGCGCGTGTACGACGTGGGCGTGGCGGGCATCCACCGGTTGCTGCGGCGGCGCGAGGAGATTCAAGGCGCGCACGCGGCGGTGGTGGTGGCGGGCATGGAAGGGGCGCTGGCGAGCGCGCTGGGCGGGCTGGTGGGGATTCCGGTGGTGGCGGTGCCGACGTCGGTGGGCTACGGGGCCAACTTCGGTGGCGTGTCCGCGCTGCTGGCGATGGTGAACTCGTGCGCGTCCAACGTGGCGACGATGAACATCGACAACGGCTTCGGAGGCGGCTTCTACGCGGCGCTCATCTCGCGCACGAAGGGCCGGCGCTGAGCCAACAACCATCCTCTCCTCCGGGAGTGGGACGGGGCGGGGTATCCGTCCCCTTGGGAGAATGAACCGTGCGGAAAGTGCTCTACCTGGAGCCGGTGGGAGGCATCGCCGGGGATATGTTCCTGGCGGCGGGCGTCGACCTGGGCGTGTCGCCGGAGGCCATCGAGCAGGCGCTGGGCGGGTTGAAGGTGCCGGGCTGGAGGCTGGCGGTGAGCCGCGCGGTGCGGCACGCCATCAGCGGCACGCACCTGGACGTGGTGCTGGACGAGCGCGAGGCGCACCCGCACCGGGCCTACTCGGACATCCGCCAGCTCATCGAGGCGGCGCCCACGCTGTCGCCCCGGGCGAAGGAGCGGGCGCTGGCGGTATTCCGGGCCATCGGCGAGGCCGAGGCGAAGGTGCACGGGGTGTCCATCGACGCCATCCACTTCCACGAGGTGGGGGCGGTGGACTCCATCGTGGACATCTGCGGGGCGGCGGTGGTGTTGGACCTGCTGGGAGACCCGGAGGTGTACGCGGCGCCGCCTCCACTGGGGAGCGGCACCATCCGGGTGGCGCACGGGAACATGCCCATTCCGGTGCCGGCCACGCTGGAGTTGCTCAAGGACGTGCCGGTGCGCTTCGAGGGCGTGGGCGAGCTGACGACGCCCACGGGCGCGGCGCTGCTGAAGGTGCTGGCGCGCATCGGCCAGCCGCCGCCGGACTTCATCGTGGAGCGCATCGGCTACGGCGTGGGGACGAAGGACTTCAGGGACAGACCCAACGTGCTGCGCGCGTCCATGGGCCGTGCCGAGGCTCGAGCCGAGGGCCTCTGGGTGCTGGAGTCGAACCTGGATGACAGCACGCCGCAGCTGCTCGGGTACCTGCTCGAGCACCTGCTCGGGAAGGGCGCGTTGGATGCGTGGGTGGTGCCCGCGACGATGAAGAAGGCGCGGCCGGGTCATGTGTTGAGCGTGCTGGTGGAGGGAGGCGCGAAGGAGTCGGTGATGGACGTGCTGCTGCGCGAGTCCACCACGCTCGGAGTCCGCGCCCACCCGGTGGAGCGGATGGCGTTGGAGCGGGACTGGGTGGAGGTGGAGACGCCATGGGGCGGGGTGCGCGTGAAGCGTGGCCTGCGCAATGGCGTGGTGCTCAACGCCCATCCCGAGTTCGAGGACTGCCGCGAGGTGGCCGAAGCCGCCGGGGTGCCGCTGAAGCAGGTGATGGCGGCCGCGCTCGCGGCGCTCGGCTCGGGGGCCAGACAACGATGACCCAGCGTTCCAACCTTCCGCTCGACCATGCGCTCCGGATGTTGGGGATGGTCGCCCGTATGTACCGGTGGGCCGAGGCGCGTGCACAGGCTCGCCCGGAGCAGGACCTGAGCCTGCGTCAGCTCAGCGCGCTCTATGCGATCCGGGATGGCATCTCTTCTCCCGGGCAGTTGGCGCGGCGGATGGGCGTCACGCCCGCCGTCGTCACGGGGCTGATGGACCGCCTCCAGCAGCGCGGCTATGTGCGACGCGAGGCCGATCCGAATGACCGGCGGCGGTTCCGCCTGACGTTGACGGAGAGCGGCCTTGCGGTGGCGGACACCCTCGGACAGGCCCTGGGCGAGGAGTTGGCGGCCCAATTCGAGAACATCTCGAAGATCGAGTTGGAGTCACTGGGCCGCACACTGCTCCTGATGGAGCGGGCCATGGGCGCACTGGAGGCGCGCATGCCCACGTCCCTGGCCGAAGGCGCTGGCGAAGCCGACGATTCGTGAGACAACGAGTCTGGGTTTATTCACCCCATGAAAGCTCTCACGGTCCTGGGGCCTTGTGGGCAGGACGCCCGGCAATCCCTCACAAGGATGCGCAAGGGATGGGGGCGAGATCGCCGTAACATGGATGAACGATGACAAAGGTTTCCCAGAGCAGACGTCCGCTGCGCCGTTTCCTCTCCTTCCTGGCCGGGGTGCTGGCCCTCTCCGTGGGGGGCGTGGGCGTGGGCGGTTGCATCTTCTCCGCGCCCACCTGGAAGGGGCCCAGGAGCGATCACTTCGATGGCGAGCGCTTCGTCAACCTGGAGCCTCGCGAGCAGAGGGGCAGCGTCCTGAAGTGGCAGCTGAACCGCGATCCGGGTCCCTGGACGGAGTGGCACGACGTACCTCCCGGTCCGCCACCGCCCGAGCGCGTGGGCCGCGGTGGCCTGCGCGTGACGTTCATCAACCACGCCACGGTGTTGCTGCAGTTGGACGGGCTCAACATCCTCACCGACCCCATCTACAGCGAGCGTTGCAGCCCGGTCTCCTTCATCGGCCCCAAGCGGGTCCGGCCCCCGGGCATCCGCTTCGAGGACCTGCCCCCCATCGACGTGGTGGTGCTCAGCCACAACCACTATGACCACATGGACGTGGCCACCCTGCGGCGGCTCCAGGAGAAGTTCCCCGAGGTGCGCATCTTCGCCGGCCTGGGCAACCGCGCCTTCCTCGAGGACAAGGGCCTGCGCCACGTCACCGATGTGGACTGGTGGCAGGCGTTTCCCCTGAGTCCCGAGGTGACGCTGGTGAGCGCGCGCACCCAGCACTTCTCCAACCGTGGGCTGTTCGATCGCAACGGGACGCTGTGGACGGGCTACGTCTTCCGAGGGCCGCACGGCACCACGTATTTCGCGGGGGACACCGGCTGGGGCCGGCAGTTCACCGAGACGCGGGAGCGCTTCGGGCCCATCCGCCTGGCGGTGCTCCCCATCGGTGCCTACAAGCCCGAGTGGTTCATGTCCCCGGTGCACATCTCTCCGCACGAGGCCGTCCGGGCCAGCGAGGACCTGGGCGCGCGCTACAGCGTCCCCATCCACTACGGCACCTTCCGCCTCGCGGACGATGGCGAGATGGAGCCGCTGGGGGACCTGGGGCGCGCGCTAACGGAGCGGGGAGAGACCGCGCCCGAGTGGTGGGTGCTGGGCTTCGGCGAGGGGCGGGACGTGCCGCCGGTGGTGGGTGCCTCCGTCCCCGTGCTCCCAGTGACAACTCCGTAGACAAACGCTCTCGGAGCGGGTTCGCGGTCTGAGAAATCCAGAAATCGAGAAGTAAGAGGCTCAGCTGTGAGGTTGGCGTATGTGTGTTTCGTAATCGCTGATCATTCTCGATATTCGAATTTTATAGGTCTTCATGATTTTCGTCTGGTTTTGGTCTATGAATGCCGAGGCGTTTGGGGGGCGCCGGACCACGGAGGTCGTGCATGAAGACATTTGGGATGTTCCTGGGGATCGCGGTATTCGCCGCGGCGTGTGGAGGACCCGCGTCGGAGGAGGCACCAGACCAGCCGCAGGTGCAGCCCGCGCCGGGGGAAGCACAAGACGT
Source organism: Archangium violaceum (assembly GCF_016859125.1). NCBI lineage: Bacteria > Pseudomonadati > Myxococcota > Myxococcia > Myxococcales > Archangiaceae > Archangium > Archangium violaceum. The sequence continues at coordinate 1,797,925 of NZ_CP069338.1, read as the reverse complement.
GGCGCAAGACCCGCCGCAGGTGCAGCCGGCGCAGCGGGTGCCAGTGTCATTCTTCATCCAGACACCGAGCAATGATTGGTGGATGGAGACCCGCGTGACGGCGGATCCGGCTCCAGGGCGGGTCGAGGTGTCGGTGAATGGTGGTGCCTGGACCGAGATGAACCCCGCCGCCTGGGATGCGAACGTGTGGACGCGCTCTCAGGGGTTTGGCGGCTCGCGTGTGCGGGTGCGCGCGGTGAACAGCGGCGGTACGGCCACCTCGTGCGAGGTGTCCTATCAGCCCGGGATCACGCTGCCGCTGTGCGCGGCGGACGGTGTGTACGCAACGGACATCGGCACGGACGCGGGCACGGACGCAGGAGTGGATGCCGGCACCGGCACCGACGCGGGAGTGGACGCGGGCACGGACGCGGGAGTGGACGCGGGCACGGATGCCGGCACCGGCACCGACGCGGGGACTCCGGGCGGGGCCGCGGGCTACCTGCATACGCAGGGCGCGCGCATCTACGCGTCCAATGGACAGGAGGTGCGGCTCACGGGCGTGAACTGGTTCGGCTTCGAGGGTCCTTCACGCGTGCCCTATGGCCTGCACACGCGCACGCTGGGGAGCCTGCTCGATCAGGTGAAGTCGCTTGGCTACAACATGCTGCGCCTGCCCTTCAGCAACGACATCCTGCGCCCGGGCGTGTACCCGAACCCGTTGGACATCAGCTACACGATCAACCCCGAGCTGCGTGGGCTCACCTCGCTCGAGGTGATGGACCGCGTCATCGCCGCGGCGAAGGCGCGCGGGCTGCGCGTCGTGCTCGACCGCCACCGCCCGGACTCCAACAGTCAGTCGGAGCTCTGGTACCGCAACAGCCGCGCCACGGAGGAGCAGGCGTGGATCGACGACTGGAAGATGCTCGCGCGCCGTTACAAGGGCGATCCCACCGTGGTGGGCATGGACCTGCACAACGAGCCGCACGGCCGTGCCACGTGGGGTGATGGCAACCTCGATACGGACTGGAGGCTCGCCGCCGAGCGTGCGGGCAACGCCATCCTCGCCGAGAACCCGGACCTGCTCATCATCGTGGAGGGCATCGAGATCTACCAGGGCAACTGGTACTGGTGGGGCGGCAACCTGCGGGGTGCGCGCGACTACCCGGTGCGGCTGAACGTGGCGGGGCGCGTGGTGTACTCGACGCACGACTACCCGGAGAGCGTCTACGGGCAGCCCTGGTTCCAGAACAAGCCGGCCACCGGCTACCCGGCCAACCTGCCAGGCGTGTGGGATGCCACCTGGGGCTTCCTCGTGAAGGAGAACCGTGCTCCGGTCTTCGTGGGTGAGTTCGGCACGAAGCTGCAGATCGACTCCGACCGCCAGTGGCTCCAGACGCTCTCGAGCTATCTCAAGGGCAACGGGATGAGCTTCTCCGTCTGGTCGCTCAATCCCAACTCCGATGATACCGGGGGCGTGCTCCAGGATGACTGGACGACGGTACAGCAGGCGAAGCAGACGCTGATCGCGCCCGCGCTCGCCCCGCTCATCCCGTAGCGGTTGGCGGAAGGGGAGCCCCCGTGCATGTCGCGGGGGCTCCATTGGATTTCGACCGAATCGTGACACTGCGCATGCGCCTGGATGGGCAACCGTCCGCCCCCCAGGCGTAAGGGAGAACACATGCGTAGATGGATGGTTCCGGTCACCGGTGCTCTGGCCGCGTGCTTCTTGCTCGCAGCGGGGTGTGGGCAGGAGGAATTTGGCGGAAATGATACGGAGTCCGGCTTCTTCCTCGGGGGTCAGGAGCTGACGGGCGCGCAGAGCACGTCGTTCCAGGACGGGGTGTCTCCGTCTTCGAGCTACGCGGGCACCCGCGACTCGATGATCGAGGAGGAGGACTCCGACGACAACCACGGCGGCGACACCAGCATCTCGGCGAGCGGCGACACGCCCGCGGGGAGCGGCAACGAGAACTACATCCTGCTGCAGTGGGACGTGTCGAGCATCCCCGCGAACGCGATCGTCCGCTCCGCGTCGATCGTCGTCACGGTGTCCGACAAGGCGGATCAGACCTACGACTTCTACGAGCTGACGCGCGCGTGGACCGAGAGCCAGGTCACGTGGGAGCGGGCGGACAGCAGCCACGACTGGGCCTCGAATGGCGCGGATGGCAGTGGCGACCGGGACACGACCTCGCTGGGCTCCATCCGGGCCTCCTCGACGGGGACGTACACCGTGACGCTGAACGCGAGGGGACTCGAGGTGGTGCAGAAGTGGGTGACCACGCCCTCCAGCAACCACGGGGTCATCATCGCCAACAAGGACAACGACAACCGGCTGGAGATCCGCTCCAGTGAGTACTCGACCCGGTCCTCCCGCCCGAAGCTGACCGTGACCTGGGACATGCCCGGTGGCGGCACGGATGCGGGCACGGGCGGCGGTGACGCCGGTACTCCTCCTGCTCCGGTCTCGGGGACGTACAAGGGGACCTGCGACGGCTCCGGCGGGGTGTGGATCGACTCCACCCACTTCTTGAACTTCAACGACGAGTCCCAGTCCGCGCGCATCTTCACCCGGGGCACGAGTGCCGCGTCGGTCCAGAGCAAGGACCTGAGCAGCGCGCTGGGCCTCTCGTCCTCGGACGAGGCGGACTTCGAGGACGCCGCTCGCGTGGGCAACCGCATCTACGTGACTGGCTCCCAGGCGCGGAACAAGAACGGGGAGCTGGAGACCTCGCGCTACAAGTTCTTCGCCATCGACATTTCGGGCACGGTGCCCGCTGTCTCGCTCCAGGTCGCGGGGACCTATTCGAACCTGCTGAAGGACATGCTGGACGCGTCCAACTGGCTCGACGCGAACACCTCGGTCATCTCGCTGCTGAATGAGCGCTCGCGGCTGTCGGAGGACACGGTGGCGGAGCTGGCGCCGAAGTTGAGTGGAACCAACGTCGAGGGGCTGGCGGCGCTGCCCACCGGCGGTCTGGTGATTGGCTTCCGCAACCCCCAGTCCGGTTCGAGTGCGCTGATGGTCACGCTGACCAACCCGGACGCGGTGATCTCGGGTGCCAGGGCGAAGTTCGGCCGGGCCATCCTGGTGAACCTGGGTGGGTACGGCATCCGGGGCATGGCGTGGTCGGAGGCCCATCAGGCGGTGCTGATCCTCAGTGGTCCGCATGACGAGAGCAGCGGGCCGTTCGCGCTCTGGAAATGGAGCGGCGACGCGAGCAGCGCGCCGGTGAAGGTGCGGGAGCTGACCGCGCCATCGAACTCCGCTCCGGAGGTGGTCATCCCGTATCCCGGCTCGAAGGACGTGCAGGTCGTGTTCGACATGGGCTCGAACCTGATCAACGGGACGTCCTGCAAGGACGTGTCGTCCTCCAGCCAGTACTTCAGCGACGTGCTCGTTCACGTGGACTGAGCGAGGGGATGCTCAACTCGGGGCGGTGAGGCGGTCCAGCACCAGCCCCAGGAAGTCGCTCTCGCCGCGGAAGGCCCATCCCAGGTGGGTCTTGCACGCGGCGCACAGGGCGATCCGCCAGACGAAGCCCGGGAACCAGCTCGCCTCCGCGGTGGGAGGACCGATGGCGAGGCAGCCCTCGGCCCGGGCGAAGCAGCCGAAGTGGAAGACGAACCCGGACGGGTTGACGCGGGTGTGGGCGTGGCGGCCGTTGACCGTGGTGCGGTCCCGCTCACGCGTGATGACGTGGCCGCAGCGCACGCAGCACAGCGGCGTCTCCGGGGCCCGGGACTCGGTCTCCTCCTCGGATTGACGGGCGGGCGTGGCCTCGGCGGGGGCGGCGGGAGTGCCCTTGAGCCGCCGCGCTCCCGGGACCGGCCATGTTCCTGGGCTTCGATTCATGGCGCGTGGGTCTCTCCTCGCATGCTCTTGCCCATGTGCGTGGCCGGATGCAAGGCCGCTCCCTCGTGGTATGTCCGCCGTGCGAGTGGGAGGACGATCGCTTGGCGGAAAACGTTCACGTGCCCCTGGAGGTCTCCGGCGTCACCAAGGTGTACCCCGGTGGCATCCAGGCGCTCGACCAGGTCAGCTTCCGGATCGCTCCGGGTGAGCGGGCCTGTCTGCTCGGCCCCAACGGCGCGGGGAAGACGACCCTCATCCGCCTTCTCACCGGTGCGCTCCGGCCCTCGTCGGGACGGGTGAGCCTCTTCGGGCTCGGCGTCGAGGACCCCGACTTCCTCGGGGCCAAGCGGCGCGTGGGCATCGTCCCCCAGTCCCCGGGCATGTACAGGGATCTCACGGTGGACGACTACCTCCAGCTGGTGCGCGACCTGTACGGCAGCGGGAACATCGCCGAGGTGGTGGACGCCTTTGGCCTCGGCTCCTTCCGCGCGCGGCGGATGGCGGAGCTGTCTGGAGGCATGCAGCGCCGGCTGTCCATGGCCGCCGCGCTCGTCTCCTCGCCGGAGGTGCTGTTGCTGGACGAGCCCACGGTGGGCTTGGACCCCGTCGCCACGCGCGAGGTGCATACCTTCCTGCGCAAGGTGATGCCCGGACGCACGGTGCTGCTGTGCACGCACAACCTGGCCGAGGCCGAGGCGCTCTGCGAGAGCGCGATCATCCTCCGCCAGGGCCGGGTGTTGCTGCACGAGCGCATCGCCACCCTGCGCCAGCGCATCCAGCCAGTGCTCGTGCTGCGTGCGGCCCAGGGTCCCGGGCGGTTGATGGAGGCCCTCGTCGCGCAGGGGCTCGTGCCCACGAGCGAGGAGGACGCGGTGCGCGTGCACGTGGCGGACGCGGTGGCCCAGGCGCCGGAGCTGTTGCGCCGGCTGCTCGCCACGGGCCTCGAGGTCTACGAGTGCCGCGTCGTCACGCCGAGCCTCGAGGACCTCTTCCTGGACGTGGTGGGGGCGAACGATGCTCGAGCGTGAGGTTCGCATCCTCTTTGGCAAGGAGTGGCGCCAGTTGCTGCGCAGCCGCGGCGCGATGGTGTCGGCGCTGCTGCTGCCGATGATCCTGCTGGTCATCGTCCCGGGGCTGCAGATGCTCGGGCTGAAGACCGGGATGTCGAAGCCGGTGAACCTCCCGTCCGGGGTGGAGCTTCCCCCGGGGCTCCGGGAGCTCACGCAGGACCCCGTGTCGATGATGCGGGGCATGCTGGTGCCGTTCATCGCGCTCGGCGGGCTCATCGTACCCTCGGTGACGGCCAGCTACATCCTCATCACCGAGCGCGAGTCGCGCACGCTCGAGCTGCTGGTGGCGCTCCCGGTGCGCGTGGGACAGATATTGCTCGCCAAGCTGCTGGCCCTGCTCGCGCTGGCCTCGTCCGTCACGCTGGTGCTCTTCTCCATCGACGCGGTGCTCATCCTCGTGTTGGGCATCGGCTCGCCCGGTTTCGTGTTGGTGCTCCTGGCGTTGCTGCTCTCGGCGATGACCTACTCCACCACCACCGCGCTGCTCGTCAGCCTGCTCGCGCGCGACTTCCGCACGTCCAACAACATCAACGGGCTGCTGCTCGGTCCGGTCATCCTCGTGTGCTTCGGCGTCATGCTGGCGGTACCGAACCCCGTCCTATCCGCGCTGCTTCTCGCGGTGTTGTTCGCGGTGGGCGCGGTGGTGGCCACCTTCGTGGCGTTGAAGGTCATCACCTTCGAGCGGCTGCTACGCTGAGCCCCATCCTGGAGACCCATGCTCCCGACCCTCATCACCGACCTGCACCTCGAGCCGCTGGACCTTGCCCTCACCGAGCCCTTCGCCATCGCCACGGGTGCGCCCGACATGGCGAACAACGTGCTGATCCGCCTGAAGCTGGCGGACGGGACGGTGGGCCTGGGCGAGTCGGCACCCCTCACCGCGGTGTCCGGTGAGACGCAGGCCAGCACACTCGCGGCCATTGCCTCCGTCCGCGAGGCGCTGCTCGGGCGGGACGCGCGGAGCTGGCGCCCCATCGCGGCGTGGCTCGGTGAGGCCCTTCCGGGTGCTCCCTCCGCGCGCTGCGGCATCGAGCTGGCGTTGCTGGATGCGCTGGGCCGCCACTACCGGATGCCGCTGTTCGCCTTCTTCGGAGGGGCGGGCACCGGGCTGGACATCGACATGACGGTGACGGCGGGTGACGAGGCGCACGCGGCCTCCTCGGCCCGGGCCATCGTCGCGCGGGGTATCCGTACCCTCAAGGTGAAGGTGGGCGCGCGCTCGCCGGAGGAGGATGTGCGGCGCATGGTGGCTGTTCGCCGGGAGGCGCCCGGGGCCCGGCTGTTCGCGGACGCCAACGGGGGCTACACCGTGGCGCAGGCGCGGACCTTCCTCGCGGGGCTGGAGGCGGCGGGCATCCCCCTGGCGCTCTTCGAGCAGCCCGTGCCTCGCGAGGACTGGGAGGGCATGGCCGAGCTGACCCGCTCGTCCCGGGTGCCCGTCTGCGCGGACGAGTCGGCCCGCACGGTGAAGGACGTGGTGCGTCTGGTGCGCGAGGGCGGCGCGCACGGTATCAACCTCAAGCTGATGAAGAGCGGCGTGGTGGAGTCGCTGGCCATGTGGAACCTGGCGCGCGCCCACGGGTTGGAGCTGATGATGGGCGGCATGGTGGAGAGCACGCTGGCCATGAGCAGCGCGGCGCACTTCGCGGCCGGGCTGGGCGGCTTCGACTACGCGGACCTGGACACGCACCTCTTCATCCGGGAGCACTCCTTCCGCGGTGGCCTGCGGATGCAGGACGGGCGGGTTGACATCGGGCATGTCCAGGCGGGCCACGGGGTGGACCTCGGCTGAGCGTGCTGGGCGCTTCGGGCCTGCTGTGCCATGGTGGTGCGCACCCGCGGTGAATGTCGGCGGGGGAGGCACCACACATGATGGACGCACTGGTGGTGGGAGCGGGCCCGACGGGCCTGACGATGGCCGCGGAGCTGGCACGGTATGGCCTGCGTTGCCGCGTCGTGGATCAACTCGAGAAGCCCTCGATGCTGTCGCGTGCGCTGGCGGTGCAGGCCCGCACGCTCGAGGTCTTCGACGACTTCGGCATCGCCGACCAGGCCGTCTCACGGGGGCGCAGGGCCGAGGGCTTCAACATGGTGGGAGCCGGAGGCGTGCACACGCGCGTCCCCATGCAGGCCTTCTCCTGGTTGGAGACGCGCTTCCCCTACATCCTCATGCTCCCGCAGGACGCGACCGAGGCGCTGCTCACCGGGTATCTCGGCACGTTCGGCGTGGCGGTGGAGCGGGGTCTGGCGTTGGAGGACTTCCGGCAGGACGCGAAGGGTGTGGAGGTCACGCTGAAGCGCGCGGATGGCGGGGTGGAGCGGGTGTCGGCGCGCTGGCTGATCGGGTGCGATGGCGCGCGCAGCCGGGTGCGCAAGTTGACGGGCATCCCCTTCGAGGGCGAGACGTATGAGGACGCGTGCGTGCTGGCGGACGTGCGCGTGGAGTGGCCGCTCGGGCAGGGCGAGCTGTGCATCATTCCGTCCATGCACGGCGTGGTGGGGGCCTTCCCGATGCCGGGGGAGAACCGCTACCGGCTGTTCGCCATCATGCCCAGGGACATGCTCCCGGAAGGTGACGAGACGACGCCCCTCTCGCTGGAGGAGATGCAGGCGATAGTGGACCGCATGGTGCCCGTGCCGGTGCGGGTGAGCGAGCCGCGCTGGCTCACGCGCTACCGGCTGCACCGCCGGGGTGTGCCGCGCTACCGCGAGGGCCGCGTGTTCCTCGCCGGGGATGCCGCGCACATCCACAGCCCCGCGGGCGGGCAGGGGATGAACACGGGCATCCAGGACGCCTACAACCTCGCGTGGAAGCTGGCGCTCGTCACCCGGGGACATTCGCCGGAGTCGCTGCTCGACACCTACCAGCAGGAGCGGCACCCGGTGGGGCAGACGTTGCTGGCGGGAACGGATCGGATCTTCGGAATCATGGCGCGAGGAGGGCGCACCTCACGGCTGCTGCGCGCGTACGTGGTGCCGCGCCTCGCTCGAGGCTTGTTGGGTAACACCTTCGCCCAGCGCCGGCTGTCCCGCTTCGTCTCGCAGCTCGCCATCCACTACCGGAACAGCTCGCTCTCCACCGAGCGCCTCTGGGGTGAGGAGGCCGGAGGCGTGCGGATGAAGGAGGGCCCCGCGCCCGGGGAGCGCGTACCGGAGTTGCCGGTGACGGGCGAGGGCGTGACGCGTCTGCACGAGGTTCTGCGCGGGCCCCACTACACATTGCTGCTGTTCACCGGACTGGCGCCCGAGGCGCGGGTGAGGAGCGACCTGGTGGCGCTCGCTCACCGGCTCGAGGCGGCGTACGGGTCGTTGTTGAGGGCGCGCGTGGTGGTGGCGGGAGAGGGGATGCCGGCCCCCTTCGTGCTGGCCGACGAGGGAGGCGCCCTGCATCGCCGCTTTGGCGCTGGAGCGGAGTGCTTCTACCTGGTCCGGCCGGATGGGTATGTGGGGCACCGCGAGAGGCCCATCGAACCGAAGCGGCTCGAAGCGGAGCTCACGCGGCGCCTGGGGTCGCCGGGGACGAACGACGAGAAGCGCGTCGCGGGGTGAGCCCGCGTCTCAGTCTCCGGCGAGGGCGAACTGCCAGTGTCCGTTGGACAGGATGCCGAGGCGCAGGCCCAGGTAGCCCGTCCCCGCCTGGCGCATCTGGGCGAGCTGCTCGGGCGGGTACACCGCCTCGACGGCCTTCCAGTCCGCGTCTGTCGCGTTCTCGCGATGCACGGACGGCCAGACGTAGAGGTCGCCGAGTCTGGCGTAGGGGAGGTTGAGCAGCTTCACCATTTGAGCGAGCACCGGCTGTCCGCGGCTCGTCTCGAGCTCGTGCCAGTAGCCGGCCACGTCCGTCACGTCACCGAAGCTGGCCTTGAAGGCCATGCCCTTCTCGCGGGTGAGGGCGGCGAGGCCTTCGTAGTCGCAGGCCACGGCGGCGGCCATGATGCGACGGCGCATCGAGTCGACCGCTTCGGGCACGGGCGGCTGGGTGGGCTTCGGCTCGGGGCTGAGGTCGCTCGCCGAGCAGCGAGCGGTGGGCGCTCCTTGGGTTCCGGCATCCGTCCGCGCGGTAGCGGAGGTCCCCGCGTCCGGAGTGGCGGAGCCCGCGTCAGGGATGGCGGCCTCCGTGCCGCGAGAGGTCACGGGCTCACCGGCATCCACCGGAGTCGTGGGAGCGGTGGTGGGTTTCGTACACGACAGCAGCAGTGAGCAGACGAGAGGGACGAGCCTTTTCATGTCGGGCCCCTTTGTAGACCATGGGCGGGGCCCGAGGCACATCAACCCTGGGCTCCCTCAACCCTGGGCTCCCTCGCGCACCGCCTCATGCCCGGTTGGAGATGCCTTGCCCGCCTTGCCACCCAGCAGCGTGCGCCATGCGGTGGCCAGCAGGATGATGGTGCCGCCCACGAGCGCCCAGGGGCCGGGCCGCTCTCCGGCGAAGAGGAAGGCCCACACGGGGTTGAGCACCGGCTCGAGCAGGATGAGGAGCGAGGCCTCCACCGCGGGCGTCTCGCGCAGGCCGCGCTGGAAGAGGGAGTAGGCCATGCCGAGCTGGAACACGCCGAGGAAGACGAGCAGCCCGATGTCGACTGGGGTGGGCTTGGGGCCATCGAGCGCGGGCAGCAGGACGCTGACGCCGGCGATGAGGTTGCCCCACACGAGCACCGAGGAGCCCTCGTCGCCCACGGCGCGCAGCCCGAGGATGCATAGGGCGAAGGCGAGGCCCGAGCCCAGCGCGATCACGTTGCCCCAGAACTGCCCGGGGTTGAGCTGATCGAGGAAGAAGAGGCTCAACCCGAGCAGGAACACGGGCACGGCGGCCAGCTCACTGCGCGAGGGGCGCTCGCGCAGCAGGAGTGGGGACAGGAGCAGCACGTAGAGCGGCGCGGTGTCCTGCAGGAAGATGGCGTTGGCGGAGGTGGTGAGCTTGTTGGCGATGATGAACGACACCACGGTGGCGGCGTAGGCCACCGACGCCGCGAGCCCTCGCCGGGACGGGAGCCGGCGGCCGGCGGGGATGGCGAGCGCGAGCACCAGGGCCGCGATGAGGGAGCGGCCGGAGGCGAGCTGCCACGCCGACAGGCTGGAGAGCTTCACGGCGGCGCCAGCCGTGGACCAGAGCACGGCGGCGGCGAGGAGGTAGAGACGGGAGCGGAGCATGGGACGCGCGCGGTGGACTCATATGCCGCTCACCGGGGGAATGCCACCGTGGCGCGGTTACATGCAGATGGAGCGGCTAGGCACCCAGGAAGCGCCGGTACCGGGCCTCGACGGCCATGTAGACGGCGTAGGCGACGAGGCCCGCGGCGGTCAGCCCCAGCAGCACCGCTCCGTAGGGCTGGGACGCGAGCGACTCGAGGGCTCCATCCAGCCCGTGGGCCCGCCGGGGATTGGCGGTGAGTGCCGCCTGGACGAGGAACAGGCCCATCAGCACGAAGACCAGGCCGCGAGCGAGGATGCCCAGCTTGGAGATGCGCACGGCCCACTCGGCCTGTTGGGGGCGCAGCTCGTCCAGCCGGAGCTTCCTGCGGAACTTCTCCTTCCACGCCTTGTAGATCTGCCAGCCGCCCATGCCGGCGATGACGAGCCCCACGACGGCGACCAGGGCCTGCCCGAAGGGTTTCTCCATCAACCGGGCCGTCCACGACTGAGCACTCTGGTCCCCATGTGAGCCGGCGCCTCCGGTGCCGAGCACCAACCGGAAGGCGGCCACCGCGAGCGCGCTGTAGATGCCGGCGCTGATGAGATAGCCGGCTCGCACGACGAGCCCCTTGGCACCGGTGCCCTTGCCGTCCGGGTCCATCCAGGCCTGCACCACGCGCCAGAGGACGTAGCCCACCAGGCCCACCGCCACCACCGCGAGCAGGGCCTTGCCCCAGGTGCCCTGGGCCAGCGTGGCCAGAGCCCCGTGGGTATCGGTCGTCTTTCCGCCAGAGCCGATGGCGACCTGGAGCGCGAGCACGCCAATCACCGCGTACACCACGCCCTTGGCCAGATAGCCCAGGCGGGCCAGCCGTTCCGTCCAGGGGTTGTGCATCGTCTCCGCCCCGAGCCTGTCTCCCTGCCGCTTCAACTCCGACGCCTTCCGGCCGATGTCGTTCGTCATGGACCCCTCCCTTCGTACCGCGGGGCCGGAGCCATTGTCCGGCAGTGCGGTGCGTTTCGCGGAAGGTAGGCACACGCGGCGGCGCGTTTCAGGGAGCGCCTGCCCGGCCGCATGGTCCCCGGGCCATGCGTCAGGGGTTGCTACGGAGTGGCGCCGAACGCGAAGCGGCTGAGCACCGGGTAGTGGTCCGTGGTGGTGCTCTTGTACGAGGGGATGGGGATGTCGAGGTCCGGGCGCAGGACGCGGGTCGAGCTGCTCACGTGGTTCGTCCGCAGCTCGTCGCTGATGAGCTGGTGGTCGATGAAGTCCGCGTAGCTCACCGTGCTGCGCTGGCCCGCGAGCGACAAGGGCTGGGTGACGAAGGTGTAGTGCGCCGGGTCATCCAGGAAGTTCTGGAAGGGGGTCGGCAGGAAGGCGCCGTTCGAGGCGACGATGGACTGGTCCACATCATCGTTCCAGTCGCCGAGCACGATGAACGGCGTGTTCGGCAGCTGCGTCTCCAGGTAGCTCTCGAGCACCAGGGCCGCGTTCTGGCGACGGTAGTAGGAGCTCGTGCCGGACTCCGTCTGGGCCTTCATGTGCAGCACGATGGCCACCAGGTCCACGCTCACTCCGTTCTGCGTGATGCGCAGGTCCACGCGCAGCGGCGGCCGTCCGGCGAAGTAGTAGTCGTTCGAGGTCAGGATGACCTGCGCGGCCCGCACGCTGACCACGTCCGGGCGGAAGAGGATGCCGACCTTCTGCTCGTCGTCCGAGTAGAAGTAGGAGCCGTTCGGGACGCGCGAGTCGTCATTGGCCATGAAGCCGTCGTAGCCGAGCGACTGCTTGAGCGCGTTGAACTCCGTGGCGTCCACCAGCTCCTGCAGGCCCCAGAAGTCGGCACCGGCGCTGAGCATGACCCTCCGCACGTTGTCGAGCTGCAATGCATCGTCCGAGGGGCTTCGGGTCGGGTCGCCGAACCACGCCAGGTTCCAGTTCCCCACGTTGAAGCCCTGCTGTCCCGCTGGGTGGACACTCAGGCTGAGGGTCCTCGACGCCTGTGCCCCATGCACGTCCTGCGCGCGCACGGCGGGGGCGTAGGTGCCCGACGCCTCCGGAATGCCCGTGAGCCGGCCGTCCTCGTTCAGGGAGAGTCCCGCGGGCAGAGTCCCGCCCACCATGGCCCAGCGCATGGGCCCCTTGCCACCATTGACCTCGAGCTGGGCTTCGTACGGCGCGCCCACGGTGGCGGAGGCGAGCAGGGTGGTGCTGACGGTCGGCGCGGAGTGGACGAGCAGCCGGTACGTCCGCGTGGCCACGGCGCCCTCGGTGTCCCTCACCTGCACCGTGAAGGTGTACTGGCCCGGCGCCTCGGCTGGGCCCCGCAGCAGGCCGTCGTTCATGTAGAAGGTGAAGCCGGGCGGTAGCTTCTCCAGCGAGTGCCGCAGCGGCGGGGTACCCCCGGTGGCACCGAGGCTCACCTCGTAGGGTACGCCCTCCGTGGTCTCCAGCAGCTCCAGGTCGGGCAACCGGAGCGCTTCGGGCTCGGGTGTCGGTGAGCCGTTGCAGGCGGCGACGAGTGCGAGGACGGCGAGCGTCCCCAACAGACGGACGGAGGGCATGGGAGGTCGGGCTCGGGGCTACGGCGTCTGCGTCGCGAGGATGCGCTTGAGCTCATCCTTGTCGCTGGAATAGTCGAAGGCCTCGTACAGCTTGAAGCCGTTGTCCAGGTCCAGCAGGCGCGGGCGCAGCATGCGCATGGCCTTCAGCCGGTCGCTGGAGAAGCTGAAGAGGCGGAGAATCTGCTGCGCCTGGGACACCAGGAAGTACTGGGTGGACGTCGCCTCCCCCAGCACGTTGAGCTGGTCATCCGCGAAGGGCTCGTTGCGGATGGCCGTCGTCAGCGAGCGCAGCATGGCGTCGGAGATGGGATGCACCGTGGGCTGCGGCGGCGGGGGCGCGGGGGGGGGGCGCGGAGTCTGCGCCAGCGGGGCGTTCGACACCTGGCGGCCCGTCTCCTTGAGCTCCGCGCGCGCGCCGTCGAGCAGCTTCTGCAGCTGCTTGTCCTTCTTCGCCCGGCCCGTGGCGATGGCGAGCTTCTCGTTGATGCTGGAGAGCTGCTGCATCAGCGCGTCGCGGTCCACCACCACGGGGGTGCCCTGCGTGGGCGGACGGCCCGGGGGGCCGGGGTGGCCGTGGGACGGACGGCCCGGCATGGGCGGGATCAGGGCGGTGGGTTGCGCATCCGCGCTGGTGCCTTGGGCCAGGGCTGGGACCGTCAACAGGGTTACTATGGCAATCAATACCGCTCTCATCCGTCTCTCCAGGGGTGAAGATTGTTTTGCGTGTGGGGCGGGCGTGCAGTCAGATGGAAGGGCATTCGCTCGCCGGATGGGGGGCGCACTATAGCCCCGTTCGGCCGAGCCAGACGGCTCGCACTGTCCGTGACGGAGAGAGAGAGACCAATGGCCGCGAAATGGGACAAGCAGTTGATGGACTTCATCAAGCGCACCGGCGAGGAGCTGAAGCGCACCGGTGATGAGCTCAGGACCGAGGCGCAGAAGCTACTGGTGGAGGTGAAGGATCCCGCCAAGCAGGCCAAGGTGAAGGAGGGCCTGGAGAACCTGCGCACCTGGGCGGTCGCGACCGGCAAGCAGGCGGCGGAGCGCCTGGAGACGGCCGCTCGTCACGTGGAGGAGACCATCGAGAAGACCTTCGACAACCGGGAGGTCCCCACGTCGGCCGAGCCCCAGCCTCCGCCAGCCGCCCCCACCCGCTCCACCGCCCAGACGCCGGAGCCCGAGCCCCAGCCCCGCGCCGCGAAGAAGGCGGCGGCCAGGACGGGCACCCAGAAGTCCATCGGCCGCAAGAAGACGGCGGCCAAGGCCCCCGCGAAGACGCCCGCGAAGAAGGCGGCGGCCAGGACGGGCACCCAGAAGTCCATCGGCCGCAAGAAGCCCGCCCGTCCCACGTCCTGACGGCCATCCATCCGCTCTGGAAACCTCCAGAGGGGGCACATGAGCGGCCCGGAGCCGGCCACCCGGGACGTTGGATCGACCCCCGCCCCATGACATAGTGCGCCCGTGGCCGGCTCGAACCGTGACGAGAAGGGCAGCATCCAGGCAGATATCTCCCAGGACGTCATCGACGCTGCGTTGAAGAGCGTCGAGCGTCGGGCCCAACCCCCACCGGAGGACGAGGGGGTGCCCGAGGGCATGAGGACGTTGGAAGTGGACCTGCCGGAGGGCGGGTTGACCCTGGAGGTGGACGTTCCCGCGTCCGTCTTCGGGGAAGCCGTGTCCGAGGCCGAGGCCGAGTCGGGCGCCAGCGCGCTCCGGGCCGCGCTGCATGAGTCCCATCGCGAGCTGGGCGAGGTGCGCCAGCAGCTGGAGCAGGCGCGCCGTGAGCTGGAGGAGGCTCGCGCGCAGCTCGAGCTCAGCCAGTCCAAGAGCCGCGAGACGATGGAGCGCCTCAAGGAGAGCCACGAGCGGGCCCTGCGCGCCACGGCCGACCTGGAGAACTACAAGAAGCGCGCCCAGAAGGAGAAGGAGGAGATCCAGAAGTTCGGCTCCGAGCGCCTGCTCAAGGACTTCCTCCCGGTGATCGACAACCTGGACCGCGCGATGGAGGCGGCCCAGAAGTCCGCCGACTTCGAGAGCCTGCGCACGGGCGTGGAGATGACGCGCAAGCTCTTCGAGAGCACGTTCGGCAAGCACGGCGTGAAGGGCTTCTCCGCCGTTGGCCAGCCGTTCGACCCGCGCCTGCACGAGGCCATGCAGCAGGTGGAGAGCGCCGAGGTGCCCGCGGGCCACGTCCTCTACGAGGCCGTGCGCGGCTACACGCTCAACGAGCGGCTCATGCGGCCCGCGCTGGTCGTGGTGGCACGCGCGCCGGCGACAACTTCTGACGAACAGACCGGAACCACTCCCAAGGGGAGCGAGTAGGACGCCATGGGCAAGGTGATTGGAATCGATCTGGGGACGACGAACTCGTGTGTCGCCGTCATGGAGGGCGGCGAGCCGGTGGTCATCCCCAATAGCGAGGGTAGCCGCACCACTCCGTCGATGGTGGGCTTCACCGAGTCCGGGGAGCGGCTGGTGGGCCAGATTGCCAAGCGGCAGGCCATCACCAACCCGGAGAACACGGTGTTCGCCGTCAAGCGGCTCATCGGCCGCAAGTTCGACTCGCCCGAGGCCAAGAAGGCCATCAGCGTGAGCCCCTTCCGGGTGGCGCCCAGTCCCAACGGGGACGCCTGGGTGGAGATCCGCGGCAAGGGCTACAGCCCGCCGGAGATCAGCGCCATCGTGCTGATGAAGATGAAGCAGACGGCGGAGGACTACCTCGGCGAGCCCGTCACCGAGGCGGTCATCACCGTCCCCGCCTACTTCAACGACAGCCAGCGCCAGGCCACCAAGGACGCGGGCCGCATCGCCGGCCTCAACGTGCTGCGCATCATCAACGAGCCCACGGCCGCGGCGCTCGCCTACGGCCTGGACAAGGTGGGCAACACCACCGCCGAGCGCATCGCCGTCTACGACCTGGGCGGTGGCACGTTCGATATCTCCATCCTGGAGCTCAGCTCGGGCGTCTTCGAGGTCAAGAGCACCAACGGCGACACCTTCCTCGGCGGTGAGGACTTCGACCAGCGCCTCATCGACTTCCTGGCCAAACGCTTCGCCGAGCAGAACAACGGCCTGGACCTGCGCAAGGACCGCATGGCGCTGCAGCGCCTGAAGGAGGCCGCCGAGCGCGCCAAGCACGAGCTGTCCAGCGCGACGGAGACGGAGGTCAACCTCCCCTTCATCACCGCGGACGCCACGGGCCCCAAGCACCTCACCGAGACGGTCGAGCGCAGCACCTTCGAGGCGCTGGTGGCCGACCTGGTGGAGCGCTCCATCGAGCCGTGCCGCATCGCGCTCAAGGACGCCGGTGTCACCGCGCAGCAGATCCACCAGGTGCTGCTGGTGGGTGGCATGACGCGCATGCCGGCGGTGCAGCAGAAGGTGAAGGAGTTCTTCGGCAAGGAGCCGCACAAGGGCATCAACCCGGACGAGGTCGTCGCCGTGGGCGCGGCCATCCAGGGTGGCGTGCTCAAGGGCGAGGTGAAGGACGTCCTCCTGCTGGACGTGACGCCGCTGTCGCTGGGCGTGGAGACGGCCGGCGGTGTCTTCACGAAGATCATCGACAAGAACACCACCATCCCCTGCAAGAAGGGCCAGGTGTTCTCCACCGCGGTGGACAACCAGCCGCTCGTGTCCGTCCACGTGCTCCAGGGCGAGCGCGAGATGGCGGCGGACAACAAGACGCTGGCCCGCTTCGAGCTGGTGGGCATCCCCCCGGCGCCCCGCGGCGTGCCGCAGATCGAGGTCTCCTTCGACATCGACGCCAACGGCATCGTGCACGTGAGCGCCAAGGACCTGGGCACCGGCAAGGTCCAGCAGGTGCGCGTGGTGGGCAACTCCGGCCTCTCCGAGGCGGAGATCCAGGCGATGATCTCCGACGCCCAGGCCAACCAGTCCAGCGACAAGGTGAAGAAGGAGCTGGCCGAGCTGCGCAACAACTCCGACTCGCTCATCTACACCACCGAGAAGAGCCTGGAGGAGTACGGCAACGTGCTCCAGGAGAAGGACCTCGCGGAGATCAAGGCCGACGTGGACCGGCTCAAGGAACTGCTCAAGGGCTCGGATCCATCCGCCATCAAGGAGGCCTACCAGCAGCTGGAGACGAGCGCCTACCGCATCGCGGACGCCCTCTACGCGGACCAGTCGAAGTCGGGCTCCTGATGTCCGGTACGGGCCTCTTCCCGAGGCCCGCCTTCCCGGTGTTCAATGGGCACCGTGGAATTCCCCTCGCTCGACGCCGAAGTCGCCTTCCTGCGCGGCCTGACCGCCGTGGTGCGGATGGCCGATGACATCCTCGAGGACTGCCTGGAGCGGGGCCTCGACCTGGATGCGGCGGTGGATGTCTTCCTCACCCAGTGTGCGCGGCTGGTGCATGCCTCGGCGGGCTTCGTCTGCCTCCGGGGCTCCTCGGGTCCCGTGCTCACCCGGGTGTTGGGTCAGCTCGCCGTGGACGTGTTCGAGGCCGCGAGCTGGAAGGGCCCTCGCCGCCTGCCCGATGGGCGGATGCTCTTCTGCGCCCCCCTGGCGCTCGGCAAGCTGGAGATGGGCACGCTGGGGCTGGTGGTGGAGGGGTGCTTCGATGACGGCGGCCGGCTGGTGATGAAGCTGGTGGAGGCCATCGGGGATCAGCTCGACAACGCGGTGCTGGCCTTCCTGGCGCTGACCGACGGCCGGAGCGTGCTGGAGCGGCTGGACGACATGGCTCCCGTGGATGACCCGGTCACGGGGCCGCGTGGCCGCATCGGCCGCTACGAGCTGGTGACTCCCCTGGGGACGGGCGGCATGGCGCAGGTGCTGGTGGCGCGCACGCGAGGACCCGAAGGGCTCGGGCGGCTGGTGGCGCTCAAGCGGATTCTTCCGCACCTGTCCTCGGACCCCGACATCGTGAAGCAGTTCCTGGACGAGGCCCGCATCGGGCTGCGGCTGTCGCACCCCAACCTCGTCACCTTCTACGACTTCGGCGAGTCGCAGGGCGCCTACTACCTGGTGATGGAGCTGGTGCGTGGAGTGGACTTCGACCGGCTGTTGAAGACCACGAAGCCCTCGCCGGCCGTGACGGTGGCCATCGTGGTGCAGGCGCTGCACGGGCTGCACGCGGCCCACCTGGCGCGAGGCGAGGACGGGGTACCGCTGAACCTGGTGCACCGGGACTTGTCGCCGCACAACCTGATGGTGGGCTTCGACGGACGGGTGAAGGTGCTGGACTTCGGCGTGGCCAAGGCGCGAGCCCAGCGCACGGTGACGCTGCCGGGCATCGTGAAGGGCAAGCCGCTCTACATGTCGCCCGAGCAGGCGAGGGGCAGCCGCCTGGACGCGCGCAGCGACCTCTTCTCCATGGGCCTCATCCTCTACGAGGCGTTCACCGGTGTGCGCGCGTTCGATCGCGGGGACGAGCTCGAGTCCATGCACGCCATCTGCGATGACCGGCTGGGCCGGCCGAGCTCCATGTCGCTGCCGGTATGGGAGGTGCTGGAGGTGGCGCTCTCGAAGCATCCGGAGCACCGCTTCGCCAGCGCGCTCCAGATGGCGGAGGCGCTGGCGGAGGCCTGTCCCCCGGCGCGTGAAGGGGAGGTGGGGCGGCTCATGGCCATGCACTTCCCCGAGCGCCTGCGCGGCTTCGAGCGCCTGGAGCGTGTCCACCTCTCCTCGGGGAGCTCGGCGAGCACCTCCCCCGCGCCGACGCGGCTGCGTGCCGCCGCGCCGGACAGGACGGGTCGCTAGAAGCCGCGCTTGTTCGCCGGGTCGGTCTCGCCGCTGAGGTCCAGCTTGCGCGTGCCCTCCACGGTGGAGTCGCGGCTCTCCCTGCGGTGGGCCTCCTCCGCCTCGTAGAGCTCATCGTGGACGATGGGGAGATCCTTGTCCGACAACATCACCCGGGAGCGGGCCGACTCCTGCTCGGCGCGCAGGGGCGTGCCCACCACGGTGTCCTCGGAGGAGGCGCGCATGACGGGCCGGTCCACCCCCTCGCGGTGGACGGGGATGCCCACGCCGCGGGCCCGGTCTTCCTCGGTGAGGATCGGGCTGGCCCGGGCGCCCTCGGTGTTGTACGGCCCGATCTCCTGGTTGCCCAGGTCCTGTGTGCGCTGCTCGTGGCCCAGGGGCGCCCCGGTGCGCTCGCCCGCGTTCAGCCACGCGGCGTCCGAGGCCCGGGTGCGGGTGCCCGGGCTGGTGTTGGAGCCATGGGGCTCCTCGTCGGAGAACGAGCGCAGGCTCTCCTTGCCGTGGGCCAGGATGATCTCCCCGTCCCGGATGTCACTGATCTCCGCGTACCGGACGGAGTAGTCCTTGGGGAAGAAGAGCCCCTTCTCGATGTGGAACTCCGTATCACCGACGGCATACACCTTGCCGAGCTTGTGTCCGTCGATGCTGCGGACCGTCATGCCTTCCTTGAGGTCTCCGCGCTGATACATGGCTGTCTCCTCGTGGATGTTCTTCTCGCGCAAAGGTGGGGGCCCCGGGGAGGGGAGGGCAGCCTCGCGGTTCGAGGTGGGGAAGGCCTGACGGCCCGGCGGCCCTGCTGGAGAACGAGGGGGGGCCGAACTTGATGCTTGGGGTGGAAAAAAGTCCGGGGTCCTTCCTGACGAGGTGTTGCGAGCTTGACCCCTCTTTCGCATCCCCATAGAAAACCGGGGCTTTGCCGTAGCCCTGTCCCCTGGAGGCTGCTCCGCATGCGCCGTTTCGCTCCGATGCTCCTCACCGCGTTCGCGCTGTTCGCGGCCGGCTGCGAGAAGAAGTCCCAACCCGCTCCTTCCGGTGAGGGCGGCCAGGCTGCCCAGCCGGCGGCCGCCGGGGGTGCTCCCGCCGACTCGAACACCATCCTGCTCGGACAGGTGGGAAGCCTCACCGGCGCCCAGGCCACCTTTGGCGTGTCCACCCGCAATGGTATCGAGCTGGCCATCAAGCAGGCCAACGACGCCGGTGGGGTGAAGGGCAAGAAGATCGCCGTGCGCGTCTACGACAACCAGAGCAAGCCCGAGGAGGCCGCCCAGGCGACCACGCGCCTCATCACCCAGGACAAGGTGGTGATCATCCTCGGCGATGTGGCCTCGTCCAACTCCCTGGCCATGGCGGAGAAGGCCCAGTCGGCCGGGGTGCCGATGATCACGCCCGCCTCCACCAACCCCTCCGTCACGGAGAAGGGTGAATACATCTTCCGCATCTGCTTCATCGACCCCTTCCAGGGATTCGTGATGGCGAAGTTCGCCCGCGAGCACCTCAAGGCGGAGCAGGTCGCCATCCTCCAGGACAACAAGAGCGCCTACTCCATCGGCCTCACGGACGTGTTCCAGGGCAAGTTCACGGAGTTGGGCGGGAAGATCACCACCCTGGAGAGCTACTCCCAGGGCGACACGGACTTCCGCGCGCAGCTCACCGCCATCAAGAAGACGAAGCCGCAGGCCATCTACGTGCCGGGCTACTACAGCGATGTGGGCATCATCGCCCGCCAGGCGCGCGAGCTGGGCCTGATGGTGCCGCTGATGGGCGGCGATGGCTGGGACTCGGAGAAGCTGTTCGAGCTCGCGGGCAACGCGCTGGATGGCAGCTACTTCTCCAACCACTACTCGCCGGAGAACCCGGAGCCGCACGTGCAGAAGTTCATCGCGCAGTACAAGGCGGCCTACGGCAGCGTGCCGGACGCGCTGGCGGCGCTCGGTTATGACGCGGCCAGGGTGGCGATCGCCGCCATCGAGCGGGCCAGGGATTTGAGCGGCCCGGCCATCCGTGATGCCATTGCCCAGACCCAGGACTTCCAGGGAGTGGCCGGCACCATCTCGCTGGACAAGAACCGCAACGCGGTGAAGTCGGCGGCGATCCTCAAGGTCGGCGACGGCAAGGCCCAGTTCGTCACCACCATCAATCCGTAATGGCCCAGCTCCTCCAGCACCTCATCAACGGCATCGCCGCGGGCACCATCTACGCGCTCGTCGCGCTCGGCTACACGATGGTGTACGGCGTGCTCAAGCTCATCAACTTCGCCCACGGCGACGTGATGATGGTTGGCGTGTACATGGGCTACTCGACGGCCTTCCTGCTCGGGCGTCAGACGCAGAGCACCCCCTGGGGGGTGCTGGTCATCTTCCTGGTGGCCATGGCGGGTTGCGCGCTCATGGGGTTCCTCATCGAGCGCTTCGCCTACCGGCCGCTGCGCGACAAGCCCCGGCTCACCGCGCTCATCACGGCCATCGGCATCTCGTTCGCGCTCTCGTACGGCTTCCAGCTGGACATCGGCTTCCTGCCGGGCTCGGCGCCGCGCGCCTTCCCTCAAATCATCAAGCCGGCGCAGTGGTTCACCGTCGGAGACCCCGAGTTCCCGGACGTGGTGCTGTGGAACTGGCAGGTCATCTCCCTGATGTTGGCGGTGGGGCTGATGGTGGGCCTGCAGTACCTCGTCTACCGCACGCGCTTCGGGCGGGCGATGCGGGCGGTCTCCTTCGACCACCGCGTGGCGGCGCTCATGGGCATCCCCACCGACCGGGTCATCTCGCTGACGTTCATGATTGGCAGCGCGCTGGCCGCGGGGGCGGGTCTGCTGTACGCCATCAAGGACACGTCGGTGAGCCCGCTGATGGGCCTGTACGTGGGCCTGAAGGCCTTCGTGGCGGCGGTCATCGGTGGCATCGGCAACGTGCCGGGAGCCATGGTGGGCGGCCTGCTGCTGGGGCTGGTGGAGGAGTTCGTGGTGGGCTACGCGGCGAGTACCTGGCGTGACGCGGTGGCCTTCGGCTTCCTCATCCTCGTGCTGCTCGTCCGGCCCGGCGGTCTGTTCGGCCGTGTCGCGGCGGAGAAGGTCTGACGCCGCGCATGGATACCGCCGCCGTCGTTTCCTCCAAGCCAGGGAATCCCACCTCCATGGTTCCCGCCTCCCTTCGCGGCATCTTCCCCGTCCTGGTCGCCCTGCCCGTGCTGCTCCTGCTGGAGTGGCTGCTGAGCGACTCGCCGTTCGCCACCTACCTGCTCTCCATCATGGGGGTGAACGTCATCCTCGCGGTGAGCCTCAACATCGTGAACGGGATGACGGGCCAGTTCTCCATCGGCCACGCGGGCTTCATGGCGGTGGGGGCCTACCTCTCCGGCGTGACGTCGCTGGCGCTCAAGGACGTGGCCATCTCCTTCCTCCCCGTGGCGGTGAGCGACCAGGTGTTCCTGCTGGTGGCGCTGCTGGTGGGCGGTATCGCCGCGGCCACCGCGGGCTTCCTGGTGGGCCTGCCCAGCCTGCGCCTGCGCGGTGACTACCTGGCCATCGTGACGCTGGGCTTCGGGGAGATCATCCGCGTGGCGGTGACGAACACCGAGGCCTTCGGGCGGGCGCTGGGGTTGAGCGGCATCCCCCAGACGTCCTCGGTGGCCATGGTGGGCTTCTGGGTGTTCCTCGTGGTGCTGGTGGCGCGCCGCATCGCGGGCTCGAGCCATGGCCGCAGCCTGTGGGCCATCCGCGAGGACGAGGTGGCCGCCGAGGCCATGGGCGTCAACACCACGGGCTACAAGGTGCGCGCCTTCGTCATCTCGTCCTTCTTCGCGGGCGTGGCCGGCGCGCTGTTCGCGCACTTCGTCCCCATCATCAACCCGGGCTCCTTCACCTTCGTGAAGTCGATGGAGATCGTCGTGATGGTGGTGCTGGGGGGGCTGGGCTCGACCACGGGCGCCATCGTGGCGGCGGTGTTCCTCACGCTGCTGCCCGAGGGGCTGCGCTCGCTCTTCACCACCTTCGGCACCGGGGGCAGCCTGGCGCAGCAGGTCGATCAGATCCGCATGCCGGTGTACGGCTTGATGCTGGTGGTGCTGATGCTGTCGCGCCCGCAGGGATTGCTCGGCACGCGGGAGCTGTGGGAGGTCATCCCGCGGTGGATTCCTCGTCGCCGGAAGGGGATGTGATGAGCGGGCCGTTGCTCGAGGCGGTGGGGGTGAGCATCCAGTTCGGGGGCCTCAAGGCGCTCTCGGACTTCAACCTCGCCATCCACAAGGGAGACCTGCAGGGGCTCATCGGCCCCAATGGCGCGGGCAAGACGACCGCGTTCAACGTGCTGACGGGCGTGTACCGGCCCACCGAGGGCGAGGTGCGCGTGGCCGGGCAGCGCGTGAACGGGTGGCTGCCGCATCAAATCAACCACCTGGGACTGGCGCGCACCTTCCAGAACATCCGCCTGTTCCGCGCCCTGACGGCGCTGGACAACGTGAAGGTGGCGTGCCGGGCGCAGGGCGCGCTCAATCCCGACGGCGTGGGCCTGGGCGTGAAGTTCCGCGGGGCGATGAGGAACTATCGCGACTGGTGGCGGGCGCTGATGCTGACGCCGGGCTTCCAGGCCGAGGAGCGCGACCTGACCGAGCAGGCCGAGCGCCTGCTGGAGGTGATGGGGCTGGCGCACCGGCGCGACGAGGAGGCGCGCAACCTGCCCTACGGCGAGCAGCGGCGGCTGGAGATCGCCCGCGCGTTGGGCACGCGGCCCAAGGTGCTGCTCCTGGACGAGCCGGCGGCGGGCATGAACACCCGCGAGAAGGCGGACCTGATGGTGCTCATCCGCAAGCTCCGGGACGACTTCGACCTGGGCATCCTGGTCATCGAGCACGACATGAAGCTCGTGATGGGCATCTGCGAGAAGATCACGGTGCTGGACCACGGCGAGACGATCGCCCGGGGCGCGCCGGCCGAGGTGCGCAACGACCGGAAGGTCATCGAGGCGTACCTGGGTGACAGCTACCTGGAGTCGCAGGGAGGCGCGGCGTGAGCGAGGCGCAGGTGCAACTGCTGGGCGAGCGCCAGGAGTTCCCGCCGCTGCTGTCGGTGGACGGGGTGAAGGTGTCCTATGGGGCCATCCAGGCGCTCAAGGGCGTGACGCTGAAGGTGGGCAAGGGCGAGGTGGTGGCGCTCATCGGCGCCAACGGAGCGGGGAAGACGAGCACGCTGCGCGCGGTGAGCGGGATGCTCAAGCCGGTGGGTGGGCGCATCACCTTCGGGGGCGAGGACACGACGGGAGCGAAGGCGCACACGCTGGTGCCGCGCGGCATGGCGCACGCGCCCGAGGGCCGGGGCATCTTCCCCAACCTGACGGTGCTGGAGAACCTGGAGCTGGGTGCCTACCTGCGCAATGACGCGGAGGGCATCGCGGCGGACATGGAGAAGAGCTACACGCTCTTCCCGCGGCTGAAGGACAGACGCAAGCAGCTGGCGGGGACGCTGTCGGGAGGCGAGCAGCAGATGCTGGCGATTGCCCGCGCGCTGCTGAGCCGGCCCAAGCTGCTGTTGCTCGACGAGCCGTCGCTGGGGCTGGCGCCGCAGGTGACGGAGACGATCTTCCGCAACCTGAAGGACGTGAACGCCTCGGGGGTGAGCATCCTGCTGGTGGAGCAGAACGCGCACCTGGCGTTGAACTTCGCCCATTACGGCTACGTGCTGGAGACGGGCGAGGTGGTGATGGCGGGTCCGGGCAGGGCGCTGCTGGAGAGCCCGGAGATCCGCAAGGCCTACCTCGGCGAGTAGGGGACCCCCTCCGGACGCCCCTCCCTCTCCCTCTGGGAGAGGGTCGGGGTGAGGGTATTGGCTTGATACCTGGACGCCCGAGGCACACGCGCTGACCTGACGGGAGAAGACTGCTAGCATCCGGTGACCAGGGAGGTCACGTGTTTCCAGCTTTTCTCCGGCGGGTGCCGGTGCTGGCGGTGCTGGTGGCGGTCGAGGTGTGGGCGAGACCCGAGCCGGAGACGGCGAGGGGATTGAAGGCGCGTGAGGTGGTGCTGCGAGAGGGGCCCGAGGAGTCAGCGGAGCTGCGCGTGCACCCGGGCTTCCTGACCACGCTGGCCTTCGAGTCGGGGCTGGTGCCCGGTTCCGTGAAGGTGGAAGCGCCCGAGCGCGTCCGCCTGTTGGGTGCGGAGGGGCGGGTGGTGGTGCTCGAGCCCCTGGTGGAACTGGCGGAGGGCGAGCGGGTGCGGCTCTGGGTGACGGTCACTCGGGGCGGTGCT
Source organism: Archangium violaceum (assembly GCF_016859125.1). Taxonomy (NCBI): domain Bacteria; kingdom Pseudomonadati; phylum Myxococcota; class Myxococcia; order Myxococcales; family Archangiaceae; genus Archangium; species Archangium violaceum. The sequence goes on along the minus strand of NZ_CP069338.1, from coordinate 1,773,364 downwards.
GCCGTGGTGCGCGCGGTGCTGGTGCTCGTGCCACATCCGTCCGAGGTGGATGCGCAGGTGAGGGTGGTGCTCCCGGAGAAGCTCGCGCAGGTGATGGCGCCGACGGAGCCGAGCGAGCAACCGGACCTCGTGAAGCTGCTGTTGTCGGGCTCGGTGGCACTGGGGAAGAGCATCATTGGTGCACCAGCTTCTGCTTCGCTCATCGCCGAGGGTGTGGAGGCGGAGAGACCTTGGATGTACCGGATGGGCGAGCAGCGGGTGCTTGCCATTGCATTCCGTAATCCCGAGGGGGCGGCTCCTTGGATACCTCGGGTGGTGTGGTTGTCGAGCGAGTCGCTCGGTTCAAAGCCCGTGGCGCTATCAGCGCGCATGCGCGTCTCGCGGTTGATGCCGGGAGAGCGCGGCTGGGTCGTCATGGAGTGGCCAATCGACAAAGAGGCCGCGGCCTTTCGCCTGGTGGTTCGAGAGAGCGAGGCAGGTCGAGGCGTGCGGCTGGAATGGGAAGGGCGTTGATGGGAGGGCGCTCATCCTGTTCGTCATCGCCGCTTCCCGTGATTCCAGAGACACGATTCGTAGACGAGGCGTTTCCGCGCTGGTTGCAGGCGGGAATGTGCGTGGGCTCCTGGCGAATCCTGCGGTGGTTGGGTCAGGGCGGTTACGGGGTGGTGTATCTCGCGGAGGACGCGCGGCGGGTATCGGCTGGGGGGGTGAAGAGGCTCGCGGCGCTGAAGTTCGCCGTGGGCCGGACGAAGGTCGAGGATCCACAAGCGAGGCGGAGGCTGCTCCGGGAAGGGGACATCCTGCGCCGAGTCGTGCACTCCCATGTAGTGCGGTGTCTCGGGCATGGGGAACACCAGGGCGTGCCTTACCTGGTGTTGGAGTACATCCCAGGTCTGGACCTCTACGGCTGGTCGGCCTTCCGCAACCGGACAGCGCGAGAGGTGGTGGGGCTGGTGGGCGTGTTGGCGCTGACCCTTCGTGCCGTGCACGGGTCCGGAGTGTTTCATCGGGACTTGAAGTGCACCAACGTTCTCGTTCGCGAGCCGAACGGACAGCCAGTGCTACTGGATTTCGGAGTGGGGGACTACGAGGGTGCATCCACCCTCACCGGGACGGTGTTGCCGCCAGGCACCGCTCATTATCGCAGTGCGCAGGCGGTGCGCTTCCTGCTGAACGATGAGAACCCGCCTGATGCCCGCTATCGCTTCACGATTGCGGATGAGCTCTACGCATTGGGAGTCATCCTCTACCGACTGCTGACGGACGAGTACCCCTTCTCCCCCGAGCTTCCCCAGCCCATCCTCTACGAGCGCATCGAGGAGGATGAACCCACCGCGCCGATGCTGCTCAATCCTCGTGTGCCACGTTCCGCGAGCGAATTGGCCATGCGTCTGTTGTCGAAAAGGCCGGAGGAACGCGGTGCGAGTGCGGAGGCAGTATACGCAGCCATCCAGGCGGCCATGGCGGATGGAGATGGCCAGTGGGATGGTTTCCTTTTCGACTGGGACGATGGTCCTTCTCCGGACTCGCGGACAACGGAGGAGACGAACCCCCTGGGACCCATCGCGCCCGGGCATGAGGTCGCACTCATGCATGCCGCCGCTCAGCGGCGTGAGTACCGGTGGGAGCAGCGGAAGAAGAAGGGGTTGCGCAAGCGTCCTCGCCTTCCCGCGCCCACCACGCCAGCGCCATCCGCTTCCTCGGCATCAGGCTCCGGAAGGTCGGGCAGGAGAGCCGCGTGGGGGCTGCTGGCCATCGCCTGCCTCACGGGCCTTGTGTGGTCCACTCGTGAAATGGCGCTGTCACGCGCTGCTTCCCAGGTGTCTCCCACGAAGGATGGTCAACCCGTGAATACAGAGAAGGTTCGTAGTGCCCGGTCGCAGGAACAGCTGATTGAAGATTCCACCGCGGTGAAGCAGGTGGGGCATCTCCTGGAGAGGTGCGCGGTGGCGGCCGCCGCCGGCCTGGTTCTCTCGGCTTGTGCCGGGGTTCCTGCACGACCCCCGGAGCGGGAGTGTCCCGATGCGGCGTACGAGGCCATGCGCAAGCTGGGCGTTACCTTTGACGATGCGCAGTTCCTGGTGCTCGACGTCAATCGTCCAGGTAGCGGGTCCGAAGTTGCGACCTTCCGCGATGGCCCCCTGGTAAGCGTGCTGCACGAAGGCTTCCACCGTATTCCTCCAGGGACATTGGTGTACGGCCATCTCTGGGTGAGTGGTGCGCGGATCATCGGGCACTACGATCGCGCGAAGCTGCCGGGAGGAGAGAGCATCCCCGTGTGCTTCGCGCTTGGCTCTGCTTTCGAGCGGGAGCCGGGCCTGTCGAAGCTCTGGGGCACCAAGGAGCCCGGGACCGTGGAGATTGCCCGGGAGGTTCCGATCATGGTGGTCCGGCGCTTCGAGTCCGAGTAGCGCGTCCGCGTTGGGGCTTCAGGGCAGGAAACCGAGGACGCTCACGCCCTGGGGCCCCACCGAGAGCGCGGCGACACCTGGAGCGGGCGCGGCGGGCCGGTCATTGAGCCAGAGGTAGGCGCCCGCTCCGACGAGTACCGCGCCCACGCCCGCGCTCACCCCAGCGACAGTGCGTTTGTTGCTGGCCTTTTCACGGAGCGCGACGATCTCTCCGAGCTGGTTGTAGGTCGGGTAGGTGTTGTCCTTGTAGAACTCGTTGGACTTGGCCATGTCGCTGTTGCTCGAGATGGCGAAGAAGCCCGCGAGGCCGAGCGCCACGACGCCAGCCCCCGCGGAGCCATAGGCCGCGGGGGTCTTCCAGGTGCGTCCGGTGCGCGGAGCCTCCTGGGACATGCCGAGGGCCTCCGGTGGGACGGAGGTCCTGGGCGGCTCTGCCTGCGCCGTGCCCGTGGCGGGCCCCTGCGCGGGCGGGGGCGTGGCCACGAGGGGAGGGGGAGCCGGCTGTTCGACGAGGGGGGTGATCTTCAGGGGGACGAAGTTGAGCTGCTCGCGCAGGCGGGTGAGGGCGGTGCGAAGGAGCTCCTCCTGCGGCTGGCCGCGGCTGCGGATCTGGATGCTCTTCTGGTCGACGATTTCACCTCCGGGGTTCACCACGAGGCCGGAGACGCGCGTGAGCTGCCCGGGGTTGACGGTGATGAGGACGGCGCGACTGGCCTGGGTGGCGGTGGCGAGCCTGCCGAGGCACTCGGAGGGCTTCTTGGGCCGCGCGCACGACTTCCTGGGCTCCTTGTCGAGGAAGGAGCGGACCTGCTCGGACGGCACGAGCTGCACGTCGCCGCGGGCGATCTCCGTGGCGCAGGCGGTCTGGTAGTCGGAGATCTTGTCCTTGTTCTTCTCGCCGACGATGGCGCACGGGTGCAGGGCGACGAGGTCCGTCTGCGCGGAGGTCGGGGCGGCGGCGGGCTCCATCGCCTGGGCGGCGGGAGCGAGCAGCAGAGCGAGCGCGAGGAGGGTGGGTCGCGAGGAGGAAGGATGTTTCACAGTTGACCCCGCGTGAAGGGACAGGTTTCGCGGAACCGGTCATCGGGTGGAGATGGCCGAGGGAGCGCAACCTTCCGTGCGTAGGGGGCCCATGCTATCCACCAAGGCAGGGCCGTCAAAGGGTTTGGAGAGGTGACGTGATGCTGCGCAAGGTGCTCGGAACAGTGCTGCTGCTGGGGGCGCTCTCGGGATGCACCCAACCGCTTCGTGTGTGCGAGACGGACAGTGATTGTCCGGAAGGTGGCACGTGCGATCAGGGCACGCACCTGTGCTTCAAGATCGTATGCGATACGCCCTGTGCACCGTACGAAGCCTGTGTGGCCACGAACACGTGTGGACCTCTGTACACGGACCTGATGGTGAAGCCGGGTGATGGCTCGGTGTTGAAGGCGGGTGAGGTAGAGGTGCGCGCCGAATTGAGCGTGCGTGCCGGGTTCACGCCGAACTACCCGGAGACCTTGAACTTCAGCGTGGTGCGGAGTGACGGTGGACCGAGCGGGACGCTGGTCCAGGTCGAGAGGAACGAGGGAGTCTACATCGCTAGGTGGACACCGCCAGGGGACGGGGTTTTCCGCCTGACGGTGGCGCACCCGGAGGCTGGGGGCCCGAGCACCACGGTGAACCTGGCGGTGGATGCGACTCCGCCCACTTTCCTGGTCACGGTGCCTCCAGCGGACGCGGGCGTTCCAACAGAGAGGACAACGTACACGGATCCGACATCGGGCTTCGCGACCGCGTGGCGGCGCGATCAGGTGGCGCCAGTGGAGATTCGGACGAACGAGCCGAACCTGGACCCGAGCACCCTCACGGTCGTGTTGCAGGGCACGGACGGAGGGACGGTGCCTGGAGGTCCTGTCACCGCATTTGCGCAGAGCGAACCCTGTGACGCGGGCTTCTGTGGCGTGGCCCAGGTGAAGCTGTGGGAGCCACCGTTCGATACCTTCCGCGGCACGATGACGGTTGAAGTGAGCGGCGCGGACAAGGTGGGCAATACCGGCAGTAGTTCACATTCCTTCAATGTCACTCGTTGGAAGTGGGTGTTTGATGGAGCTGCGGGCACTATCAAGTCCGTTCCTGGCATCGGAGCGACGGGCACCGTCTACTTGGGTACCAATGCGAACACGAGCGGTAAAGTGTTCGCACTGGCTCCTGATGGCACACTGAAGTGGGAGTCGGAGGTGGGGGCGGTGGTTGGTGGTCCTGCCGTAGGTGCATCCGATGGTGGCACCGAGCCGATCTATGTGGGGGTAAATCGTAACAGCACTGGGTTTTTGTCTGCGCTCCAGAGTGGTGATGGTGGAACGCTGCTGGAGTGCTCCATGCCTTCGAATGGAGCCTTCGAAGGGGGATTGGCTCTTGGCAAGACGAGCTCGGCCCAACTCGAGACTGCGGTCAGTGTCTATAATGGTAACTCGGGAGTTTCTGTCATTGCTGGCATCAGGCCAAACGCTTCCATTTCTTGTCCTGTGATTGAGCGTCTTTCCAGTGGAGAGCCGATTCCGGTGCTGACCGCAGGGACTCCAATCGTGATGCGGGACGACAACATCTTTTTCTCTGGAGATGTGTCGGGCCAGTTCAAGATCACGAGCTATGCCTTTGGTTCCCCCATCCCTCGGAGCAACTGGCCAGTGAACCCTCCCACGGTACCGCGCAGCTTGGCTTTGGTTGGGTCCGATATCATGAGCGTGGCGGCTGGCTCTGACTCTGTTTCTGGTGGTCTATTCAAGATTTCTCAGGCCGGTGCGGCGGATGTCACGCGTCTTTATCCGGCGGGCTCAGCATGGTCCTCACGGGTTTACGGTTTCGCCGTAGGAAGTGCTGACAATGTCTTCTTCGGCGCAGAGCCGTCCGGAAGTATCGAGTTCAACCGGCTCAATCTGACCAATGGTGCGGTGCAGACCGCATCGATCAGCCCGGCGATTCGAGCCACCCCCGTTGTTGGTGTGAATGGGAACGTCTACACCGTCACGACCAACGGCACCGTCAGAGCCTGGAGCGCGGATGCGCTTTCTCCGCGCTGGACCCTTGCTTCTGCCCTGGGCACGGTGGACGCCTCTCCCACGCTCGATTGCCCGCGCGATGCCTCGGGTGCGTTGGTGGACGGCAATCACGGTGTGCTCTACGTACCAGTAGGCGGCAAGCTGCACGCCTTCGTCGTGGATAGTCGGGGGCTGGACACCTCGGCTCCGTGGCCCAAGTACCAGCACGACTCGCGCAACACCGGTAACCCGGACACCCCCATCTCCTCGTGCCCTTGAGGCGGCGTGATGGCTTCGTTTCTCGCACCTCGCGAAAGCCGCCACTCCCGATATTCGAACGTAGCGACCGACGGCGGACTCGTCTAGGGTCCGCCGACGTCCTCATCCACCCTCTACCTTCAGGACTCGCACATATGTCATCGCTGTCCCGACTGTTCGCCGCCCTCGTCACCATTTCGCTGATTGGCGCCGCTTGTGCGACAAAGGAGGGCGCCACCACCGCCGGTGGTTCCTCCACTGTCGAGGAGGTCCCCAACGAGACCACCACCACCGACGAGGCCATGCCTCAGGTCCAGCTCCAGCAGCTCTCCGCTCCCGAGGGCTTCACCGTGATGTTCCCCGGTAACCCCCAGCCCCAGCGCGGCAAGGTCGCCATCCCCGGTGGTGAGGTGCAGACCGCCGCCTGGACCATCTCCGACCCCAACGGCGTCCTCTACTCCATCAGCACCGCCGACTACCCCGAGAAGGTCGTCGCCGCCAACCCCGCCTCCGCCTTCCTCAACGAGGGCAAGACCGGCCTCGTCAACCAGCTCAAGGGCACCATCAAGGCCGAGGAGGACATCACCCTCCAGGGCTACCCTGGCAAGTCGTTCACCGTCTCCTCCGATTCCGGTGAGGTGCGCGCCCGCAACTTCCTCGTCGGCCCCCGCCTCTACACCCTGCTCGTCCTCTACAACCCGAGCATCGGGGCTCCCCAGGCCGATCAGTTCCTCTCCTCGCTCGAGTTGGTGAACCCCCCGCCCGCCATCACCCCGGCCAGCGCCGCCTCCGACGGTGGCACCCCCGCCGGTGACGCCGGTACCCCCGCTGGTGATGCCGGTACCGCCACCGACGCCGGTACCCCCGCTGGTGATGCCGGTACCGCCACCGACGCCGGTACCCCCGCCAAGCCGCGCCGGTAGTTCTCCTCCGGGACACGCAGGGCCTCGGCGCTCGCGTGTCCCGGTCGCCCGGAGTGGTGCCTTCATCCGCCGGGCAATCTCCCCGCCGAGACCTTCTTCGTCCCGCTGCAACGCACGAGGGCGCCTCGCGCGGCCAGGACTCGCGGAGGCACCTCATGTGGGATCCCCAGCAGTACGAGCACTTCCGAGACGCGCGCAAGCGCCCCTTCTTCGAGCTGCTCGCGCGGGTGCCGGTGTCCGCTCCCGGGTTCGTCGCCGACCTCGGCTGTGGCACGGGTGACCTCACCCTCACCCTCGCCGAGCGCTGGCCCGGAGCCCATGTCGCCGGTGTCGACTCGTCCGAGTCGATGATCGCCGAGGCCCTCCGCCGCCCCGCCCCCGAGCGAGTCCGCTTCGAGCTCGCCGACCTCGCACGCTGGCGGCCCTCCTCGCCGCTCGACGTGCTCGTCTCCAACGCCGCCCTGCACTGGCTGCCCGGCCATGCCTCCCTGCTCTCGGGGTTGGTGGGGCTGCTCGCTCCGGGCGGGGTGCTCGCCTTCCAGGTTCCCGCCAACTTCGAGGAGCCCTCGCACCGGCGCATCGACGAGGTGCGGGCGCTCCCCCGTTTCGCCCCCTCGCTCACCAACGTGCGCCGCGGGCATGCGGAGCCACTCGCCTTCTACGAGGCCCACCTCGCGCGGCTCGGCTTCTCCGTGGATGCCTGGGAGACGGCCTACCTCCACGTGCTCCCAGGTGAGGACGCCGTGCTGCAGTGGCTGCTCGGCACCACGCTGCGGCCGGTGCTCACGGCGCTCGGCCCCGAGGAGGGCCAGGCCTTCCTCGATACCCTGCGGCCTCTCCTGCGTCAGGACTACCCGGCGGCCGCGCATGGCACGCCCTTCCTGTTCCGCCGGCGCTTCGTCGTGGCCGTGCGCCCCTCCGCTCCCTGAGGCGCCACGCTCACTGCGGCCAGTGGAAGCGTTTCCCCTTGTCACCCACCACCCAGATGTCCTCCGGGCTGGTGCCGGCGAGGTCGTTGAGGGGTTGCCCGGTGCTCACGCCGGACGCCTCGTTCCAGGTACTGCCGTTGTACCGGTAGAGCTTTCCGCTGCTGGTGGTGACGTAGATGGAGTTCTTTCCGAAAGCGAGCACCGAGCGCAGGCTCTCCGAGGCAGGCGCCGGGTGTGGATTCCACGAGGTGCCGTTCCACATGAGCATGGAGGAACCCTCTCCGACGGCATAGGCCAGCTGCGAGTTCACGACCCAGACACCGAGGAGGCGTTTGTCCGCGATGCCCGAGATGCTCTGGACGTTCTCGTCGACCCAGGTGTTCTGGCTCGGATTGAAGCGGAAGATGCGCGCATCGATTTCGGGCCTGTTCTGGCCGCCCACCGCGAAGAGCACCTCCCGTGAGATGCCATGCGCATCCCAGAGTTGGTCCTCTACAGCCTTGGCCTCGAGGGGGGTGCTGAAGTCGACGAAGCGAAACGCGCGCCCATTGTAGGGATAGAGCTTGTCCTTGCCGATGATGTGGATGTCGAAGTCGCCGCCGGGCACGGGCACTCCGATGATGCCCCTCACATCCGTGTCCGTGGCATGGGCCCCGTTGTAGTCGCAGCTCGTGGCGCCAGGCAGGTGGCTGCCCAACATGGCATCATCCCCTCCGAGTAGGGCCTTGCCATCTCGCGGATCCACCCAGACGGCATTCCACACTCCCGAGCACTTCCCCTCGGGGGTCACGAAGGTCGTTTCCCCGGGTTTGCGCACCTGCAGGAGGTTGGTGCCTCCGGTGACCCACACGCCCCCATTGCCCCAGACGGCCACGGAGCGCCAGTCATCTCCGTTTCCCGTTGAATAACTCGCCCAGCTCCCGCCGCCCGTGGGACACACGTCGCCCTCGTCCTCCGTGCCGTCGCAGTTGTTGTCCTCCTGGTCGCACAGCTCGCGCGCGTCCGCGTGCGTGAAGGGGTTGCCGTCGTTGCAGTCACCGGCTTGGAGGATGTACCCGGTGTTCGGCGTGCAGGTCAGGACGCCCGCGTCCGTCTTCCCATGGGAGTCGAGGTCCTCGTCCGGGTAGTAGGTCGAGGGCGGGGTGGTGTAGGCGCACTGGACGCTGCCGTCCGCCGCGCAGGCCTTGGCGCCCGTGCAGCCCAGCTCCTCGCCGCAGCTTTCGCCCAGGCCAAGCCCCTCGTCCTTCGTGCCGTCGCAGTTGTTGTCCAGCGCGTCGCAGAGCTCCGTCGCGCCGGTGTACACGTTGGCCAGGGTGTCGTCGCAGTCGTCCGCGATGGCCACGTAGCCGGGGCGGGTGGGCCCGCAGTTCGTCACCGCCGCGTCAGGCGCGCCGTGGCTGTCCTGGTCGTTGTCCGCGTACAGCGTGGTGGGCTTGGGGCTGTCGCACGCCACGCTTCCATCCGGGGCGCAGACGCGCTTGCCCGTGCAGTCGCCTTCACCCGTGCAGCTCTCTCCCACGCGCAGCCCGTCGTCCGCGGTGCCGTCGCAGTTGTCATCCACCTCGTTGCACAGCTCGGTGGCGCCCACGTAGCGCTGCGCGTTGGTGTCGTCGCAGTCGTCGCTGTTACCCACGTAGCCCTCGGGCGGATTGCAAGCCGAGAGGCCTGGGCCCTCCTTCGAGCCCTGACCATCCTTGTCCTCATCGGGGCGCCACATGTCTGGCCTCTGCTCGCAGGTGCGCGCGCCCTCGGTATTGCAGGTCCAGGCGCCCTTGCAGCCACCAGCCGCGTCACACCGGGCACCCACCTCGAAGCCCTCGTCCCTCTTGCGGTCGCAGTTGTCATCCCGGTTGTTGCAGAGCTCTTGCGCGCTCGGATTCACTTCGATGCTGTCATCGTCGCAGTCGCTGCCCCCGGTGGCTTCGGACACGTAGCCGTCCTGGTCCTTGTCGTCGGCCGCCAGCTTCAGCTCGAGGTTGACCACGGCGCCCTTGTCCACCGTCACCGTCTCGGTGGAGGTGACCACCCCCTTGCCCGTGCACGCCTTCTCGAAGGCCTCGGCGGTGAGGGTCAGGGTGTTGCTCCAGCTGGCCTCGCGGAAGGCGGCCACCGTCACCGCGCCTCCGGTGGCCTCTCCCTTGCCCACGAGCTCCGTCGTGCGCGCCTCGCCCTCGCCCCGTGCATCCTTCACCGCCACCCGGATGCAGCCGGGCTTGAAGCCTTCGTAGGAGACGGTGAGCTTCACCGCCCCGTCATTGTTGCGGCAGCCGGTGCCGAGGAGGGCCAGAACGCCAACGAGGAGCGGAACACGCGGGAACATGGTCGCGCATTATGCCCTCGTTTCGTCTCTCAGCGGACACCCGGAAAGTCCGAGTGCACCACCGTGAGGCGCTCGTCCGCGGCCAGGCTCGCCGGGGTGATGAGCTCCAGCTCCAGGGGCACCTTCCCGCCGTAGCGCTCCCGGATGGCGGGCCCCAGCTTCTTCACGTTCAGTGTGCCCAGGCGCTCCAGCTTGCCGTAATCCACCTGCGCGGCGGCCGAGTACGCCTTGCGCGCCAACTCCGAGCAGTACATCGCCTCGTCCCCCCACCCGAAGCGCCAGTCGTACGGCTTGCCCAGGTGCCGCCGGGCCTCCGCCACCGCCGCCTCCCGCTTCTCCTCGGCGAGCTGCTCGGGCCGCAGCACCAGGATGCGCCCGTTCATCCCGCGCGCCTTCCACTTCGCGAACGGCACCCGCTGCACCGGCTGAACCGCCTCCACCACGAACACTCCCGAAGGCGTCACCTCCACCAGTCCCACGTGTGACAGGGGGCTGTCCGTCGCCGCCTGGATGGCCGCCGATTGCCGCGAGCGCGAGGTGTGGAAGACGAGGTCCCCCGTCCTCAGTTTCGCCTCGAGCGGCTGTGGCGCGGCGACCGCGCCGTGGGCCAGGAGCAACAGGGGCAGCACCGAGAGCATCCGCCAACGCATCGAAACCCGGTCCTTTCTGGCGCGACCTCCGCGCCCGGCCGGTCCTCACTGCATGGTGGGTGCCAGGGGGACCTCGGCGCGCGAATGGTATTGGCCACCCAGGCTCTCGAAGAGGACGAGCCGGTCTACCCGTGCCTCGCCCCACTTCGCGTCCTGGAGCGCGCGCACGCACTCGGCCAGCTCCCGGTCTCCCCGGGGGACCTTCGCCCGCGCCAGCGTGAGGTGCGCGGCGTACTCGCGGTGCTCGGGCTCGAAGCCCAGCGGCTTCAGCGCTCCGGCGACATCCGCCTGCAGCGCCCCCAGGGCCTTCGTGTCTCCGCCCACTCCCGCCCATAGCACCCGGGGATGCGATGGCGAGCCGAAGCTCCCCCCACCCTCGATGGTCAGCACCAGGGGGGCGTGTTTCGGTCCCACGCCCATCAGGGCGTCCTTCACGGCGGGCAGCCGCTCGGCCTCCACCTCTCCGAGGAAGCTCAGGGTGAGGTGCAGGTTGGCTGGCGGCACCCAGCGCACTCGAGGCGCCAGGCCCTTGAGACGTTGGAGGGCCGCGGTGGCCTCGGATTCGATGGTCTTCCCAAGCGTGACGGCGACGAAGAGGCGCATGGGGGATCAGATCTGCACTGTCCGGCGACGGGGCCAGAGCGCGTAGGCCCAGAAGGGCAGGAACAGGACCAGCTCCACCATCACCACGTACAGGCCCCGCGTGGAGAGCATGCCCGCGCCGATGGGGGCCACGGGGATGGGGCGCAGCGGGAAGAAGTAGCGGAGGTTGTTGATGGGCCAGAGGAGCGCGGCGCCCAGGCCGCCCGTGGTCATCGCGTCCAGCAGTCCATGGCTCGCCAGGGCCGCGAAGCTGAGCAGCCCCACCTTCAGTGCCGGCCCTCGGGCCATGCGCGTTCCGGCCGCCATCCCCAGGGCCACCACCGCCGCGAGGAAGAGCGAGTGCGAGGCTCCCCGGTGTCCCCACGTCGCCGCGTAGGGAATCCCCAGCTTGAAGGCGATGACATCCGCGTCCGGCAGCATGGACAGCGCGGACAACACCAGCATGGACGCGGCCACACGCCCCGGCGGTGCCGCTCCCGCGCCGAGACGTCCGAGTGCCATTCCCACCGCCACGTGACCGATGCTCGCCATGCGGCCTCACAGGCTAGGCGCGTGTCGGGGAATCGGCCAGAGGGACAGTGACGCATAGCAGGCACCATATGGCGCTACAGGCGCAGTGGTCATGAGGGGAGGACGAAACGACCACTCGTCGTGCCGCCTCGCGGCGACCTCGCCGCTACGCGGCCTGCGCGGCCAGGCCAGGCAGCGCCCAACCCTGCTTCCACATCTTCTTGAGGTTGTGGACGGCGCACGCCAGCGAGAATTCTCCTCGCACCTTGCGCCTCCTCGGGCTCCTTGCCCTCGGCCTGGGCCTTCTTCCTGGCCTGCTCCTCCAACTCCTGCTTCGCCTGGCCAATCCTCTCCCGGCGCTTCTCCTTCTCCACCGCCAGCGCCACCTTCTTCTCCGCCGCCACCTGGCGCGCCGCCTCCCGCAGCCGCTCGGCGCGCTTCTTTGGATTCTTCATCTCCTCGGGCAGCTCGTCCCCACGCCGTCCCTTGCCGTGGCGCTCGTCCTCCTGTGCATCCAGCGCCTCGGCCTCCGCCAGCAGGCGTGCCACCTGCTCGTCCAGCTTCTCCATCGCCTCGTCCATTCGCCCGTAGCTCATGGCCTTGTGCTTGCTGGCGTTGGCCTTCATCTTCGTGCCGTCCACCGACAGGTGCCCCACCTTCTCGAGCCCCGACTGGCTGGCCACCCGCGGCGTGTCCACGAAGAGGGCTCGGAAGGCCTCCAGGTGTCTCACCCGGAAGGCGCACACCGTGTCGTGGTCGGGCCGCTCTCCTCCCGTCAGGTAGCGGAAGGCGATGTCCGTCTCGCACCGCCGCTCAATCTCCCGGCTGCTCGTAATGCCGCGCGTGTAGGCGTACATGAGCAGCAACGTCATCATCACCGGGTGGTAGGGCGGCTGGCCGCACTCCTTGGTGTACGCCCCCAGATGAAGGACCACCTGGGGCGTCACCCCTCTACCCCACCCCCAGCGGTGGGGTTCTCCGACACGCTCCTAGGGAACGCACGACTGGTTCGGGCACGTGCAGGTCTCAGCGCACGCCCGGTAGGCACTCCAGAACGCGTTGCCGAAGGCGTCGCTGCGATTGCCTCCGTCCTTGTTGTACCCGTGGCCCGTGGGGAACCGGCCCGAGCCGGCGACGCAGGAGCCACTGCCGTTGGGGCCGTAGTTGACGCCGTAGGTGCCCGAGCGGGGCGCGCAAGGATCCGGCTTGGCCCATGCTCCGACGTTCACCCATCGATCTGCGTAGTCGAGAATCACGCTGGCGTTGAGCGGCCAGCGGTTGCGAAGCGCGGGCATCAGCCGCATGAGCATCGCGGTGTATTTCGTCTGCATGGCTGTGTTGTCTTGATACGAAGTGCCAGGGATGGCCCCACCGTCGATATAGCCGTACGGATCCCGGATCGTCTTGGTCAAACCCGGGGGAGCCGCGACGTCATCCCAATATTCCTGCTCGCTGCCGGTCAACTGTCCCCAGAGTGCCACGTTGTTCGCGCCGCGGTAATAGGACGACGTCTCGAAGAAGTGGCCCGCATTGAGCGTGGCGAAGTCCATGGAGAGCTGGGGCTCGTCGAGCAGCGTTGCCGCCCAGACCCAGGTGAGCAGCTTTCCAGCGCCGTTGCCGCCGCCTCCTCGCTCGAAGCTGACTCCCATGTGCTGGGTGGCCCAGACATCGATTCCGTGCTGGACGTAGCCGATGAGGGTCTTCAGCTTGGCCTCGTTGTCCTGTTGCGCCGTGCAGGGAGGGCTGCCGCAGACATCCGCCAGGTTGAGCCAGCCCAGGAGCTCGGTGTCGAACTGCCAGATGTCGCCGGACCAGGACTTGCCATTGGGGTTGGCGTCCGCCGGCGGCATGATGTCGTTGTCCACGCTGTCTGCCGTGTAGTCGAGGCGGAGATGTTGAGTCCATTTTTCGGCCGTCTGCTGGCTGATGGAATTGGACTTCACCGCCCCCGTGTTCGGCAGGCGCGAGAGACGGTCCATACGGAGCTTCGTCGCGGAAAAAACCGGCCGATAGGTTCCAACATAGGGGGGCCTGAATTCATTGGCCGGATCCGCTGGCGGCGCGGCGAGTACCGTCACCACGGCCGCGAACTGTCCCAGGGTCTTCATCGTGGAGGTGGAGTCCCTCGAGACGTACTTGATCACCGCGTCTCCCGCCTTGGCGGCATAGGGGAACGTAAGCCCCGCTTTGTAATTCCGGAACCGGCTGTCCCAGGACTGAGAAGCACCGATCCTGCCGTCGGGGTTGATGCCAGCGCCGTGACGGCCGCCGGAGGCGGCGGGAGAGATGCCGGTGATGTTGACGCGTCCGCTCGACCCGACGACCACCCAGTAGTCGCCGTTCACGTAGGTGCCGCAGGTGTAGGGCGAGTCAAAACGGAACACGATGTCGTTCGCCGCCCCCGACGGTGCCGCGTAGCGAATGCACGGCCCGCTCACGTCGCGGGTGAGGGTTCCCGGGTTGCCCGTACAGCCGCAGCCAGTCGGGGCAGCCAAAGTGGTGGCGGTCGCCACGTTGGACGCAGGCCCCACATTGCCAGCAGCGTCTTGGGCTTTGACCGTATACGAGTAGCTGGTGTTGGGGACCAGGCCACCGTCTTGGTAGGCCAACGCCGTCCCGGGTGCCAGGCCCACCTGGGTTCCGTCGCGGAAGAGGATGTAGCCCGTCACGCCCACGTCGTCCGTGGCCGCGCCCCACGTCAGGTTCACCTGTCCGGACGAAGCGGCGGTCGCCTTCAGGGTGTTGGGTGCCGAGGGCGGCGTCGCATCCGTGGAGAGCGAACGGGTCGCGGTGCTGGCGGTGTTGGAGGCCGGGCTCACGTTGCCGGCCGCGTCTTGGGCCTTCACCGTATACGAGTAGGTTGTGCCGGAGGCCAGGCCGCTGTCCCGATAGCTCAACTCCGTTGCGGACACCGTGCCAGCCTGGGTGCCATCACGAAGCACCAGGTAGCCTGTCACCCCCACGTTGTCGGTCGCCGCGCTCCACGACAGTTCGACGGCGCTGGACGAGAGCTCGAGACCCGTCAGAGCGCCAGGGGCCGTGGGGGGCTGGGTGTCGGAGGCAGGGCCGTCGCAACCGAGGCTCGAAGCGGCACATAAAGCACAGGCAAGGACGAGGGTGGCGATTCTCACAGACGAGCTCCCGATTGTTCTGCACGTATCACGAAGGACTCAGCTCGATGTTGAATTGTCATTATCACTCAGCGTTCCACTCCGGAGACACGGCCCGAAGCCAGGTGGCGCACGGGTGCCGGCGATTTCTTCGCGGCACCCCGCACCACCTCAGGCCAAACCACATTTCACCACGTCGCCGCGGGTCGGAGCGGCGCTCCGTCACTCCATCGTGGAGTGGGTGACCACGATGCGCGTATCCGAGTGGTTCGAAATCTGGGGATACGTCGGGTACCACGACCCGCCCGTGTTGTTCGAACCCCACCGCCAGCGGAAGGACGGCGCGCACGGCCGATGAAGTCTCTTGTGGCGCATGAAGCCTCCGGCGTATGGGCGGGATAGAGGCCATGTTGAGGGTGAGGGCTGGAGCGCAGGGGCCGAGGAGGGCCGCTGACGGGGGCCGCTCGAGCAGTGCTGCAGGGCGGTGCACAAGCCGCGCAGCCCCTTGGGACACCCCAGCCCTGGCCTCCCTCCCATGAGGTGCGCGGCAGGGGCCTGGCTCTCTTGTCCCGGGCGGCTCGCGCCTCAACACCACGCGGCCTGAGGAGGCCCTCTCGCCGGGACCTGCCTCGCTCCTGCCGTGGGCAGTCCCAGGTTCTTCACAATCGCTCTCACCCCTCCTGCTCTCGCCGGATCTTCTGTAGCTGAGGTGGGCGCGACAGGATGGACGGAGGGTCTCCGGTGAGAGATGGGAGAGGGGCAGTGCGGAGAGGTGGCTGTCACTCTCGCAAGAGCCCTGGTCGCGGAGTTGCAGTGCGTGCCGCCCCTGCGAGTGCTGGCGGGGAGGCGGGGAGTGGCGGGGCCGAGTGTGGGGGAGGTGATGGGGCGCGTGCTGCGCATCCAGGGGATGAGCGTGCGCGGGGTGCAGATGGGGCCCGGGGGACTGGTGGTGCAGGTGCGCCCCCGCCAGCGCAAGCCGCGCTGTGGAGTGTGCGGCCGGCCCGCCCCAGGCTACGACACGAAACCCGGGCGCCTGTGGCGGCACCTGGCGCTGGGAGAAACCATCTTCTGGCTGCGGTACGCCCCGCGCCGGGTGCGCTGCCGGGAGCATGGAGTGAGGGTGGAGCGGGTGCCCTGGGCGGCGCACGGCTCGAGCTTCACGCACGGCTTCGAGGAGTTGGTGGCCTGGCAGGCGCAACGCCTGGACAAGTCGTCCATCTGCCGGTTGCTGGGCATCAACTGGCGCACGGTGGGCACCATCATCGAGCGGCTGGTGGAGGAGCGCCTGTCGCCTGGGCGCCTGGAGGGGCTGCAAGTCATTGGGGTGGACGAGCTGGGCTGGCGCGCCGGGCACCAGTACGTGAGTCTGGTGGTGGACCACCTGCGCTCGCGAGTCGTCTGGGTGGCGGAGGGGAAGAGCGAAGAGACGCTCAACGGCTTCTTCGACGAGCTGGGAGAGGAGAGGACGAAGGAGTTGACGCACGCGACGATGGACCTGTCGGCGGCCTTCAGCAAGGCGGTGGGCAACCGGGCCCCACACGTGCGCAAGGTGTTCGACCGCTTCCACGTGCAGAAGCTGGCGAACGAAGCGCTGGACACGGTGCGCCGGCAGCAGGTGCGGGAGCAGGCGGGGAGCCAGGAGGGCAAGGCGCTCAAGCACAGCCGTTGGGCGCTGCTGAAGAATCCGTGGAACCTGACGGTGCGCCAGGGAGAGAAGCTCAGCGAGTTGAAGAAGACGAACCAGACGCTCTACCGGGCCTATCTGCTCAAGGAGAGCCTGGCACGGGGCATGGACTACGTGCGGCCCAAGCGGGCCTCGGAGCACCTGGACAAGTGGTGTCAGTGGGCCAGCCACTCCAGGCTCGCCCCCTTCGCGAAGCTGGCGAAGACAGTCCAGCGGCACAAGGACGGCATTCTCGCCTATGTCGAGACGGGGCTGAGCAACGGAGTGGTGGAGGGAATCAACAACAAGATTCGAGCCCTCATCCGTCGCGCCTATGGCTTCCGCAATCCCAAGGCATTCAGGGCGATGATACTGCTGTGCTGCGGAGGCATGGAGTTGACTCCGCCCCTGCCAGTAGCGGCGTAGCCCCTCGCAGTAGAAGCAGGCAGCTGGGGACCGAGCTCCGGAGCGCCGACAGATTCGACTGCAACCCGGCCAGCAGGGCAGCGGAGCCAGGCGCCCTGTCATGCACAGCCGCGGCTTTCTGGCACCCCAGGTCGTGCCCCTGTCTCATTCATGCCTCGAACTCTCGCGGGGACTTGCGTCCCATGGCCATCGCGCGGCTCCGCACACCCTTGAACCCCAAGTCCTCCCCGTGCGCACGGCCTCGGTTCCTCGACCCTGCCCACTCGACGTACCGAAGACCCGTGGAGGCTCCTCGCCGCCGAGCAGGGCATCGACCTCGGCCGTGTAGAGAAGGGCGGGGTCGATGCCCATGACCGCGAAGTGACCCAGGAGCTCCAGGCTGAGCAGTCCGTGCAGCCGGGTCCAGAAGCGCACTCGTGCCTCGCCACCAGGCCCTGGACCTTCGGGTCGAGCCGCCGTTCAGCCTACTGCACGAGTTGGCGCTCCAGCGTGGCCTGGGGCTCCACGGCTCCTGGATTCCCGACGCCCCCTCTGTCTGACGCCGGGCATCCACCCCGGGGCTCACGGCCGCGGCACTCCCAGCTCATAGGCCCATGGTGTACGGGTTGTTGAGCAGCTTCGTCGCCCGGAGGGCATTCCCACTCGGGGAAGGGGAGAGGGGCTTGTCCGTGACGCCCTCGGGAGTCGAGGATGGTCACCGTCATGAGTGCACGCGCTTCCCGCGACAGGCTTTCTCTTCCCCTGCTCGTTTCGGTGCTCCTGCACCTGCTGCTCGGGGTCTGGCTGTGGCTGGAGGTGGAGCCGGTTCCCCCCGCTCCTGCCCTGACGCGGGCGGAGCCGGAGCCGCTCTCCGTGGAGTTGGAGTTCATCGAGGCGCGGCCGTCCGTCGCCGAGGTGCCGAAACCCCCTCCCGCGAAGGGCCCCAAGCGCACCCGGCCCGCCACCCGCGCCGAGCGCCCACGCGCGGCGCCCGTGAAAGAGCCCTCGGACCCACCCCTCGCCGGGACGGCGGAAGCCGACGTGCCGCGTGCGCCCGTGCTCGTCCCGTCCTGGATGACGGCGCCGCCCTCGGAGGGGTCCGTCGCGGTGGGGCCAGCGGAGTCACGCGGGAGGACGTTGCGCCCGGGTGATCCCGAGCTCCGGCCCGAGTCGCCGGAAGAGGAATCGGAGCGGCTCACCGCACGCGTCCAGAACTGGCTCGACGACGACATGGCGGAAGGGCGTGCCCGGGGCATCGGAGGGCATCCCTACCTGGAAGAGGCTCGGGACTCACTCGAGGGAGCCCTGGCGCGGGCGGATGGAGGAACGCCCGCGCAGCTCGGCATCCACAATCCCCTCGCGGGCCTCTTGAAGAACTACACCGAGGCCGCCGAGGAATACGGCCGGACGGGTGGGCCGGGGTACTCACCTCCCTCCCGCACGCCGTTGCATAGCGAGAAGCTCAATTCGCTATTCAGGGACGATCCGGAGGCGGTCCTCAGAATGATCGGGCCCGCGCAGGCCCGCGAGACACTCGAGGCGCTGGAGAGCCGGGGCGCGTTGCTCACGGTCAAGCTCGAGCTGCGCCACTCCCGAAGTGGATCGCTCCTGGGCGCCAGACTCGAGCAGGGCTCGGGAAATCGCCTCTTCGATGCGTTCGTGCTGAAGGTCGTGCCCGCCTCCCTGGGTGAGCTGAAGCCACCCCCTCCCGAGGTGATCCGGGATGAGGAGGAGCTCAGGACCCGATGGCTGGTCGAGGGCTGGCACCACCCGCCCGGGAGGTTGACGAAGGCGATCGCGTCCTCAATGACCTCGGGCCTGCTCATGATTCCCCTCGATCTGCTCCTCGAGCCCAAGCTCTTGGAGCAATCAACGTTCGAGTACCGGGCGCGCCTCATCGGCGTCTATTAGCCCTCCAGGAAAAGGCGCCCTCACACGGGGTGTGGATGGCGTTCCCAAGATGGATTCCCTTCCTCTTGGAGCTCGAGAAGTGCTCCAGGGCTGAACCAAGGCCTGCCCGAAAAGAGGGTGGGCCGTCGCTCGCGTGTGCCCGCCCATGGCTCGTATTCACTGACGGTCCAGTCGTGGCAGGGGGGCCTCGGCTCGATGCCGGGGCCCCCTCGCCGGTCGAGGACTCTGGCGCTGCTGCGCGCCCTGGCCGACGAGGGTTCACCACGGATGTCTGAAGATGAGGATCGCCAACCCGAGGCAGCAGGATTGATCCAAAGTCCATAGGAGAGGTTTTGAAGAGGCGGAGAGCAAGTCCAGACATTCACAGGCAAAGAGGGAGCATCCCTCCGGACGGCGCCTGAAAGAGGGGCGCCGTGGAAGGACAGGAGTGAAGGTACACAGGCCGAACAGCCAGGGGAGAAGAGGCGCGGGAAGGCCGGAGCGGGAGCAGCTGGCGGGCGCTCAGGCAAGTGTGGCCAGACTCTCGGGCAGCACGGCCAGACCCAACAGGCCCTGGTAGAGCACCTCCATGGTGCGTGCGAAGCTTTGGGGCCGTTTGTCGCGAGTCGGCAGGTGCGTGCGCACCAGGGCCAGCAGGTTGTAGGCCAGCAAACGCAGCCAGCTGAGCACCAGGGGTGCATTGCCTCGCAGGCTGGGCGAGGCGCTGTCCTCCTCCAGCACCACGTCCGCTGTCCAGTTGGGCCCGTTCTCAATCCCCCAGTGCCGGCGTACCAGCGTCAGCATCCGCTCCGGGGACAGTTGCCCTGTGGGAATGGAGGTGAGGAACAGCCGCGTCTCCACCTTCGGCAGCTCGCCGTCTCTGGTTCGCGTCTGCCTCACCCATACCCATTGCTGGGCGCCGGGAAAGTCCTCCTCTGGCGGCTTGTCCACCACCCTCAACTCCCTCTCCACCCACTCCCCGCTCGTCCGCTCGCGCGTGCGCACCTTCACTGGCGCCACCGCCAGCGCCACCCACGCCTTGTCATGTAGCCGGTGGAAGTTCTCCTTGAGCGCCATCAGGTAGTGCTTGCCCGCCTCCCTCACCACCCGCGCATTGGCCGCGCTCGTCATTCCCGCGTCCACTGTCACGTACTCGAAATGCCGCCCGAACTTCTCCACCACCCGTTTGAACAACTCCGGGAACGCCGTCGCCTCTCCCTGCTTGCCTTCCAGCAACTTCTGGTCGAGCACCGGCTGGGCCGCGCTGCTGGTGAGACTGGCGCGCAGCGCGTACGGGTACCAGTACTCCCGCCCCTGCTCATCCTTCGTCGTGTGGCTCGGCTCGCACGGCGGCTGCCCCGGCGTGCTCTCCCCTGCCTTCCCGTCAATGCTGACGACGCCCCGGGCGAAGAGCTCATGGCGTATCAGCCCCACTTCCAGGCCTCGGTGCACCATCTGGTGCACCTCCTGCTCCAACCCCTCTGGCTCCAACTTCCCCAGCAGCCTATCCAACGTCGTGTCGGACACCGGCCGCTTCAGCCCCTCGGGCGCCGTGCCTTCGCGCAGCATGTCCTCCCCCAGCGCCTCGGCATGCCTCAACACCCGCCGCCCCACCGCCAGCGCCTGCACCAGCAGCATCAACATCGCCGCCAGCGGGTGCCTCTGTCCCCGGCGGGCCCGGGGGTCCTTTACCTCCTTGAATGTCAGCCCCAGGCTCGCCATCATCCTCTGCACGCGGGAGGGGGTTTCCTGCTCGTCCTTCTTCCCCTTCCCGTTTCCCGCTTGGGGTGTGGATGGCCCGCCAGTCCTCCCGCCCCGGTTTTTCTTCCCACTCATCCTTCTTCTCCCCGGACCTGTCCGGCCCGTCTCCGGCTCTGTGCTGGCGCTCCCCCTCGCGATCTGCCCGCGGCTGCTCGCCTCCGGTGGGCGCCTGTAGGCGGGACTATACTTCAGCCGTAGGCCCGGGTGGGATGACCTCTCCCGTGGGACTTTGAATCAAGCCTGACCCGAGGCAGAGGGTGCCGAACACCAGGCCGAGGACGGGGACAATCCATGGCCCGGAATCCTCGAGGTGCACCCTGAAGGGCTCCGTGCGCGTATCCACGAGGAGCTTTACCCCCGCGCCCAGGTTGTCTTTCTCGCGCCTGCGCTCCCCCTCGGCAAGAGCTTCCCGAGTGACTCCTTGCACTTCGTAGCGCACGCGATTCTGGAAACACGTGTAGGAAATGCTTCGGTTGTTCTTGTCCGTGGAACTGCACGTATCCTGGCGATGCCCGATGACGATTCCGGGGATGCGCAAGGCGTGGGCCTGAAGGTCGATGGCCTGTACGCCAAACACGATGGCCATGGCGAAGCAGCCTGTGGCGAGCAGCCCCAGCGGGATGATGAAGAGCCAGCGCATGTACGATCCTCTCCCAGACGCCCGGTGAGGCGAGCGCTGACCTTATCATCGCTCGTGAGCGCATCCGCGAGCACCTGATGGACGCGCTCTTCCTGCTGCTGCACCTGTTCGGTGGCCGCGATGCCGTGGGCCTGCTGTCCGGCACGCTGGAGGGAGACAACTCCCGCCTCGTCCTCGGCATCGCCTATACGCTGAGCTGGTTCAGCGCCGTGCTGCTGGCCCCGGTCCTGCTGCTGGCGGAGCTCTCCCTTCGCCGTCTCAGTCGCAGCGCCCCGCCAGGAGCTCGAGAATCCTGACGCGGTTGAAGGCATGAAGCCACCCCATGCGAAGCAGCGTGCGAACCATCGTCCTCTGGTGGTCCTCATCTTCTTCAGCCAACCCGGGGAGCCGCCGCCCGACTTCTCGGGATGGATTCCCGTGCTCGTCATTTCCCCGCGTCAGGCCCATGGGCTATCAGAGCCGTCGCAGTCCCCTTTCACACACCCCATCGGACATGACCCCACTGAGCGACTCCCATCCCTTCCGCCTCTCCTTGAGACCCACCCTGCTGGCGCTCGCACTGGCCGCCACCGCCACCGGTTGCGATGAGCCGGAGCCGGAGCCGGACTCCCCGGCCCGCTATCAGGCCACCATCCGCCGCACCGGCTTCGGCGTGCCCCACATCACCGCCAGGGACCTGGGCTCCGCGGGCTATGGCCAGGGCTATGCCTTCGCCCAGGACAACGCCTGCACCCTGCTCGACCAGCTCCTCAAGGTGCGCGGTGAGCGGGCCCGTTACCTCGGCGCCGGTCCCAACGGTGTCAACGTGGCCACGGACTTCGCCTTCCGGGTGCTGGACCTGCCCCGGCGCGCCGAGGAGTCCTGGTCGCGCGAGCCCGAGGACGTGCGCGAGCTCATCTCCGGGTACGTGGCCGGCTTCAATCACTTCCTCTCGCTGCCGCTCGCCGAGCGCCTGCCCTGCGCGGGCCAGCCATGGGTGAAGCCCATCACCGAGGTGGACCTGACGGCCTACCACCGCGCGCTGGGACTGTTGCTCAGCGGCAACCGGCTGCTGGGCGCCATCGCCGCCGCGCAGCCTCCTGGCACTGGCGCGACCCTCCAGTCCGAGAGCCTCCCGCTGTTGCGCGAGGTGGACGCGACGAAGATTGGGAGCAATGGCTGGGCCCTGGGCGCGGAGCGCTCGGAGAGCGGGCGCGGCATGCTGGTGGCCAACCCCCACTTCCCCTGGGAAGGTGAGCTCCGGCTGTGGGAGAGCCACCTCACCGTTCCGGGCAAGCTCAACGTGTACGGCGTGGGCCTCCTCGGCGTACCCGGCGTGCTCATCGGCTTCAACGAGCACGTGGCGTGGACGCACACCGTATCGCTCGGCGCGCGCTTCACCGCCTACACGCTGCCGCTCGTGCCCGGCAAGCCTACCTCCTACTTCTACGACGGCCAGGTGCGGGACATGACGGCGCGTCCCATCACCCTCCAGGTGCGGCAGCCGGACGGCTCGCTGACCGAAATGACGCGCACCTACTACAGCAGCCACCACGGCCCCATCATCTCGCTCGCGGGCATCGGCTGGAGCAGCCAGCTCACCCTCAGCTACCGCGACGCCAACCTGGACAACGAGTCCCTCATCGCCCAGTTCCTGGGGATGAGCCGGGCCAACAGCCTGGAGGAGTTCCAGCAGGTGTTCGCCAACGTGGGCGGCATCCCCTGGGTGCACACGATGGCGACGACGCCGGAGGGCGACGTCTGGTACGCGGACGCGGCGGCCACGCCCAACCTGCGCCCGGAGACGCTCCAGGCCTGGGCAACGGCGGTGGCCAATCCCGACTCGCCGCAGGCACGGCTGCTCAGGTCGAGCGTCGTGCTGCTGGACGGCAGCACCTCCCGCGACGAGTGGGTGGAGGAGCCGGGCGCGCGCAGCCCGGGCCTGATTCCCTTCGCCCGAGCCCCACAGCTCCAGCGCCGGGACTTCGTCTTCAACTCCAATGACAGCCACTGGCTGGCCAACCCGGCGCAGCCCCTGACGGGCTTCTCGCCGCTCCAGGGCCAGGAGGGCACGCCGCGCACGCCGCGCACGCGCATGAACGCCCAGCTGCTCACCGAGGTGAGCGAGGGAGGTGCCTCCGGCGCGGACGGGCGCTTCACGCTCGAGGAGCTGCAGGACGCCATCCTCTCCAACCGCAGCTCCACCGCCGAGCTGCTGCTAGCGGACGTGGTGCGGCGCTGCAAGGCCTCGCCCACGGGCACCGCCGAAGGGCTGACGGTGGACCTGACGCAGGCCTGCGACGTGCTGGCGGCCTGGAACGGACGCTACGACGTCGACAGCGTGGGCGCCGCCCTGTGGCGCCAGCTCATGAGCGCGTACACCTACAGCGCCCTCCTCAACGCCGGCCCCCTGCTCGCCACGCCCTTCTCGCCGAGCGCGCCGCTGACCACGCCCAACACCCTGAAGCCCCGCCCGGAGACGGGGGCGGATCCGCTGGCGGACAAGCTGGCCGCCGCCGTGCTGAAGCTGAGGGCCGCGGGCCTCGAGGTGAGCACCCCGCTGGGCCAGGCCCAATACGCCCCGCGTGGCACCGAGCGCGTTGCCCTGCACGGCGGCGTCGACGTGGACGGCGTGACGAACATCTGCTCCTACGACGCCACCAGCAACACCTCGCTGGAGCCGACCACCCCGCGCGGCACCGTGCTCGATAACGCGACCGGGCTCA
The DNA here is from genome assembly GCF_016859125.1 of Archangium violaceum. Taxonomy (NCBI): domain Bacteria; kingdom Pseudomonadati; phylum Myxococcota; class Myxococcia; order Myxococcales; family Archangiaceae; genus Archangium; species Archangium violaceum. Next base: position 1,749,566 of record NZ_CP069338.1, on the reverse strand, counting down.
CCGAGGACGGCTACGTCATCAACTCGGGCACCAGCTTCCTGATGGCGCTGGAGTACACCGACAACGGCCCCCGCGCCCGGGCCTTCCTCACCTACGGGCAGAGCGCGGACCCGGCGTCGGACCTGTACCGCAACCAGCTCGAGCGCTTCTCCGAGAAGCAGTGGCGTCCCATCGCCTTCGCGGAGCAGGACATCGCGCAGGACCCGTCGCTCGAGACGACGACGCTCGCGGGGGACTGACTCCAGCGCGCTCAGGTCCAAAAGCGGCCAGACCACCATGCGGGAGTGCGCCAGGCCCTCCCGCATGGTCGGTTCGTTCTCGCGCTCCTCCCGTCGGGTTCCTCCGGATTCCGCGGTGGCGCACCACCTCCTTGCGATCGTGGCGAACGCCCGTCGTCCTGATGGGGGCGCACCGATCGTCGACGGCTGGGCCGCTGGCGGCGATGCCTCTCCCGGGCGGCATCGGCCAGTTCCAGGACCTCCTCGGCTGGGGCTCCTGCGGCGGGTTCGGCCCTCAGGAGGGGGGGCTGCCCTGGTGCTGCTCTACCAGGCCCAGTGACGTAGCACAGACAAGAATGGCTCCGCTCGTTCGGTCGATGACCTCTATGCGGTGCTCAACGCCAGGCGCCGGGTGCGGCTGCTGTCGGGACTGCCAGAACTGCATCAAGCGGGGTTCCTCGAGCAGCGCATCGTGGAAGGCGTGCTCGGCATCCGGCCGTAGCAGCCCACGACATTTCCCCGGGACCAACCATGGCGCTGGCTGGGGGGACACCTCGCAGGCGCTCGCGTACGTGCAGCGCAGGACCTGGCGGTACGAGCCGGTGACACGCCGCGGGCGGGGACTGTGTCGGTCCCGTGACGTGAGTTGGTGTAGGGTGGACTTCCCGCTCTCCTGTGCGTGAACATCCATGATCTCCACTGCGGACGCAGTCCCCGAGTCGAGCGCGCTGCGCACCCCGGGCTATCGAACCTTCCTGCTCACGTTCATGTTGGCGATGATGGCCGACAACATCGAGCACGTGATCAGCTACTGGGTGGTGTTCCAGAAGTTCCACTCGGCGGCGCTGGGCGGGTTCGCGGTGGTGTCCCACTGGCTGCCCTTCCTGATGTTCTCGGTGCCGGTGGGCGCGCTCAATGACCGGTTCGACTCCAGGCGCCTCATCCAGTGCGGGATGGTGCTCTTCATCATCGCCTCCGTGGGGTGGGGCTACTTCTTCGTCACGGATTCCCTGCAGGTGTGGCACGCCATGGTCCTGCTCACGATTCACGGCTGCGCGGGCGTGCTGTGGGGCACCTCCAGCCAGATGTTGCTCTATGACATCGTGGGGGCCCGCTCCCTGCCCAGCGCGGTCCGCCTGAACGCGACGGCCCGCTATCTCGGGGTGCTGGTGGGCCCCGGCGTGGGCAGCCTCATCATGCGGACGCTCGGTCCCACCTGGGGCATCTTCGTCAACACGGTGTTCTACCTGCCGCTGCTGCTCTGGCTGGTGCGCGCACCCTATGGCCGGCACTTCCGCGGGGTGGCGGCGGGCCCCAAGCGGGCCGTCCGGGGCCTCGCCGACATCATCCAGACCGTCCGCGACGTGCGCGAGGTGCCCGTGGTCGGGGCCATGGTGCTGCTGGCGGGGACGGCGTCCTTCTTCATCGGCAACAGCTACCACGCACAGATGCCGGGCTTCGCCCAGGACCTGGGCCATGGAGATCCCGGCGCGACCTATACGCTCCTGCTGGGAGCGGATGCGGCCGGGGCCCTGCTCGCGGGCATCCTGCTCGAGACACGCGGGTCCTGGCTGCGGACCGAGCCCGCCTCCGCGTTGAAGATGGCCCTGCTGTGGGGATGCGCGCTCTTCGCGTTCTCGCTCGTCCGCGTGTATCCGGTGGCCATCTTCGTGCTCTTCCTGGCCGGGTTCTTCGAGCTCTCCTTCAGCAGCATGACGCAGGCGCTCGTGCAGCTGAATGCGCCGGACACCATCCGTGGCCGTGTGCTGGGGCTCTTCACCATGTCGGCCTCCGGCCTGCGCGCGTTCAGCGGCGTGACCGTGGGGCTGCTGGGAAGTGTCACCAACATCCACCTGTCGCTCGCGGTGTCCGCGCTGGCCTTCGTGACGGTGGCGGGCCTGCTGCTCCTCCGTCGAAGCCCACAGGGCGCCTGAGCGTGGCACGGCGGGCGGCGCCACGGTCCGGCGTCTCCGCGCGGGGCGTGAGCCCCAGGCCCTGGAGGATGTTCGCCACCAACCCGTTCTTTTTCGTGCGAAATACCTCGAAAGCACCGAAGCCCGCCCCCGCCGCCACGCAATGAGCGGGCGGAACTGGCATATGAACAGGGCATGAACGACCTGCCGCCCCTGCCTGGCCGAGTGGCCTTCCTCGCCGTCGCCTCCGGGCTGACGCCACTCATTCCGGTGCCGTTCCTGGACGACTATGCCCTTCGCCAGACGCGCGAGAGCATGGTCCGGCAGCTCCTCCGGGAGCACGGCCTGCCCACGCCGGACCCGGCCGTGCAGGTGCTCGCCGGCTCCCACGTGAGCACCTCCCTGGGCGGCGCGGTGAGGGGCTTCCTCAAGGGCGCGCTGCTGTTTCCCGTGCGGAAGATCTTCCGGAAGGTCTTCTTCGTCCTCTGGGTGAAGGACTGCGTGGACATGGCCTCGCTGTCCCTGCACCACGGCTTCCTGCTCACCCACGCGGTGGAGCGCGGGGACCTGGATGCGGCCTCGCTGAACGGAGACACGCCGCGGAAGGTCCACGACGCCATCGTCGCCGCCTGCGTGGAGGTGGACTCGCGCCCCATCAACCAGATCCTCCGCCGGCTCTTCGCCAGCAGCCGCCTGCTGATGGCCGAGGCCACCCGCGCCTTCTTCAGCCCGAAGAATCCGGGCTCCCGCACGCCCGAGGCGGAGGGGAGCGCCGAGGTGAAGTCGCTGACGGAGCGGCTGCTCGCGGAGCTCAGGGAGGAGCGCGGGTACTTCGCCGCCCTGCAGGCGCACTACGACAAGCACCTGAAGGCTGGCCTGGGGCACGCCGCCTCGGGGCGCTGAGCCCGCGGAGCATAAGAAGGAGAGGGGCGTTGTTGAGGGGGTTGGTGCGGAGGGGCCGAGGGGGGGCCGCGGATGGGGGCCGCAGGGGCCGTGCACCGGGCCGGTGGAGAGGCCGTGCACCTGGATGCGCCACGGCGCGGCGAGGGAACTTTCCCGCCGTGAGGTGTCCGTGGGGCCGCATCCCGAACCCCGCCGCGGAGTTGACATGCGATTGCGACACGTTGCCTGGCTCCTGCTCCGCCGGGAGTCCCGCAGCAGCAGCGCGTGCTCCGGGCCACGCTCGACCAGGTGCGCTTCCAGGCGAAGTAGCTTCCGGCTACGTCTTCCGCCACTCGTTGTTCTTCAGCTTCGTCGAGGCCCATCCCAAGCTCGCTCTCCCTCGCTGATCGAGCGACGTGCGGGGTGCAAGCGCGACGCTGGGCGCGCGCGGTGCGCTTGCCGTAGGAATCCGCGGCGCGGATGTATACTTCCGACCCGAGCGCTCCTGCATCAGGAGCGCTGCGAGGACGAAACACCATGCCTGGCCTGAAGACCTTCACACACACCTTCGTCGCAGCAACGATCGCCCTCGGCTCGATGACATGGGCCCGGGACGCGTCGGCGGCCCTGAAGGTGGCGAGCTGGAACATCCAGAACTTCAACTCGACCAAGGCGCAGAACGCGGACGTCATGAAGGTCGTCGTGGACACCGTCAAGCAGTACGACCTCGTCCTCGTGCAGGAGATCCGGGACACGACCGGCACCACGACGAAGACCCTCCTGAACCAGGTCAACGCCGCGACGGGCAACGCATACGGCATCCTCGTGAGCAATCGTCTGGGTCGGAAGAGTTCGAAGGAGCAATACGCCTTTCTTTACAAGAAGAGCGCGCTCACGGTGGTCGACAGCTACCACTATGCCGACGCCGGCGACCTCTTCGAGCGTGAGCCGTTCGTCGCGAGGTTCAGCACCACCCGGGCGGCCGTGAAGAACTTCTTCGTCGTTCCGCTCCACGCGGACCCCGCGTCGGCGGTCAAAGAGGTCGGAGCCCTGGTCAAGGTCTACGACAACGCCGTGAAGCGCTGGACCCTCAAGAACGGCGTGATCCTGGGGACCCTGTACGCGGACTGCGCCTATTTTGCCAAGGAACACTTCGCGACGAATCCCCTGCGCACGGACCCTCGGTTCTCCTGGCTCATCGGGGACGACAGCAACTCCACCATCGGTAAGGCGAAATGCGCTTACGAGCGAGCCGTCGTGGCAGGCGATAAGATGCGCGCGAATGCCTCGCAGGGTCGCACCGTGTATCTGGACGAAAGGTTCAACCTGACCCTGGAGGACATGAGGTTGGTGAGCGACAACTATCCGATCGAGTTCGTGATCAACTGATCGAGGTCCGCGCATAAGAGGAATTGGGGCAATGTCGAGGGCAGTGGGTTGGCGCGGAGAGGCAATCGCTCGCCCCCTCGCGCTTCCTTCACGTATGCAAATACACTCCGCCTGCTGAGGGCTGGTGCCGAGGAGGGTCGCTGACGGGGGGCATTGGGGCTGTGCCCTGGTGTACGGCCGCCAACGCCTGCCCCGCGCGCGCATGGCCAACGGACGCGTGACGGGACAGGGTGGTGCGCATGGCCCTCGCGCCGGAGACCGTCAGCTATTCGAGTGGCCGCGGCCGTGGCGTGCTGCTCGCCAGCGTGCTCGGCAGCGGCATGGCGTTCCTCGACTCCACCGCCGTCAACGTGGCCCTCCATGCGCTCGGCGAGGAGCTGGGCACCGGACTGTCCGGCCTGCAGTGGACCGTGGATGCCTATCTGCTCACGCTGGGCGCGCTCGTCCTCACCGGGGGCGCGCTCGGGGATGCCTTCGGGAGCCAGGCGGGCATCGCCTCGGGATTCAACAACGCGGTGGCGCGCATCGCGGGACTGCTCGCCGTGGCACTGCTGCCCGGCGTGAGCGGGCTGGCGGGCCACTCCGGGACGGACTTCCTCGTGGGCGTGCATCGCGCGCTGTGGCTCTCCGCCGCGCTGTGCGTGGTGGGTGGCGTGTGCTCCTGGCTGTTCATCCCCGGCGGGAAGCGCGGGGACGCGACGAAGCCCGGGTGAGCGTTCCGCCCCCGCTCGGAAGCGGAAGCCGGCCGCCCGCCCTTCGCCCGCGCCCCGACACTGGAGGCGGAGCAGCGCATGAGACGGAGAGGGGCGCTGTGGGCAGGAGCGGAGGGGCCGAGGACGGGTGACACGCGGGCCGTGCACCGGGCCGGTGGAGAGGCCGTGCAGCCTCTTCGGGCACACGCCGGCGCAGGCCGCGCTCCCCGTTCGGGCCTTGATGGCCCCGAGCCCCGTGGGTCTGTCGTTCAGTCGGACCCCTCCATCACCGGTGTTTGCTCCTTCGCTGTTCCAGCGAAGCGGCAAGCGCCTTCTTCACGAGTTTTCGATTGCAAAACGGCACGTAGTAGGAGAGAGAGCGACCTCCGAATGCCACTGACTCCGCCTTGAAGAGGCCACGCGGGAACGCCCCGGGCCAGTTCCACCCTTCTGAACGAGCCCTGGAAATCCCCCGGTACGGTGGCGTACGTCACCCTGCTTCATTTCCATTCCGCCCCACAGCTCCGCTCCTGAAACAGCCCTGAATCAGCGGCTGCATCAGGCTGGCCAGACCCGCGGCTGCGGCAACTGCGTCCGCAGGCGCGGCTTTGTGCTGGAGCGCGGTCCATCCCATCCGTGGCATCGGGAGACCCATGCCGCGCGGGCTCCTATTACCTATTTCCAGGAAGAGTACAGCTTGAATGAGACGGCTTCGATGAAGGCCCTGAAACAGGAGTGGTTCTCCCATGTCCGTGGAGACGTGATGGCGGGGCTCGTGGTGGCGCTCGCACTCATCCCCGAGGCCATCGCGTTCTCCATCATCGCGGGGGTAGATCCAAAGGTCGGTCTCTATGCTTCCTTCATCATCGCGGTGATGACGGCGTTCTTTGGAGGACGCCCTGGGATGATTTCGGCGGCCACCGGCGCCATGGCGTTGCTCATGGTGACGCTCGTCGCCAGACATGGCGTGGAGTATCTCTTCGCGGCCACCCTCCTCACCGGCATCCTGCAACTGGTATTTCGAGCGCTGCGGCTCAGCCGGTACATGAAATTCATTCCCCGCTCGGTGATGACCGGCTTCGTCAATGCGCTGGCCATCCTCATCTTCCTGGCCCAGTTGCCGCAGTTCACCGGCGCCACCTGGCAGATGTACGCCATGGTGGCCGCGGGTCTGGCCATCATCTACGGACTGCCCAGACTGACGAAGGCAGTGCCGTCCCCGCTCGTCGCCATCGTGTTGCTCACGGCCGTCTCCCTCTTCACCGGCAGCCCCGTGCGGACGGTGGGGGACATGGGCGCACTCCCCACCTCCCTTCCCCTCTTCCACATCCCCCAGGTCCCCTTCACCCTGGAGACCCTGCGCATCATCTTCCCGTATGCCGCGACGCTCACGTTCGTCGGGCTCTTGGAGTCACTCCTCACCGCGGCGGTCGTGGACGAGATGACCGACTCGCCGAGCTGCAAGCACAGCGAAGCGTTCGGGCAAGGAGTCGCCAACATCGTCACGGGCTTTTTTGGCGGCATGGCGGGGTGCGCGATGATCGGCCAATCCGTCATCAACGTGCGCTCCGGTGGACGCGGGCGCCTGTCCACCTTCTGCGCCGGCGTCTTCCTGCTCTTCTTCATCCTCGTGCTCGGTGACTGGGTCGCGCGCATCCCGATGGGTGCGCTCGTCGCCGTGATGATCATGGTTTCCATCGGCACCTTCGACTGGAGGTCGCTGCGAGACCTGCGGGTGATGCCCAGGAGCGAGTCCATCGTGATGATCGCCACGGTGCTGACCGTGGTGCTCACTCATGACCTGGCCAAGGGGGTGCTGGTGGGCGTCGTGCTGAGCGCCATCTTCTTCGCGCGCACCGTGGCCAAGCTGGTGTCCGTGAGGAGCTCGCTGAGCGAGGATGGACAGCGGCGGCGCTATACCGTCATGGGCGAAGTCTTCTTCGTATCCGTGGAGGGCTTCGTCGGCTCCTTCGACTTCAGGGAACACCTCGCACGGGTTGAAATCGACTTCACGCACTCTCATGTCTGGGACGCCTCGGCCGTCGCGGCCATTGACCGGGTCGTGCTGAAGTTCCGGGACAGAGGCGTCGACGTGGCGCTCATCGGCCTCAATGAGGCGAGTGCCATGTTGCTCGGACGCCTGGGCACGCATGACAAACCCGGAGCGGTGTTGACGGCGGGCCACTGACAGCCGCGGCACCGCTTGCATGAGCCACGCGGTCGGTATAGTCGCGTTCGACAAGGTGGAGGATTGTCGAATGACGCAGTCGCCGACGAAAGCGGAGACGGGCTGGGCGGACCTCCTCGCGGAAGGACGGCTGCCACGGTTCGCGTTGATCTGCCTGGGTGTCTGGATGAACGCGGCCGACAGCCTGGTCACCGCCACCATCATGCCGAGCGTGAGCGCCGAGCTCGGCGGCTATGCCTACTTCAGCTGGGCCGTGGCGGGATTCCTGGCGGGTGGGATCCTGGCGGGAACCAGCGCCGGACGACTCTCGGAGCTCCTCGGCCTGCGCTCCGCCACGGCGCTCGCGGGTCTCGTATTCGCGGTGGGCTGCGTTCTGAGCGCGGCCGCGCCAGATATCGGCGTCTTCCTGGCGGGTCGGCTCCTGCAGGGGATTGGCAGTGGCTGGATTTCAGGCTTCGCCATGGTCGCCATCGCACTGCTCTTCCCCGAGCGGCACCTGGCGCGGGTGTTCGCTTCGGTCTCCGCCATCTGGGGGCTCGCGACGGTGCTCGGGCCACTGATCGGCGGGCTCTTCGCGCAAGCGGGTAACTGGCGGGCGGTGTTCTGGCTCTTCGCCATCCAGGCCTTGATGTTTGGCGCCGCGACGCCGTGGCTGCTGAAGGGGACCGCTCAGGCCAGGGGGGGCGCGGGCATTCCATGGCTCCAGCTCGGGGCATTGGGGCTGGGCGTGGGCGCGATCGCGCTTGCCGATGTGAGCCGGTCTCCTGGAATCGCCCTGGGCTCGGTCGCGGCGGGCCTCGGGATCCTGGGACTGGTCCTGAAGCTCGACGCCCGGGCGCGCGTGCGTCTGCTGCCGCATCGCGCGGGTGATCTGCGGACGGTCTGCGGGTCGGGCTACGCCGCCATGTTCGCGCTGACCGCGGCCTCCATGGGGCTCACCGTGTACGGGCCCGCCATCCTCCAGAAGCTGAGAGGCCTTTCGCCGCTCTGGGCAGGATATGTGGTGGGGGCCCAGGCCCTGGCCTGGACGCTGGCCGCCTTCGTGGTCGCCGGCGCGTCCGGCGAGGGGGAGCGGCGGTGGATCCGGCGGGGCGCGGGCTGCGTCCTGGCGGGCGTGACCCTGCTGGCGCTCCACATGCACGAGGCGACACTCGGATGGGTGGTCGCCGCGGCTGCCATCACGGGCATGGGCTTCGGCTTCTCGTCCAGCCTGATGAACCGGCGGGTGATGGGCGCGCTCTCCAACGAGGATCGCGCCATCGGCAGCTCGGCCCTCATCGCGGTGCGCCAGACGGGTGGGGCGGTCGGCGCGGCGATCGCCGGCGCGACGGCGAACCTCGTGGGCTTCGGCACGGGGCTGACGGTCGCGAGCACCCAGGCGGCGGCGATCTGGGTCTTCGTCGCCTCGCTCCCACTGGCGCTCGCCGGCACCTGGGCGGCGTGGCGGCTGACGGGGACGGCGGTGAGAGCCCAGGCCGCCCAGGAGGGGGCGGCGGCTTCACCGGGAGCCGGAAGCTGAGCGTCGGGCACGTTGGACGCGGGCGTACTCGGCCTCCAGCGTGGCGGGCCGAGCGCCTCCGCGGCCTTCGCATCCAGCTCCTTGCGCAGCGTGGATGTCGCGGGATTCTCCGGGGACATCATCAGAGCACAGGTCAGACCCCCGGTTCGCCGCGGCCGCCCATGATGGCGAGCGCGGCAGGCGGGTCGGTTCCTCCAGCCAGCCCCTTCGGGCAGGTGCCTGCCCAGGCGGCCCACCCAGGTGGGACGTAGCAGGGGCGTGGGTTTCTGGGGCACCGTGACTGCTGGGCCTCAACACCACGCCACTGGGGGAGACCCCTGCGCTGCAGCCAGCTGAGCAGGCCGCGTGGGCAGTGCCAGGTGCTCCAGAACGGCGCGCACCCGGCGCTTGCCTCCACAACATCGAAGGCGTCGACCCCGTCCAGTCTGGCTGCGGTAGACATGTTGTCACTGTACGCCGCTGTCCACCCGGTCGATTTATGAGACGCCGTGCGACTTCGTCCCTCCTGGGGATGGAGGGAATTTTCCCCCCCCCCACACTCGATGAGCGACTCCATGAGGAAGTTCAAGCACCTGGCCCTTCGCGCCGGACTGTACGCTGGCCTGCTGGGCACGGCCCTGGCCCCACTGCATTCGCTGGCCCTCCCCAACGCCCTGGCGGGCTCGACGGTCATCAACGAGACCTTCACCTCATCCGCCGGCGGCTTCTCCGTGGTCAGCGGAGGTACGTGGGCCGTGAGCGGCGGGCAGTACGTGCTCACCAACCCGTCCAACGCCAGCGTGGTGAACAGCAACCTCGCCATCCACAACACGAAGGTGACGGGCGACTTCACCCTCACCGTGGATGGGAAGGCCACCCCCACCACCAATGTCTGGAATGACTTCTCCGTCGTCTTCAGCTACCAGGACGCACAGAACTACCACTACGTCAGCTTCAGCGAGAGCAACGATGGGCTGACGAAGGGCATCTTCAAGGTCACCAATGGCATGAAGACGCAGCTGGCGGACATCACCGCGGCCTTCACGGCGGGGACGCTGTACCGGGTCAAGGTGGAGCGGACCGGGAGCACCCTCAAGGCCTTCCTCAACGGTACGCTCGTGGCCACCGCCTCCAGCGCCACGCCCGCCACCGGCCAGGTCGGCGTGGGCTCGCAGAACGACGGCGCCGCCTTCGACAACGTCAACGTGACGCTGGCGTCGGCCAGCTACAAGCTGAGCTGGGCTCCGCCCGCGCTCACCAACGCCACCACCGTCAACGTGACGAACGCGGACCGGAGCATCAACCTGGACAAGACGCGGGACTACGTCCTCGTCATCAAGGAGAAGCTGCTCGGCGGCCTGAGCATCCACGGCGGGCGGAATGTGGTGCTCATCGGCGGGCACATCGAAATCCAGCGCGTGACCGACCGGCGCGGGCTGTTCCTGGACGGGTGGACGGGCACCATGCACGTGGAGGGGCTGCTCATCGACGGTGAGCACCTGGGTGACGCGGTGGTCATCAGCACCGGGACCGCCGGCACCATCCTTCAGCTGCAGAACGTCCGCACCGGCAAGGTCCACGGCACGCCCGAGGAGGCCGCCTGCTACACCTGCCCGGGCGTCTACCACCCGGACGTCCTCCAGAACTATGGCGGGCCGACGTACTACCGCATCGACCGGCTGACGGGCAGCACCAACTACCAGGGGCTGATGGTTCAGCCGGAGGAGTTCGGCACGTCGACGGTGCTCGCCGACTTCCGCAACATGAACATCACCAGTGACGGGGCCTACTTCATCTACCGGGCATCGGGCACCCAGGACTTCGTCCTCACCAACGTGTGGTTCTACAAGGCGCAGGGCACGAAGTACGGCTACCCGGAGAACGACCCGGAGTGGGCCGCCATCAAGAAGGGCCTGCCTCCCGGTGGTGACTTCGTGCCCGCGGGCTCCGTGGGCATGAACTACGTGTCCCCGGGCTACGCGAACTGAGTGTCGGAGCCGTGGAGTGGAGGGGCGCTCATTTCGGGGCGCCCCTCTCGCGGGAGCAGGGCGTCCACGTACCGGCCCAGGAGCGCCGCGTCCCGCTCCGGGCGCGTGATGCAAGCGCGTGGGGTGCGTTGCGAGCGCTACTGCACCCGCAGCTCGCGCGGGATGGAGGCGTGGAGCTCCAGGCGCTTTCCCGTGAGCGGATGCATGAAACACAGCCGCTCCGCATGCAGCAGGTAGCCGGTATCCCCGAGCAGTCCCGGCTGCTCGGCGCGCGGCACGCCTCCCTCGGTGTAGACGGGATCTCCTTCGAGCGGATGCCCGATGAAGGCCAGGTGGATGCGGATCTGCTGGGGGCGGCCCGTCTGGATGTCCACCTGGAAGAGGGTGCTCGCCACGCGCCGCTGGAGCACGCGCGCCAGGCTTCGGGACGCCTTTCCACCTGGAGTCGCCATGGGGACCCTGCCCAGGCCTGGATGCACCGCCTCGCCGATGGGCGCGGTGATCTCGTAGAACTCCTGGGCGGCCACGTTGAGCGACAGGGCCCGGTAGCGCTTTTCCACCTCATGCTCGCGCCAGGCGCGGGACAGTTTCGCCGCGGCGTCGTGCGTGCGCGCGAAGAGCACGAGGCCCGAGGTGCCACGCCCCAGCCGATGCAGGGGGCTCGCCTCCGGGAAGCGCTCCCGCACGACGCTGAGCAGCGTGTTCACGAGGAATCCTCCGCCCGGCACCGTGGGCAGGCCGCCCGGCTTGATGACCGCCAGGAGCGCCTCGTCCTCGTGCACGAGCGAGTAGTCGCGAGGCGTCTCCTTTTCCTCCCAGGGCGGCCGGTTCCACACGAGCCACTGGCCGGCTCTCAGGAGCTCCTCGCCCGTCGCGGGGACGTCATCCAACAGGACCTCGCCCCGCGCGAACCGCTCCCGCCACACCGCCTCTGGAGAGTGCCGGTAGGTGTCGACCAGATAGGAGAGCGTGCTCGCTCCCCGTGCCCGGGCGCCCAGCTGTTCCCGGTAGGCATAGCCCGTATTGAGTGCCATGCCGCTATCCCTCCCTCGAAGACACGGAAGAATCCGCGCCAGGCTCCATCCGCTCGGCACCTGCTCGTAACACCGTCACCTCGCACCACCCTGGGCTTGACCCGCTCACCGGTCCTCCAGGCTCAACATGCGCTCTGTTCCGCCCGACGTCCACCCGGCGACGGGGAGACGGTTGGTGGGCCGGTTGCGCTACGTACTGGCCCATGGCGTGAAGGAGGGACTGGTGGAGAGGAGTGCTGAGTGGCCGGGCCTCACGAGCCTGCCGCAGTTGCTGGGGCCAGCACGAAGGCTGTTCCGGTGGTTCAACTGGACGAAGCGCTGGAGCAAGCGGGGAGGAGGTGGATGCCGAGGCTCGAAACCGGGGCAGGCCCGTGTTGGGGGCTCGAGCCATTGGCGGGGATACCCTGGAAAGGCGCTCGGCGGGGCCATCTTCTTCGTCGTGCTCGCGCTCCAGCAGGAGGTGGGCTACTCGCCCCTGGAGGCAGGCGCCTCGCTGCTCCCCATCACGGCGCTGATGCTCCTGCTATCGCCCTCCGTGGGCGGACTCGCCCAGCGCGTGGGCTCGCGCCTGCCCATGCTCGTCGGGCCGCTCGTCTGCGCGGTGGGGCTCGCCCTGTTCACCCGCATCGAGCACGGGGGCACCTACGTGGGCTCCGTGCTCCCGGGCGCGGTGGGACTGGGGCTCGGGCTGGCGCTCACCGTGGGGCCGCTCACCGCCACCGTGCTCGACAGCGTCGCCGGGAGCCAGGCGGGCATCGCCTCGGGATTCAACAACGCGGTGGCGCGCATCGCGGGACTGCTCGCCGTGGCACTGCTGCCCGGCGTGAGCGGGCTGGCGGGCCACTCCGGGACGGACTTCCTCGTGGGCGTGCATCGCGCGCTGTGGATCTCCGCCTCGCTGTGCGTGGTGGGTGGCGTGTGCTCCTGGCTGTTCATCCCCGGCGGGAAGCGCGGGGACGCGACGAAGCCCGGGTGAGCGTCCCGCCCCCGGCGTGTTGGCGTGCAGGGAGAAGCCCCCGTATTGACGGGCATGCCATGGCCGCCCTGTAATTCCTGTTTGTGCACCCGGAGAGCGGGGCCACGGCCAGGAGGCTTTACATGCCACGCCAGGCGATTCTGTTACTGGCCTCGTTCCTCGTTGGATGCAGCGCCACAACGAAGGCAGTCCGCCTGGACACGGGCCAGGGCACGCCCATCGTCCACGTCCCGCGCCAAGACGTGGAGCCGGTGGAGGTGAGCCATGAAGAGCTCAAGGAGGCCGCCGCAGAATATGCTCCCTCCGTGCCTCCGGTGGAACGTCCCCTGGAATACGCCCGCCAGTTGTTCGGAGTGCCCGAACGAAGCGGCTGGTTCCGGTACGAGGCGAGCAACCCGCGGCTCCTGCCCACGGAGCCGGGGAGCCACCAGAACCTTCGCCTGTTGCCAGAAGACGAGGAGTTGAAGCGCCGCTACCTGCTGTGGTGTGAGCGCACGTGGGGACCCGGGGATTGTCTGCGCCTGCTGGTGGACAGGCCCATTCTGGAGGGTGATGCAAGGTACGCTCTGGCCATGGCGATTGCCCAGAACAAGGTGCTGGGGGCCATGAAGGAAGAGCTCGCGCGATTGGTGAGCCCCCAGGCGGTGCTCGCCACGGTCGTCGGGGGCCTGACTGTGTATGCGATTTTGCTGGCGATGCCCGAGCCCGTGAGCAAGGGCGTGGCCGCGCTGCTGACACTGGGGGCCATGGCGTACCTGGGCTGGGACACGGTGTGGCGTCTGATGGATGGGTGGCTGGTTCTGATGAAGGAGGTGGATCGGGCCACCACGTTCGACGAGCTCCGTGCGGCAGGAGGAAGGAAGGCCTCCCAATCGAGGTCATCCAGATTCCCCCGGCTCCATATTATTGAGGAGTGGCCGTTCAATGATGGAAACCTACTACGCTGGCTCCTACTGGCTCGCCCGGCCCGAATCGGTCGCGGCTTGCGCACAACGCGCGGAGCATTTCTTCCATCTCCTGAGCCAATGCGATCCAGCATGGAGCCGCTGGTATCAACCGGATGACTCCTTTGAGAAGGCACGCCAATGCCAGTTCACTCCAAATGCCGCGAGCTTCCAGGCGCTGTTCGCACAGGAGGAACACCAGCGCGGTGATGGCTTCAGGTTCCGGCTGTGGACGGGCGACAGCCAGGAGGAAACCTCCTCCGCCGGAGCGTCGTGCGGTTCAACTGAAACCTTGCTTCAATCCAACTGCTTGCTCGAGCCCTTCGATGAAGGCCCTGTCGGGGAACGGATCCTGACCACTCCCGTGATGACCCAGGTGCTGCGCGCCATGGCCCTGGCCTGGGACCCGGAGTGGGGCGTGGTTACGAGCAACGCGCACCGACAAATGGTGGTGAAGGGTTTTCCGTACGCAGGCACCTTCGTGGGCTGGGTGATGTACTTCTCGCGGCTGCGAGGCACGGTGCCTCCACTGCCAGTTCCTGTGCGCATCGAACCCGTGGAGGACAAGGGCACTCTCGTCATCCTCACCTCCGAGAGGTTCACCGCCTCCAACCCGGAGCACGTCACACTGGCCGCTCGCGTCCACGAGATATTGGACCGGGCCGGGCTGCTGCGAAGGTTGCAGCCATGGCCGACTGGTTGACTGCATGCCGTAGGTTGCTCCGTAACTCCGCTTCTTCCACCACCTAAGCGCCTGCGGCCCAAGCCCATTCCGGCGGGCGAACTCCGCCACCGACAACCCGCTCTCCTCATACGCTTCGAGTACCGCCCGTGCTTCGGACTCCGACCAGTAGCTGCTCGCCGCTGCCCTCGCCAGTGTTGCTTCCACTTCTGCCGTGTTGCGTCCCATGTCCACACCTCCTGGTTTGCAACGCTGCACGGCCCTCCCTTCTCTCGGAAGGTGTGGTCCGCCGAGCGCTTACTCACATCCTCACCATCCCTCCGCACCGCTCCGCCGAGCGCGCCGCCTGCGTGTACACGCTGATGGCCTCGTACGTGCTGGCCGGAGTCGAGCCGTGGGCATTCCTGGCCGACGTGCTGGAGACGCACGCCCGCGGCTGGCCCCAGCATCGGCTTGAGGCGCTGCTGCCACCCATGTGGAAGGTAGCGCACGAGGCTGCCGCGCAGCCTCCCTCAACCGCTCCTGCGGCGACCTGTGCGCTGCCCCTCCCGGACAGGGTGGGCGGCGCGGCCCGTTATCACATCCTCGCCTTCCCTCTGCACCGCTCCGCCGAGCGGATACAGCTCAACGAGTCCTTTGACACCTTCCGCGGCTCGCGAACCTGCAGCGTGTAGAGGGTGATGCGCCGCTCGAAGCACCCGAGGACGTAGACTCCGGCCTCCTCGTGTACGCCCATCTGCTGAAGGATGTCGCGTTCCGTGACCGTGGCCATGCACTCTCCCCGGAGGGACAAGCCAAGGTGAACTCTCCTGGTGCAGAGGTTCGGGTGCTTCCCTGCTCGCCATGTCATCCTGCTGTTGCACACCTCGCCTCGGGGCGCCCATGACCCGAACCGTCCGGCCTCGTTCTCTGCTGCCGCTGTTCCTCTCCGCGCTGCTGCTGGCCGCGTGCGCCACCCCACCCATCTGGGAGGCAACCGAGCCCAACGACACCAACATCTGCGACGATGCGGATGCCGACCGGTGCGTCGTGCTCGCCTGTGACGAGGGCGAGTGTGCAGTCTTCGACTGCGAGGACGTGGACCCGGAGGCGCTCACGCAAGGGCCCCTGTCGCATGGTGCGGAGCTGGCTCGACTCCCTCGCCCTCCTTTTCGCGCCCCCAGCACTCAGCGCAACTGGAGGCGCGCGGGGCTTCGGGAGGACGCTCGGCCCCGGATGACCTTCCACTTCCGCTACCGCCAGGGCTTCCTCCCCGCCTTTCCGCGGCTCGAAGGCACGCTGATCAAGCACCACCTCTTCCCCCAGGCGCAGGAGTTCAGGACATGGCTCAACCGCAGTGGCATCAACATCCACGAGTGGACGATGCTCATCCCGGAACAAGTACACCTGCGCATTCACCGCGGCGCCAATGGAGGTACGTGGAACGCCGCGTGGCGGCAGGTCATGAGGAGCAGTCCCGGAGTCGTGCCGAAGGAGGTCCTGATCCGCAAGGCCTTCGAATTGGCCCTGCGCTTCGACATCGCCGGTCCCCTCAGGTCGTACTACGCTCCAGTGCCCGCACCCGGACCCCAGGTTCTCGCTCCTTGACCTTCGGGTTCGAAACCCGGCCGCATGAGATTCTACGAGTTGGATAGAGACCCTTCGCCACGCTACACGGGCAACCTGAACGCTTCCCATAAGTGGAGTCTGCCCGGTGTGGAACCCTGTCCTGTCTGTGGTTTGCAGCCAGAGGGAGGGACATCGGCTCAATACCCGTGCGTGGACCTGTCGGGTCTGCCGCCCGAGGACCAGGAGAAGCTCCTGGACTCCTGGCCTGTTCCGCGCGCGGAGTTCATCCGGCGGCGCGAGCTCGTGCGCCCATTCGCGCCTCCCTACGCTGTACTGGAATCGGGAGCAGCGTTCGGCCCTCTCCAGGGAACAGGTCTGGGCTACTTCGGCCAGCTCATCATGCAGAACCCCTGGTCCCTCTGCATGCGGCGCGAGGCCCTGGAGCGCTTGCAGAGTACGGGCGTGCGTGGCCTGACCGGCTGCCCCACCCAGGTGCGGTTCCGCACCAAACACGCTCCCGAGTTGAGGGACATCCAGCTCGAAAGCCATGGGCGATTCCATCAGGACTGCCTGCCGCCCCCGAATCCTCCGTGCCCCACCTGTGGTGTCGCCATGGGCTACAGCCTCCCAGACCCGTATTGCCTCGACGCAGCCTCACTGCCACAGCACGTGGACATCTTCCGGCTGACCGAGGCCTCGACGCTCATCATCGCCAACGAGCGCCTGGTGGACGCGGTGCGCCGCCTGGAACTGGACGGGGTCGTCTTCAAGGAACTGGAGGTCCGCTGAGCCATCACCCGGTGAGTGTCCAGGCAGGGTGTCAGACGAATCGTAGGGACGAAATGTCCGTACGAGTCCTTACGAGTCCTTTGGCTCCTTCTTGGGCTCGCCCTCTACCGGTCTGGACACCCGGTCTGCGGTCCGGAGGGGGAACACCTTCGAACAGACCGCAGAGGGCTCCTGGCCCTCCTTGACTTGACGGGTCCAATCCGCTCCCCTTTGAGTCTCCACGGAGGAGCTCACCATGGCGGACGAGAAGAGCGGGAAGGACGGCGGACTGGGGCCCTTCGAACTGGGCAGGTGCTACGAGGTGGATTCCCGCCTGGGGCGCCTCCACGAAGCGCGGAACGTGGCCACGGGCACCCCGGCCCTGACGCTCATTCCGAGGAATGACGTGGAGTGGCAACCCGCGGGGGCCTGCCGGATGCGTCTCCTCTACGCGCCGGAGCGGAACTCGGTGACGGTGGACGTGGAGCAGGCGCCCGCCTCGGTGCGCACGTCGGAACTGACCAACCTCCTGGTCATGATGACGGCCGCGTTCAAGCGCGTGGAGGATGATGATGACGAGGTAGACGCCCACCTCGCCAGCGGGCCTGTGCTGCGCCTGGAGCCCAGGGACTCGCGCGTGCGCCGGAAGGGGCCTTCCAGGATGTGGCTCACCGCCGCTGGGATCGCCGTGCTCGCGGTGGGCCTCGGTGTCTGCTCTTCGTTACCCTGGCCTCGCGAACCCGAGCCCCTGCGGACGGATGAGGCACCCGGCGAGTCTCCGATCTTCGCGGATGGACAGGACCTCTCCCTGGCGGTCATTGCCTATCCGATGCCGCAGACGCCTTTCAAGGAACAGCGCAAGCCGCCGTGTCTCGAAGGGACGGAGACGGAAATCCGGGGGGGCTGCTGGATCCAACACAAGCGGGATGCGCCCTGTCCGCGAAACACGGCCGAGTACCAGGGCAAGTGCTTCATCCCCGTGAAGAAGCCGGAGCCCTTGCCGCGCTCCATGATGCCCTGAACTCCAAGGGGGGGCAGGGCGTGACGGCACGGGCGGCACGGAGGCAGGACGTGGTGTTGGACGACTCGTAGGGAGTGAGGTGTCGGCACGAGTTCTTTGACACTTTCCTCGGAGACTCAGACCTCGACGAAATCGGTGCCTGTGATGCCCTCCACCTCCATGGCCAGTTTGACCTGCTCGGAGACGATGAGGACCACCAGCCAGCCCCAAGGGCGGAAGATGTGGGCCACCCCTATCTTCGCCGGGTCCACCTTCAGCCCCACGACCTTCTTGTATTGACCCACCTTGTCCGGGCGCTCGTCCTCGGGACGCCAATAGCCCACCTCCTCGCATCGAGCTTCGTCGATGCACCGGATGACTTGAAGGGCATTGAGGATGAACCAGGGCTCCGCCTGTCCCTCCACATCGACAGGGATGAATTGCACCTCATTCTGAATCCCCAGGCGATTGAAGAGAGAGACGACCCGGCGGTGAACGACAGGGACTCCCAGGGACTGAGTAAACCGGAGGGCAACACCCGTCTGCTTCACGGCAATGCGAATAGGCCCCTTGATATCGACGACTTTCCCCTCCTTGAACAGCCAGGGGTTGATACTCTCACCCTCTCCATCGACAGGCGTTTTCAGGTGCCAACGCCCTGGAAAGTACATGTCATCGTGTATTCTGTAGTATCTCATCCCCGTGCTCATGGCTTTCTCGTGGCGAGCTTGTTGAGCTTGGAGCCTGGCGTACAGACTTCCCCTGCGAGTTCATCGAGCGCTCTCACAAGCCGGTCTCGACACTCAGCCTGGTTCCGACAAATCCCAAGCGCATCCTCCAGCCGGTCGAAGATCTCCTGGTGGTACTCCTTGGGATGAGGCCCCTTGTGATCTCGCAGATAGATGATGTTCGCCGGGTCATTGAGACTCATCCCCGCCAATCCGAAGAGTTCCTCGAACCGAGGAGTCCACGGGCCGCCGCTGATTTCGGATGTGTCATTCTTGTTCGTGCACAGATGGTGGGCATGGTTGTCGCTCTTCTTCGACTCAGCACAAGCTCCCGTGGTCCGGGTCGCGGCCACCGCTGATGATACCGTCGCGGCCACCGTGTTCGCCGTCACCCCCATCAGCACCACCGTACCGTCCGCCACGTTCACTTGCGCTCGGGCCCTCACGCCCACCATCAGCCGACCCCTACCGCCTCCTCCCGCGAAACCAAACCGGGGAGGAGACAACCGCGCCCACAATCCGCCACCAGGTACCTCCGGCAATCCCCTAGCCAGCCTGGCCCCCGCCACCGTCACCAACACTCTCAGCCCTACTCCTCCTAACGCCTTCCCGAAGCGCTCGGCCGCCGCCTCCAACTGCACTTGCGTCCTGGCCGCTTCAGCCTCCCGGTACAGGTTCAGACACGCAAGCCCCACGTTGTAGAGTTCCGTCGCCGTGTATGTCAGCAACAACCCTATCGTCACGGCCGTTGCAAACGCCTTGGAGATGACGGGCTCGGGCGCCGCCCACGCCATCATGTAGAGCAGCATCGACATGCCTACCGACAGCAACACCGCGCGCGAGCTGAACATCTCCACCGCTGCCTCTCTTACCCCTTCTCCCATGTAGCGTGGCGAGAGCGCCAGGGCCTGGAACCACCTCTCTCGCTCCAGCGAGGCCGACAGTGCGATCTGGGCAGGCCCGTATAGCTCCTCGTATGACTCGCGTACCGTCCTCTCCATGCTCGAGAAAGACGGTGACCCGGTCAGGATGCCCGCTACCACAATCCTCGTGGAGGATTTCGCTGTGAAACGCAGGCCCAGCGCATCCACCACCGCCCTCGCGTCCTCCCGCGTCAACAGTTCCAATGCTGGATTGGGCCCGAGCTTCTTGAAGGTGAGCCTCAGGCCGTATCCCTGGTCCCCGTGGTATTCGCTCACCCCCACGGGCTCCAGCACAGGGAGCCGCGCTTCCACTTCGGGCAGGGCTGCTCGGGCCCAGAGAGGCACCAACAGAAACAGGAAGAGGACGTGGATGACGCGCGAGTGCATGACCGGTTCCTCTGGCCCTCGATGACCGAGGGACACTGCCCTGAATCATCGCACGCCGGGAGAACTCGTCGCCGATTACGTCTGCTGCGAGTCCCGGGGCCAGCCTCGATGGGTGGTCCATGCCGAGCTGCCGCAGGACACGGCCGTTGTCGCGGCGGGCTTGTAGGCTCTGGACCCGTCCTGTTAAGTTGACCAGCGCATGCGAACCTCCAAGATAACCAGGTACGGCCTGCTCTTCGTTTTCGTTGCGTCCATGGCACTGGCCAGGGACTCGGACGACAAGATCATGATTCGGACCCTCAAGGTCTCGGAGCACCCGGGTCAGGAGGCGCACGGCATCTACGTTGCCGGGCAGGTGGTGACGGCCCTCCGCTTCGAGAAGGAGGTCGATCCGGCGAAGACGAAGCTCCTGGCCTGGGAGGGGCGTTTCGAGCCCCCGCTCGTGGGAGGTAGGACGGTGGTTCTGGAGCCGATTCGCGATCTCGACGGCGATGAGGCGGTGCCCCTGCTCGTGACGCTCGTTGACGGAACCGAGTTCGCGTTCCTCGTGAAGCGTCCGAGTCGCGAGGATTGGGGGTGGATCGACCATCAGGTCAACGTGTTCAAGGACCCCGACAGCTACAACGCGGTGCTCTCGTCCCTCTACGACTCGCTCAAGAGAGAGCGCGAACTGAGCGAGGAGAACGAGCGGTTCAAGAAGGAAGAGAACTCAATCGACCACGCCTACGCGACGCTTCTCGCGAACGGGCAGGTAAAGAAGACGCCGTTTCGTCGCAAGAGGTACTGGCGCTCGAAAAACGAGGACATGGACATGAAGGTTGAGCTTTTCGAGGGCCCCGGGAAGGCGGCGGTCGTGATTCACCTGAAGAACACCTACTACGGCGGGCCCTGGAAATTCGATGGCGCCTACCTGACCCGCGACTTCACCAGCTACACGGCTCGCCCCTTCGCGCTTCGCATGGATCGACCCGAGATCGTTCCCGGTCAGTCGGGAAAGATCTCGGTCGTCGTGGACAAGAGCGCCTTCCAGACGGACGGGGGGCAACTCGCCGATCTGGCCCTCCAGATCTTTCGTGGGGATGGTCTCCTTCAGGTGGCCGTGACGATGGATCACACGCTGATTCGGCAGTAGGAGTGTCGCTCATGCTCCCGATCAAAGCCCTGCTGCTCAGCTCTATCGTCCTGCTCACGATGGCTTCCGGCTGCACCACGACTGGGGGGGTGGCGCTGCGCCCGGATGGCACTCCAGGTCCACAGGAATGCCCCGAGGAAGCCAAGACGGTGATGCGAGCACTGAAGCTGCGCGTCGGGGATTCCGCCTGGGTGGACCTCGATGCAAACCAGCTCGACGCGAGGCAGATCACGCTCTACGACGGGCCGATTGAGAGCATCCTGTCGGAGAACCTCGGCACGCTCGAATCAACGACTCGCTTGTACGGACAGGTCTGGACGAGCGGCGCTCAGGTCGTGATCCGGTACTACGAGGTCCATCCACCAGACAGCGAAAAGTTCCCTATCTGCGCAGTGGCCCGGCTCAGCCGGGATCAAATGCGGAAGCGGCCCGAGTCAAAGCCCGGAATGGCCATCCTCGACGGTTCCACCGCAGCGGCCTACATCGTCGATGCTTTTCGCTAACCGCGTTCTTATCTCCCCAGCCGGTAGAGGCTACATCGTCAGTTGTCCTTGCTGCGCCGGATGGGATGGGCGAGGGCTAACAGCTCGAGCGCATCCGGCACGCCGCGCAACTCAAGCATGGCCTTCTCCAGGAGGAGGGTGAAGCGCGGAACGAGTCTTTCGACACCTCCGGAGTGGTCTTGAGGGGGAACACCTTCGAACAGACCGCAGAGGGCTCCTGGTCCTCCTTGACTTGACGGGTCCAATCCGCTCCCCTGTGAGTCTGCACGGAGGAGCCTCACCATGGCGGACGAGAAGCGCGGGAAGGGCGGCGGACTGGGGCCCATCGAACTGGGCAGGTGCTACGAGGTGGATTCCCGCCTGGGGCGCCTCCACGAAGCGCGGAACGTGGCCACGGGCACTCCGGCCCTGACGCTCATTCCGAGGAATGACGTGGAGTGGCAACCCGCGGGGGCCTGCCGGATGCGTCTCCTCTACGAGCCGGAGCGGGACTCGGTGACGGTGGACGTGGAGCAGGCGCCCGCCTCGGTGCGCACGTCGGAACTGACCAACCTCCTGGTCATGATGACGGCCGCGTTCAAGCGCGTGGAGGATGATGACGAGGTAGACGCCCACCTCGCCAGCGGGCCTGTGCTGCGCCTGGGGCCCAGGGACTCGCGCGTGCGCCGGAGCGGGCCTTCCAGGACGTGGCTCACCGGCGCCGGGGTCGCCGTGCTCGCGGTGGGCCTCGGTGTCTGCTCTTCGTTACTCTGGCCTCGCGAGCCCGAGCTCCTGCGGACGGATGAGGCACCCGGCGAGTCTCCGATCTTCGCGGATGGACAGGACCTCTCCCTGGCGGTCATTGCCTATCCGATGCCGGAGACGCCTTTCAAGGAACAGCGCAAGCCGCCGTGTCTCGAAGGGACGGAGACGGAAATCCGGGGGGGCTGCTGGATCCAACACAAGCGGGATGCGCCCTGTCCGCGAAACACGGCCGAGTACCAGGGCAAGTGCTTCATCCCCGTGAAGAAGCCGGAGCCCTTGCCGCGCTCCGTGATGCCCTGAGCTCCAAGGGGGCAGGGCGTGACAGCACGGGCGGCACGAAGACAGGACGTGGTGTTGGACGACTCGTAGGGAGTGAGGTGTCGGCACGAGTTCAACGAGTTCTTTGACATCTTCCCGGGGATACAGAGGGACGGCAGGGAGAGCCTGTGGGCACCTGCTGTTTGAGCTCACCACCACGCCCGTTTCGCTGGCCCTGCGCCGGGGTTGGCTTTGCAAGGCCGCCAGGGCAGTCCCAGGTACCCCAGAATGGCGCGCCCTCCAGGGGGAGCGGGGTCTCGGTAATGGGTGATGGTGAGCTGGCGAAGATGCCTTCTCCTCCATTGGGTGCTCTGGTAAACCCCTTCCCGGGCGTGCTAGGTGGCCATGTCCTTTGTGACTCCAACCCTGGTGTGTGTATGATGCGGATGTTGGTTGCTTGTCTTGTTTGTTTTGTCTCTCTTCCTGCTCAGGCGCAATTTGAAAGGAGGCTGGCTAGCACATCGAAGCCGGCAGTTGTTCAATATTCTTGTGAAAGACTATCCGATGCGGCCATGCGGTGCTCGTTTACTCTGTTTTATGTTTTTCGCCGAGACGAGGCTTTTGTGCGCACAATTGTTGGGGATGTTCTTTCGATGCCGAAGGAGGAGATTGAAAAGCAATGCGGTAGGGATGCTAGGGAGCGTATAGGAGGCTCGGAAAAATAAATGTTCCACACGGCGTGTTGAGTGTCTGAATTCAGCAAACGGGTGACAGATGAACGTAACGCCATCGATAGAGGCTGTTCAACGCAAATTCGAGGCGCTGCGTGCGGGAATGAACGAGGTGGTTCGTCGGCGCTGGGCGGCTGCGGAGGCCAGGTCCTTGGGAAGGGGAGGCATCAGTTTGGTGGCAAAGGCCACAGGACTGTCCCGGTCGGCAATACGGCGGGGGTTGAAAGAGCTTGAACAGGGGGTGACTCTCGACATCCACCGCGCACGCCGCCATGGTGGAGGCCGGAAGAAAGCGACAGAGAAAGACACAACGTTGCTGTCGGACCTCGAGGTGTTGGTGGAGCCAGCCACGCGCGGCGATCCGATGTCGCCCTTGCGCTGGACTTGCAAGAGCACCGTGAAACTGGCCGCTGAGTTGAGTCATCGAGGCCATGCCATCGATCCCAGCACCGTGGGGAGACTTCTGCGCCAGACGGGCTACAGCCTCCAGAGTAACCGCAAAACGCGTGAGGGCGGCAAGCATCCCGACCGAAACGCACAATTCGAGCACATCAACGCGCTGGTGCGGGCCTTCCACCGGCGCGGAGAGCCTGTCATCTCGGTGGATGCCAAGAAAAAGGAGTTGGTGGGGGACTTCAAGAACGCAGGAAGGGAGTGGCACCCGAAAGCCAAGCCGTCCGAGGTTCGGGTATACGACTTCGTAGATAAGGAGTTGGGTAAAGTCCTGCCGTACGGCGTCTATGACGTGGGCGCCAATGAGGGATGGGTGAGCGTAGGGGTGACACACGACACGCCCGCCTTCGCCACGTCCACCATCCGAACCTGGTGGTTGGAGATGGGCCGAGAGCGCTACGCGCGAGCGAAGGAGTTGCTCATCATCGCAGACAGCGGTGGCAGCAACAGCGCTCGTGCTCGGTTGTGGAAAGTGGAGTTGCAGCACCTGGCGGACGAGATGGGGCTGCGAATCAGCGTCAGCCACCTACCGCCCGGAACGAGCAAGTGGAACAAGATAGAGCATCGGATGTTCTGCCATATCACCCACAACTGGAGAGGGCGTCCCCTGGAGAGTCGAGAGATCGTCGTCAACCTCATCGGGAGCACGACTACCGAAAAGGGCCTACACATTCAGGCAGCACTCGATACGGACGACTACCCTCTTGGCATAAAGGTAACCAACCATGAGATGGAGTCGCTCCGAATAAAAAGGAACAAGTTCCATGGGGAATGGAACTACGTATTCATACCCAACGTGGTTTGAATTTCACGCACAATGGAACATTTATTTTTCCGAGCCTCCATAGAGTCTGGGCCGTCTTCAAGGGAAGCCAAGCAGGCGATGCTTAATGTTGCCGACATGGTTCGAGCGGCGTGCGCATGTTCTGATGAAGTATGTTGGAAGCGGAAGTTGACGCAGGCGATTGAGTATCGCACGAGGACGTGTCGAATAGGGAGTAAGAGCTTTACTGCCACCTTACGAAAGGTCGCCGTAGATCAGTGGAGAGGGATCCGGGATCCGAATAACGACTGTGATTCAGATCTCATGATTACTCTAGAACACGAAGATGGTAAGGCGCACCGTGCTATCATAAGGTTTGCGCGCGGTACTGATTCTAAGTCTCTGTCCTGTGTGGCCGAGGCTTCGTCTCAGGAATTCTCTTGGCTTGCGGGTGATACTTTTGACCTGAGTAAGCTGTGCCTCACCAGTCGATTTGAGTTTGCTTTTGATCTGGGGTTAAGCCCGTTGAAGTAAGTCCTGTCAGGGGGGCGTCGTCTAGGGGATGGTGACGAGGGAGCATCGTCACGAATAAGACGACAGATCCGATGGCCGTGGCTGATTGCCGGGGACAACGACCGTGACGAGGTAGTCCGGGACCTTCACTGGCAGTGTTGTCGCGCCGGCGCGTGGAACCATCTCTACGACCCACACGAGGTTCTCAAGGTCGACGAGCGGTTCGCCCTTGCGCTTTGTGGTGAGGTCGAGGACCAGGAACAACCCAAGGCGATCGTACGCGCGGGTGTAGGTCGCGGCCTGCGCGAGATACTCGTCGCGTAGGTGCGCGTGGGAGAGGTCGCTCTTCTCGCGCTTCACCTCGATCGGAAAAACAATCTCCCCGAAATGAACACTGAGGTCGACGCGCCCTGTCGCCATGTGCGGCTGCCGCCGAACCGCGAACGCGATGTTGCTGTTCAGCAGAAAGAGGTGCAGCGCATTCTCAAGGTCGCCTTCAACGGCATCCTCACCCTTGCCACCAGCGAGCTTGCTCATCAGAAACGGTACAGGGAGCTTTCGCTCTGTCGCCGCGAACAGGTACCTGAGAACGTGCGCGAGCACATTCATAAAATTCGCGAGCGTGTCGGGAGGCAGCTGATTGGCGAGACGCCCAGAAAGCTCCTCGTGCACACGCCGCAAGATGCGCTGCGCCTTTGGATATCCGCCAAGGTACTCGCGAACTTCGGGTAGCGACGCGCGTGCGGGGGCGTTCCCGAGAGTCTCGACGAGAAACTGCGGCAGTGTCCCACGCGACTGATGCTCGATGAGCATGCGTTCGATTTCGTCCGGTCGTTTCGTAGGCATCGCACGCGCGAGGGTCATCAACATCGTCGTGTCAAACCTGCTTGTCCTGCCCGCCTCGATGTCGGCGAAGACGTCGAGAATCCCAGTGAGATACGTGGCAGCCTCCGGCTTCGTCGCCGCGATGTCTCCCATGAGGAGCGTCTGAATCTTTACCTTCGCGTGTTGAAGCCCCGTCCACAACGAGCGCTTCACGTACGACTCCACGTAGTGCTGGTAACCCTGTCGGACGAGCACGCTCATACCGAGCTCAGTGGCACTATCCGAGCCAAACCCCACGTCGGCGAGCCCTTGAAGGAAGACGGCGGCTTCGGCGATTGCGACGAGCCCCGCCGTGCCGTCGAGCGCCGAAGGCAGCGACTCAACCTGTTCAAGCAGTGCGGCGACGCGTTCCACGGCCTCGACGACGACCCACTCGGACTCCAGATCGCCGCATTCTGCCGTGCTACCGTCGTCATCGATGAGCGTACGACGCCACAGCTGGCGCAGGCGATCGGCCGCCTCAGCTAGCGTTGCGCGATCTATAGGCGTCGCGATCAGCGCACGGCACGCGTCAGTTATGACGAGCAGTCGCGTCAAGTCGGGGCGGTCAGGCGCGATACGTTCGACGGTGTCGAGCATGACGGCGGCATCGTCGAGGTAGTCCACTAGCGCCGTACGATCCTTTGACGACAGGCACTGGACAAGGCGAACCGATGCCATCTGCAGGCGCGCTTCTGCGCGCACCAGTGGTTCCTGATGTTGCTCGTATCGGTCGATCGCACGCTCAAGCATTGGATCCGGACGAACAAGGTAGGCGCGCTTGAGGGCACGCACGTGTGCCATCGCGCACCACACATTCGCTTCAAGACGGCGGACCGCGAGTTGCCCCGCAACCAGCATCGAATTGTCGAGGATGTGCGCGAACAGCCCGGTGAGCTGCAGAATCTTCGATCGCAGGAACGTGTTGGCGGTGGCCTCGAGACGGACTATGCGCTGATAGATGTCCGCGCGGTGGTCCTCCGGAAACGTTATCGAGGCGCGGGCAAGAAGGAGCAGCGCACTCGCCTTACCAAAGTCGTCCTCAAGTCGCTCGTAGGCGTCGAAGAGAAACTCCGTCGCTGCCTCCTTGTCCGTGATTTGCGGCGCGAAGTCCCACACAAGTTGGTACACCGATTCCCAAGCTTCGTCCGACAAGCGCGAACGTAGCTCTTTCCAGCCGACCGACTCGTCTGAGTCGAGTAAGGTGCGGTCAATCGCCTTCGGCGTACCGTCTGCGCCCGTCATGAGAACACGAAATCCACATCGTTCTCGATGAACAGCCGCTTGTGCTCCGGCGCGGCATCGCGGATGTCCTGGTACGTCGTAGCGACAATCGCTTGCACCTGTTCGGCGTGGTTCTTCTCGATGAAGCGGAGTAGGTCCACGACTCCTTTGAAGTCTTTCGCGACCATCTCCTCCTTGCCAGGAGAATCGATGAGGAGCAGACCGGGATGTGCTGCCGTTGGGATGTCCTCGGCGGGCGCGACAGCCATAGCGAAGAAGAAGGCGAGCACGAAGCGAACCTTCTCGCCAGACGAGAGCGTCGTGAAATTGATGGACTCGCCGTTCTGGACCATCTGCGGCTTAAGTTGCGCGTCGAGTACCAAGCTCTCGATGTTGCTGATGCCGCACTTGCGCAAGTAATCGAGCACCCGCGCGGCGAAGCGTGCCTTAGTCTGTTCGTTCGCGACGTCGTCGGCGGTCTTGAAGTGGCTGACGAGTGCTTCAAGGACGCGCTGCTTCAGCAAGAGCGCAGTCATCCCGTCTGCCGCAGTCTTATGCGATGACGCGTTCAACGCGTCGTCACGTTCTGCCTCAAGCTTGCCGATGCGCCGCATTTCGTTCTCGATCTGTGTGTCGAACGTGTTGTCCTCGCGCACGGCGCGAAGGCGCATCTGCAGGTGCTGTTTCTGTTGCGCAAGTGCTTCAGCGCTCTGCTGCGCCGCTGTCACGGCTTTCTGCGCCGCTTGCAGTGCGGCCTCGCGGCCCATTAAGGAATCTTCGGCTTCCGCCAGCCGCGTGTGAAGCAGGGCGAGCATTTCCTGATCGGACTTCGAGTTCACGTCCGCCGCGCACAGGAGGCACTGCCCCATGCCGTGACGCGCCTCAGTTCGCGCCTTGGGGATCGTCGCCTCGCACACCGGACAGTGATGCGGCGTTAGCGCCGAGAAGTGATGCTTGCTCGCGATTGCCTCTTTGAGCGCCACCACCGTCGTCTCATCTTCGTCCCGCGCGCGCTCGGCGTCAGCGCGCTCTTGCTGCGCGGCGAGCACTGCGTCGTGCGCAGCGACCAATTCGTCCGTCAGACGTGCAAGGTCACGATCGGCATCAGAGGACGTCGCGTGGACCAGCACCTCAGCGCGTTTGCGCCGCAGTTCATCCACTACCTGCGTCGCAGCCTCCAAGTCGTGCTCAATGTCGGCCAACGTGCGGCCTGCGGGCCTCACGGCTTCCGTACGACGAACGTGTGCTTCCTCCTTGACACCGGCGTTTTTCGTGAGCGCAAGGTGCTTCTCCGCCTCGAAATAGGGTCGCAGGCCGCGTAGGCCGAGGAGCATCCCCACGATTTTCATGTACTGGTTGTTGAAGAACGTATCGGTCACCAACTGCGTGTAACCCGATTCCTGGTCGATGTAGAGACCGTGGAAGTACGCGCCATACGAAGTCTGGATCACTAACAGCCGGTCGCTGTCCTTCCGGGAGTCCTTCTGCGTGCCTGCCAGCGGCTCCAGCCCGAACTGCTCGCTGAAGAACGACTCCAACGTCGCCTCCATCTTCGTGCTGTTCGCGAACTCCAGCTGCTCGGGCGTTACACGGGTTGCGTCCATCGATCCGCGGTCCAAGAAGCCGCGAACACGCTTGCTACGGTCGACGTGAACCGTGTAGGCGATGCCATCGAGGTCGAAGTCGAGATCCACCTCCGAGATCCACTTCTTCATGTCTGGCTTCAACTTGTTCGAGCCGGTCAGGCAGAACTGGATCAGATGGAGGAGCGTCGTCTTTCCTTTTAAGTTGCCTGCGCGGATGACGTTCACGCCTGGGTGAAAGCGAACATCACCACGACGCTCGCCATTGAAGCGAAGCCGACGAAGCGTCAGCTGCACGCGCTTCGGCGGCCGCACCTTCGTAGAGAGATCGACTTCCGCCAGTACGCTGCGGATTGCTTCCTCAGCCACACCGTCGAGTCGCTCGGCAAGTGCTGCGACGAGCTTGTCGGATGCCGGTTTCACAGGTCCTCCCCCATCACGGTGCGAAAACGCGGAGCAACGAGATCGCCATGCGATGGGATCACCCTTCCGAGCTTGGTGCCCTGGATCCGCTCAAGGACATCGTACAAGTAGTCCTTCAATGCGGTTCCTCTGACGTCGCCCAAGAAAGAACGGATGATCTCGCACTTGTCGCGGTAGTAGCCCAACTCTGGCCATTCCTTGTAGAGCTTCTGCACCAGCGCGGCGCCCTTCTTCGTGACGTAGTACACTAAGCCGCCGCCCTGACCGCTCCTTGGCCGGACCCGAACGAAGTCGTAGCACGCGAGGAACGTCAGAATGTCGTCAAGGCGCTCCCATGGGCCGAAGCGAAACTTCTGCATGCCCATCGTTCGCAGCTTCGGCTCGCGGTCGATGACGAGCCGACGAACAAGCGCCGCGATCTCGTTGCGTCGAGACAAATAGTCCGGCTGACTCTCGAACCGGTCGAGCAGTACGTACGCTAGATCTGCGGGGCACCGTACGAGGTAGTCGACCTTTTGCAGATACACCTCCGTTTCGAGCATGCAGTGATCGTCCGGATCCGGCGCCGGTGCACCGAGCTCGAAGAGAATCACCAGGATCCGCGCGGCATCCTGCTCCTTCACCCGACGCTTGCCGATTGCATTCGTCAGATCCATCAGCCCCCCGCGCCGCCCTTCAGGCGTCTGATTGACTCCATAGGTCGACTCCCGACGAGGCCTTCACAACAGGGAAAGCGACAATGCTCACCGCCAGACCGGAAGCGGTCGCGCCTCTACAGCACGAACCGGGCCTGAGTATAGACGGATAGGGCTCTGTTGAGGATGGTGGGCAGGTATAGAGGGGTCGATGAGAGCCGCGGACGGGTGCTGCAGGGGCTGCGCACCGGGCCGGCGGAGAGGCCGTGCAACCCCTTTGAGCATACGCGGACGCAGGCCGCGCTCCTTGCTCGGGTAGGGCAGGGAGTTTGGGCCGATGGGCAACTGCTGCTTGGGTTTCAACACCACGCGAGCTGCGGTGGCCCCTGCGCCGGGGACAGCTAAGCAGGCCGCGTGGGCAGTTGCAGGTGCTCCAAAATGGCGCGCACTCCACCCCACTGGGTGTCAACGCTCCAGCGCCAGCGCGCCACGCGCTCCGTAGCGGCACAGCCGTTCCAGCCCCTACCTGTCATTGGCGTGCAGGTGCGTGTTTGTGTGCAGGGAGAAGCCCTCCAGCAAGGCGCACCGGGTCTGCTTTCGGGAAGGGGGCCTCACTCCCACTCCCGTCCAACGCAGTCGCTGCTGTAGTGATTGCGCTTGGTACGCCCTACTGCGCATCTTCGGGCCCTTGCGCGGGCAGGGCTCCTCTTTTCCATCTCCTGACGGAGCCTCCAGCCCACGAGCTTCTGGAGGCTCCGTTGCCGGGGAGGGCAGGGCGGGTGCTTCGGCTCAGTAGGCCTTGGAGAAGACGATGCGGCCCGGAGAAGGCTCGCCCGTCACCACGCACTTGCCGGGCTCCTGCGGCAGCGCGAACGGCCGGTTGCGCGTGGTGAGGCCCGTCTCCTCCTTGATGCGCGCCTCCACCTTCGGGTCCCCGTTCCAGTGCGCCAGGAGGAAGCCCGCGTCCGCCTTCTCCTTCATCTCGTCGTAGCTGTTCACCTCGAAGGTGTTCGCGTCCCGGAACGTCTTCGCCTTCTCGAACAGGTCCTTCTGCATCTGCTCGAGCATCTCCTGGGCCCGCGCCACCGCCTGGTCCAGCTGGATGAACTCCTTCTGGCGCGCGTCGCGGCGCACCATCACGCACGAGCCCTTCGCCAGATCCTTGGGACCCAGCTCCACCCGGAGGCAGGTGCCAATGAGCTCGTGCTCGCTGTACTTCCAGCCCGGGCTCTTGGTGTCGTCGTCGTCCACTACCACGCTCAGGCCGGCCTTCTTCAGGTCCGCGGCGAGCGCGTGCGACTTCTCCATCACCTGCGTCTTCTCCGCGTCCGTCGCCTTGCCGGCGATGGGGATGATGACCACGTGCGTGGGCGCCAGCCGCGGCGGGACAATCAGGCCCGCGTCATCCGAGTGCGTCATGATGAGACCGCCGATGAGGCGCGTCGACACGCCCCACGACGTCTGCCACACGTGGTGCTGCTTGCCGTCTCGGCCCTGGAAGGTCGTGTCGAAGGCCTTGGCGAAGTTCTGCCCCAGGTTGTGGCTGGTGCCCGCCTGCAGCGCCTTCTTGTCCTGCATCATCGCCTCGATGCTGTAGGTGCGCAGCGCGCCGGCGAACTTCTCCGACTCCGACTTGCGCCCCGTCATCACCGGCATCGCCATGTAGTCCTCGGCGAACTTCCGGTAGACCTCCAGCATCTGCAGCGTCTCCTTCTCCGCGTCCTCCTCGGTCTCGTGGCAGGTGTGACCCTCCTGCCAGAGGAACTCGGTGGTGCGCAGGAACAGGCGCGTGCGCATCTCCCAGCGCATCACGTTCGCCCACTGGTTGATGAGCAGCGGCAGATCCCGGTAGCTCTGGATCCACTTGGCGAAGCTGCGGTTGATGATCGTCTCCGAGGTGGGCCGGATGACGTAGGGCTCCTCCAGCTTGCCGCCGCCCGCGTGCGTCACCACCGCGAGCTGGGGGTTGAAGCCCTCGACGTGCTCGGCCTCCTTCTTCAGGTAGCTCTCGGGGATGAGCAGCGGGAAGTAGGCGTTCTTGTGGCCCAGGTCCTTGAACATCTTGTCCAGGACGCGCTGCATGTTCTCCCAGATGGCATAGCCATTGGGCCGGATGACCATGCAGCCCTTCACGTCCGAGTAGTCGGCGAGCTTCGCCTTCTGGACCAGGTCCACGTACCACTCGGAAAAGCCCTTCTCGCGCGGTGCCAGCTTCTCGGCCATCTGCTTGAAACCCTTCGAAAATGAGTGAGGGCTGTTGCCTACGCCAGCCCCTGCCCAGAATCAATGGTTGCGGGCTACTCGCACCGCTGGGCCTCGTGCCGGCAGTCATGGCCGGAACGGTCCAGCTCCAGCTGGTAGAGGGACTGGAGGGCCTCGTTTTCCAGGGACACCCCCACCCGGCGGGGGCCCGTCCCCGGCTCGTTGAGGAGGATGTCCACCGTCTGGAGGTTGCGCTGGGGCACCGGGTCCGCCGGGGCCGCCACCACCTCCCGCTGGCTGAAGCGCTTCCAGCTCGGGGGGCTGCCGCCCGCCGCGCTCACCGTGGCGAAGCCCTCGGCGCAGTCGGCCGTCCCCCCCACGAAGCTCGCCTGGTAGACGCGGGCGCTGTGGCCCCCCGAGGCTGCGCACATGCCCCCGGACGCCCCGGCCTCGAAGCTGTTCCACACCACGCACCCGTTGACGATGGCCGTCCCGCTGCCCGTCTGCTCGCGGGACGCGCCGTACCTCACGTACCAGCCCGCCTCCAGCGCCCCGGCCTCCTTCGCCCCCGCCGTCACGTCCCCGTCGGCGTTGAACTGGGACACGTCCACGAGCTCGTCCTCCGTCAGCAGGGCCTTGTCGTACTTCGTGGCCTCGGCGTCGGTGCCGAAGGTGCGAGCCTTCTTCACCCCGTAGCTCCAGAAGCCATAGAAGCGGTGGGGGCTGGTGGCCGGCGGCGGCTTCGTCGCGGCGACGGGAATCCAGTCATCCTTCGACACCCGGCAGCCCCACGAGGTGCCGGTGCCGTCGCAGGTGTACTCCAGCTTGCCTGAAGTGCTCGCCGAGCAGCCGTTCTCCGCGCCGTAGTTCCAGGCGAGCGACACCTTCGTCGAGCCACAGGTCGCACCAGCCCTCCCCGCCGAGGTGGGGGGAGTGGGGGTGTACGTGTAGTTGGCGTAGGTGGTGGTGGCGCTCCAGGCCGCCGAGCCCCCGCGCTCCACGGTGACGGTCTGGCTCGCCCGGCAGCCGAGCTGCGCGCACCCCAGCGGATTGGAGAGCCGGCACGTCGTCCCGCCGCTCTCCGCGAGGTTGTAGCGGTCTCCCGTCCCCACGAAGGTGCGCAGGTAGCCCGTGTCCGCCTGCACCGTGTTGGAGGTCATGTAGCTGAAGGAGGGCCGCACGGCGTCCGCGTCCGAGGCCTTCACCTGGAAGGCGCGGGCCGCGAACCAGTTCTCCACCCGCCCCTCGGCCGAGCGCACGCCTGGCTGCCAGAAGCGCACCGTCCACACCTGACCGCCGTAGTCCGCCACCGTCGCGGTGTCGAAGAGCAGGTCCCCGTCCGGCTTCGAGCTCAGCTCGCCGCCGATGTCCATCATCGCCACGCTGGCGGCGAAGGGGTGGCGCAGGTTCTCGGAGCGCTCGGTGCCGTCGCCGTGGAAGAAGCTCCACAGCGTCTCGCCCGTCTTGAGGTCCACCATGGCCAGGCCCCGGCCCCGGCTGAGCGAGCGGTCGAAGCCCCCGTTCAAGAAGACCACCCACTCCTCACGGGCCGGCGTGCCGTCCACGCGCCACGGGCCGTCGGGGTCCGCCATCGCCACCGGGCCGATGGGCGGAGGCCGGGGGGCGAAGTGGCCATCGCTTTCGCCCAGTTGCAGCGCGAGCGTGTCGCACGGCTGCGGCCACATCCACAGGAAGTCCCCCTTCTGGTTGGGCGCGCGGCCCGGCTGACTGGCTCCCGGGCTCTTCAGCAGCTCCGTCAGGTCCAGCGCGAAGCGGTGCACCCCGCCCGTGCCCGAGCCCACGACGGCCACGGTGCGGAACTCACTGGCCTGTTTCTTCCCGTCGGCCACCGCGTCCCGGTCGGTGCCCACGCCGTCCAGCCAGGCCTCGCGCACCATGGGCGTGCCGTCCACGAACCAGCCGTGCTTGCCCAGCTTGGGCAGCAGCTTGGGCAGCATGTCCGGTGGGACGAAGGCCCAGAGCTCCTCGCCCGTGCCCTCGTCGTGCCGCGGCAGGCCGGTGAGCGGGTCCTTCCCGGTGCGGCTCCCGTTGTGGAAGGCGTGCAGCATGCCGCCGTTGGAGCCCACCAGCACCACCCGGTCGCGATCCTGGTGCAGCTTCACGTATTCGTCATAGGCCCCGTGCGTGCGGCCCGAGCCCGAGCCCGGGCCCGTGTCCGTGTCCGTGTACGCCGCCTGCTCCGTGCGGCCGGTGTGGAGCGTCTGCAGGCACTGCTGCGAGAAACCACAATAGTCCCGGGGCATGGGCGGCTCCACGCTCTGTGGCGCCGAGTGGAAGATGTCGTGCAGCAGGAAGGGCCGGTCGAAGTCGCGCCGGGTCCTGTCCTCGTTCAGCACGTCCGCGCCCCGGTAGTAGCGGATGACGGCCCGCGCGCAGGCGTCCGGGCCCAGCGTCTCGCCGGCCACCGTGCAGCCGCCCTCGCCGATGCCCAGGTAGCCGCGCAGCGCCGGGGCGTTGTCCTCGGTGAAGGCCACCGGCGTGTCATTCGAGTCGATGCGCCCGTCCGGCACGCCCGTGGGGCCTCCGTTGTCCACGATGGTGTAGATGGCGCGCGTCCTCCACCGCTGGGTGGGCGCCGCCGAGGCCTTGAGCTTCTGGCCCGCCTCCCAGAAGGGCCTGGCCGGTTGCAGCCGGTCCTTCAGCTTCACGAAGTCCCCCAGCTCGTTCTCCACGACGGCATCGTCG
Organism: Archangium violaceum; assembly: GCF_016859125.1. Lineage (NCBI taxonomy): Bacteria > Pseudomonadati > Myxococcota > Myxococcia > Myxococcales > Archangiaceae > Archangium > Archangium violaceum. Next base: position 1,715,074 of record NZ_CP069338.1, on the reverse strand, counting down.
TCCGCGTCGATGAGGTGGGCGTCCTCGCAGTCCTTGTCCCCGTTGAGGTCCCACGGGTCATCGCCCGCGCTGGCCCGTGATGGCGTGCAGCCGAGCAGCAGCTCCGAGGTGAGCTTGTAGCGGTACAGGTACCCGCGCCATGGCTCGTCGTGGTCCCGGCCCGGACGCAGGCGGGGCACCAGCGTGCCCGTCGTGCCCCCGAGCTGCCCGGACATGGACGCCGCCGAGAAGGACGTGGAGCGCCGGTTCACGTTGGCGATGATCTCCTCCAGGGCCTGCTTCAGCCCCGCGCCGTCATTGGCCTGGTGGTAGAGCCCGCCTCCCACGCGCGCGGCGTTCTTGAGGATGTTGGCGTTCACCCCGAAGCCGATGGCGTGGATGGTGAGGCTCTGCCGGCCCTTCGTGTCGAAGTCGCCCACCACCTCGGGGCTCGCGCGCTGCAGGTCCTGCGTGGCGAGCAGCTTCGCCACGTCATCCAGCTTGTGCTGCGCGTCCTCCACGCACGGCTCCGAGGCGGGGCACTCCACCGCGCCCCCGTTGAGGGCCTCGAGGGTGCCGGCCGGGACGTGGTCGTCGGCGCTCGGCTCGCCGTCCGTGACGATGACGATGGAGGTGGACTGGCAGCCCCAGCACCAGCTGCGCTCCGGCCGCGTGAGGAGCGTGTTCTGGAAGCCGCTCTTGAGGTAGCTGCCGTCGAAGCCGAACACGTCCGTGTAGAGCGCGTTGCTGGAGGAGAAGTACTGCCCGAGGTTGAGGAGCGACTCGGCCAGCGGGGTGGCGGCCTTGAAGCGCAGCCCGTCCACGGCCGCCAGGTAGTTGGCGCGCACGGTGTCGAAGGCCCGCGGGTCCGCGCCGAGTTGGTCGCACGCGGGGCCCTGCGGCATGGCCATGAGCGCGCCGTGCACCGAGTTGTCCGCGTCGAAGTAGCTGAGGCCCACGCGCACCCGGCGCATGTCCTTGATGATGGACTTGAGGACCGCCTTCGCCGTCACGTACTTGGGCGGGTTGAAGTTGAGGAGCCGGCCCGAGAAGGCGAAGGTGAGCTTGCGCGGGTCCGTGCCCGGCCGCGCGCCCGTGGCTCCGGGCCGCTTGTAGAAGCCCTTCGTCCGCAGACACGAGAGACAGGCGTCGTAGAGCGCCCGCGTCGGATCCGCGCTCGCCGGGTGCTGGAAGGCGCAGACCTCCTCCTTCGTGTTCCATTGGGAGGCCGGTGCGTTGGAGTCCTCCCAGAACATGTACCCGTAGAACTTGTCGTTCTGGAACAGGGTGGGGTGGTCCGCGTCGGGCACCGGGTAGTTCACGGCCGGGTTCCACCCGTTGGCCGCCTGCATCGCGAGCAGGTCCGGCTGGGAGCACCCGTCACCCGAGGCGAAGAAGGCCTCGTGGTTGCCTTCCCGCACCTGGGGCAGCTCGCGCATGGACGCCGAGGTGTCGATGAGGAAGTGGACGTTGGGCGGCGTGCCCTCGCTCATGAAGAAGCGCTCGTCGCCGGTGAGGTCCTCGCCGCGCAGGGCCTCGGCGGCCAGCGAGGTGGTGAGCTGACAACAGGCGGCCTTCGCCTCGGGCCCTTCCGCGTGGGTGCGGGCGGAGGTGAGCAGGAGCGCGGTGGCACACAGGCGGGGGAGATGGCTCCAGGGGTTCATGGGGGTTGTTCCTCGGAGGGGGGCTACTGAAGGCCGACACGGACGACGAATTCGACTTCCCGCTCGGGGCCGCCCGGGTACTCCTGGCAGAGCGCCGTGACGGAGTACCAGTAGGCCCCCTCGGCCGCGTCGCCGAGCGTGTTGCTGATGTCCCGGGCCGTGTCGCGCGAGGCACCCACGAGGTTGGCGGGCAGTCGCTCCACGTGGGTCAGCGTGGGCGGCGGAGTCGTTTCGGAAGCGGGCGCCGCGGGCGTGCCGGTGAAGTGGCCCGCGCGGATGAGACCCTGGCCATACGCGTCATCGAGCTTCACCTGGCCGGCGGTGCCCGGGGTGAGCACCCGCAGGCGCGCGAGGAAGAGGTTGCGCGCCGCCTGCGTGCAGGCCGAGAGCGAGTCCGCGCGCGTCTGGAGCACCGCGGCGTTGCGCTCGGTGCCGGTGAAGGAGATGGCCCCCGCCACCAGCAGGGTGACGAGGACCACGACGATGAGCGCCAGCACGAGGGCCATGCCTCGGGGCGCGGCGTGACGGGGACGGAGAGGCATGGGCTCAACCTCCTCCTGGGTGGATGGGGATGAACTGCGAGCGCATCAGCAGGTTCTTGGGGGCGATGGCCTCGCGCAGCACGGCGCGGCTGAAGCCACCTCCGCGCGGATCGAAGGCCTTCGCGGGCGTGGTGCCCAGGTTCTCGAGCTGCCGCCAGGCGGTGCTGCCGGAGGGGAGGGAGGGGCCGTCGGCGTCTCCGGCGCCCGGTGTGAGCACGTCATCCCCGGGGCGCTGCGTGTCGGCCCTGGTGCTGCGCGCGACGACGGTGAGCCGCACCTGACGGATGTTGGCCGGGTGCGAGCCGAGGCGCCGGGGCGAGGCATAGGCGTCATCCAGGCGAGGCCGGTCCGTTTCGGGCGTCCCGGTGTGCCACGTCTCGCCCCAGGGCACGGTGTCGTCCACGCCCACGAGCGGCGGCGGCGTGTCCCCCAGGGTGTTGAGGATGTAGGCCACCTGGAGTTGCTCGATGCCCACCGCGATGGGCGCGGCGTCCGCCCCGTCGATGGTGCCGTCTCCGTTGATGTCCACCCCCCGGTGCAGCATGAGGTAGGGCGTGGCGCCGGGAGTGGCCGGGTCTCCGTCGTCGTCGAAGGACGCGACGTAGAAGCTGGAGCGCTCCACCTTCACCACCACGGGCGGCTCGGTGTCGTGGAAGCAGGCCTCATTCAACTGGTCCTGCTCGTGGAAGAGCGTGCCCGGAGGCCCCGAGGGCGAGTCCATCGGAGAGGGGGCGGTGTCCAGCTGGACGGTGTCGGCCCCCACGGGAGCTGTCTCCCCCACCGTCACGTAGGCGTAGCGGATGGCGCCGGGGCAGAGGACGAGCAGGATCTCCCCCTTGCGCAGCGGACGCTGGAGCTCGAGATCGAACCGCAGGAAGTCCGTGCCCACGGTGGTGGCGCGGCGGCGGAAGTACAGGTCGCGCGCGTGGACGGTGATGCCGTCCGGGTACCCGTCGCCGGGCGCGTTGCCGGCCGCGTCGAAGGAGTCATAGGCGAGGATGGCCCGGTCCGGGTCCACGCCGTAGCCCGCGTTGCGCACGTGCCGCTCCACGAAGCCCAGCGCCTGCCGCACACTGGCCTGCACCGCGCGGCGGCTCGCGTGGGCCTGGTACTGCCAGGCCTGCGAGATGAAGACGAGGCAGATGCCGGTGAGCACCACGCCGCCGATGGCGACGGAGACGAGCAGCTCGATGAGCGAGAAGCCACGAGGGCGACGAGGCACGCGCATGCTCAAATCTCCGGGATGGCCGCGGCGCCCCAGCCGATGGCCTGGGGGTTGAACTTCACCGCCCAGACGTTGACCTGCTTGAGGCTCCCGGCCGTGGTGGGGAAGCGCACCATCACCAGGATGCGGCGGGCCTCGGTGGTGCCCTCGTCGTTCTTCAGGGGCGCCACCCGCCACGCCACCTCGTAGGTGCCCTCGGTGCTCACGCTCGCGTGGGCCGCGCCGAGCAGCGGGCGCTCCCCGACGAGCGCCACCGCGTCCTCCAACATCACCCGGCCGTCGGCCTCGTCGAAGCGGAGGAAGCGCGGATCCCCCGGGTCGATGGTGCTCTCGGAAGACAGCAGCGCGTGGTCGAAGGGCAGGCGCTCGAAGGCGTCCACCATGTCGCGGGCGATCTTGCTCGCGGTGGACTGGCGCCGGGCGAGCCCGTTCTGCTGGCTGGCCAGCACGTTCATCTGCAGCACGCCGAGGATGCCGATGGTGAAGACGACGAGGGCCGCCATGGCCTCGATGAGGCTGAATCCACGGAGTCTGCGAGCGTGGGGAGTCGGAGACATGGTGACGAGTCCTCCTAGAAGACGCGGATGGCACCGGCCGGCGCGGCGATGACGACCCACCGGGGCGGGCCGGACCCGCGCGAGTCGGGTGCGAAGGCGATGACGCCGCCGGTCTCCGTCCCGCCCGTCATCATCTGGACGGTGCCATTGGGAGAGAAGCGGATGACGCCCCGGGCGCCGCCGGTGCCCTCGGTGCAGAAGGTGCACCCACCGAGCAGCCGGCCCGAGCCGGACGGCGTGAGGGAGATGGAGGCGAAGGGCGCGGGCAGTGTCGGGAAGTCCGAGCGCGGGGCGCCGAGGTCCAGGAAGCCCAGGCCGCTCTCGTGGGAGAGCCGCAGCCGCTCGTGCAGGACGCCCCCCACGGCGGAGAGGTTCGTCACATCGTCGCTGGCCCAGTTGAAGGCGCCGAGCGCGTCCGCGCGCTCCAGCATCGACACGCCGAACCCGGTGCCGTCGTCATGGAAGACGACGTAGTGGGGCACGCCCATGCTGCTGGCCCGCATCTGTGCGGCGGTGTACAGCGCGGCCACTTCGAAGGCGGCATTGCTGACGCGAGCGCGCGTGGCTCCGTGGAACACGGCCATGCCCGCGAGCGTCGCCAGGATGCCGAGGAGGGCGACTCCCACGAGCAGTTCGACGAGGGTGAAGCCTGTGGAGCGGGACCGGGTGGACACGCGGAAACTCCTTCCGCTCGGCCGCTTGTGCAAAGCGCGGCCCACCCGCCCCCCGGGACGGGGACTCCCTTTCCAAGTCCTTGGAACGAGAGGGAACTTCTCTCTCCCGAATGACCGCTGGAGTTACCTCTGGCTGGCCTTTCTACTGGGAAAGGAATTTCCCTTCTTGTAACGATTGCACCCCTGCCTGCCCCCTCCGTCCATCAGCAACCCCTGTCCATCAGCAGAGGCGAGGGGAGACGTTGCTCGGGGTGCATCCTGAGCAGGAGGTGGATGACGCCACTGAGCCCCGGCATCAGGCCGGGGGAGAAGGCCTCTCGCGCCAGGCCCCCCACCGGTCCCCGCTCCTCCAGGCTGGAGAGGATCTCCGCGTCCATCCAGTCCCGGTCGGGTCCTTTGTAGCCGGGGTCGATGCGCCGCCCGGTGTTCAGCAGTTCCCACAACCCGAGGTCGCCATGACAGAGCGTGTGGCTCCAGCCGAAGCCCTCGCGGAGGCCGGCGGCACAGGCGCGGCGGGCCACGTCCAGGTGGCGTTGCTCCCGGGTGCGGACGTAGAGGTCGCAGGCGGCGAGCCCGATGCCCGTGCTGCCATGGCACCAGGCGGTGAGGAACTCGACGGCGCTGCCCTTGCGCGCATCGGCCCAGTTGCCCGCCTCCGGGCGGTACAGCGATTCCTCGAAGGCGAAGGCGCGGTCGGCCAGCTCGAGCCACCGCCGACGGTCGGCCTCCGTGCCGGCGGCGCTGAGTCCCAGCCGGGCCAGCGCCCAGCCAATGCCCGTCGCGCCGTGGGCGAAGCCTCCAATGGCCTCGGGGAACATCGAGGTCGACCACCGCGCGCCTGTCTCGTCGATCTTCGCGGTGCTCTCCAACCGGCGGCTCGCGGCGGCGGCGGTGCGCAGCCATCGCTCCTCTCCGGTCTGCTCGGCCAGGTTGAGCATCGGCACGATGACGCCGGACACCCCACTGATGATCTCCAGCAGGTTGTCCTCCTCGCCCATCCGCTGGTCGAGCACCTGGGCGCGGGCGCGCGCACGCTCCAGCATCCACGGCTCGCCCAGCAGATCGTACAGCGTGCTCCAGGTCCACACCTGCGAGGCCAGGCCCAGGAACGCACCGAGCTGCGGGGTGGGCACCTGGTCCTCCGTCGCGCGGAGCACCGCCAGGGCGCCGACGAGGGTCTCCGCCACGCCGTCCACCGCATCGGCCCGCCGGCGACGCACCTCGTGCAGGTACTCGGCGAGGACGACCGAGACCCCGCCCTGCCCGCTGTACACGTCGGCGGTCAACGGGCGGATGGCCCAGCCGAACTCGGTGAGCACCGGGCTGATCCACGTGGCGGTTCCGTCCTTGCCGCGGACGGCCGCGTCGCACAGTTGTTCGACCAGCCGGGCTGCGAGGGCCCTGCGGCGGCCGTCCAACCGCTCCCGGTCGAGCCGCTGCGTGGGGACCTGCCTGCGAGGCGGCAGGACGCGCTCGTTCAGGTAGGCGCTGACCAGTGCGCCCTGGATGGTCATCTCCTCCCGGGGGAGGTCGGCCGATCGCCACGTGTCGACGGTCTTCTCGAGTAGCGCGTCGTCCACGAGGGCCGTGAAGACGGGGACGTCGCCCGCGAGCAGGTCGCCAATCTCGCGGTTGATCTCCTCGGGCCCGGTCGGTGCGCCGGGTATCGCATGGGCGTTGCGGAGCAGGATGTCCCTGGCGCGCTCGACCGCGGCGGGCTCGTTGTGCAGCGAGGCGGGATGCCACAGCATCCGGCCGATCTCCGCGTAGGCCTGGGTCGGCCGGAGGATGCGCCGGACCTCGCAGCCGAGGAAGGGGCGCAGCAGTCCGGTCATGCCGTGCTCCGCGTCCAGCTTCACGAGGTGCGCGGTCAGCTCCCGGAATCCGGTGACGATCTGGTCCCAGTAGCGTTCGAGGACGGGACGTGGACTGGGATGGTTCTTCGTCGGTGGCAGCTCCACCGTGGTCATTCCCAGGCGCGCGGAGGCGCTCCCTCCGTCGACGATGGTGGGGACCTGGATCTTCGGTTGCTGTCCGGGCAGCGCGCCCACGGCGGAGATGTCCACGCCGGCCAGGGCGAGACCATCGGCGCGGATGGGCAGCAGGCCGGTGCGTAGCACGGTGCCGCGGATCGTCTGGGCGGCGACGTCCACCGCGTCGCCCCGGCCGGAGGGGGGAACCAGGGGGTCCTGGGTGAACAGGCTCTCCACGTCCACCACCACGGGGACCGGGCCGTGCGCGATGAGGTTCTCCGAGTGCAGGTCCGTGCCCCCGAGCAGTCGCATCACGGCGAGCCAGTGGCCGAGGTTGCGGTAGAAGCGGGTCAGCTCGGCCTCGCCCTCGCAGTAGCGGTGCTCGACGAACTCCGCCCAGCCGTAGCCGTCACGCATCAGCACGCGTGGAATCCGGATGCGCTCCTGGGCGGGCGTATCGGTCAGGACGCGGTCCAGCAATGCCTGGAGCGCGCTGTCGACCTGGACCGATCTCGGTTTGTACATCACCGAGCCGTGCGCGAAGTCGAGCCGCGCCACGGTGTGCCCGCCCCGGTGGGAGTCACCGGCGCCGAGCGAGAGGGCGCGCAGCTCTCCACCGGGCTGGCCCGGCAACCCGGTGAGGGCGTCCCGATCGGCGACGAAGCGTTCCACCAGGGTGAGTACCGCGTCGAGCTGCAACCGGCAGACGGTGGCGAGCCGCTCGTGCAGCGTCGGGTAGCGGCGGCGCAGGTGCTCGCCGAAGGGAGCGGTGCAGGCCAGCTCGAGGAACTGCGCCCACCGCTGCTGCTCGTCGGTGGCGCTGAGCTTGCCCGTCATTCCCGCGGCGTGGAGCTCCAGCAGCAGCACCCGGTTGAGTCTGGCCTGGGCGTTGTTGCGGAGGGCCGCATCGGCGGCCGCGTGGACGATGGCGCGCTCCGCCTCACCAAGGCCGCGCACCTGGCCCAGCCGTTCGGCCAGCGTCCCCAGGAACGGCGCGATGAACAGGGCCACCGGGCGCGCGAATCCTTCCGACTCCTCGAATCCCATGCAGGGCTCTCCAAAACCGGTGCGGCACCGGAGCCGAGGCATCCGATGCCGCACGGTGCTTCACGGTGACTTCGTGAGACGGAAATCAGCAGCAGTAGCTGTGCAGCGACCCGGTGCAGGAGCTACAGCCGGTGTACAGCGCGTCGGTCGAGTTGGTCAGCGCGGCCTCCGTCGCCTCGCCACCCAGATACAGAGGACCCGCCGGGTTGTTCATGCCAAAGGCAGACTCGGAACCGGACAGCCAACCAGCCAGGATCTCGTCAACTTGGGAATCAGTCATTGAATCCTCCAGGTGATGCGAGTTGGGACGGCGAGGGACATGATAAGCGTATAAGTGTTCGAAATGCCAACCCCTACCCCATCTTTTGCTGCTTTTCGGGAGTGGCCTCCGTGGCCGCCGCGTGCGTGGGCGCCTCTCCTCGCAGCAGCCGCTCCAGCGCGCCCGAGGAGTCCAGCACCCGGGCCCGGTCGAGCACCTGCTGTTCCTCGGCCGCCAGCTCCGCCTGGAGCGTCGCGTCCAGCTCGCGCAGTCCCTCGCCCGTCTCGCCCTTGCGGACGAAGTTTCCCCGGCGGCTCAGCCGCGGGTCGAAGCGGGCCTCGAGTTTCTTCATGAAGGCCACACCGCACTGCTCCACGAGCAGGGGCAGGCGCGCCTCGTCCAACGCGATGCCACTGAACCGGGCCACGCGCCGGAGCGTCCCCGGCAGATCCGCCTGCATCTCGTCATAGGAGAGGAACAGCACGTTCGGTGCGTCGCGGTGCTCCAGCCAGGAGAGGACATGCCGGGCCCAGCTCCCTCCGTGCGTGCGCCGGTCCACCAGCATCTTCACGAAGGCGTCGAGCCCGCCCCGGAAGTCCTCCATCAAGAGGTAGTGGTAGTAGTACGAGACCGCGACGTCCTTGAGGTTTCGGACGACGTAGATGTACCGGGCACCGGACGGCACGTCCTCGTAGGGGAGGTGGCTCTTGAAGAAGCGGGGGGACTCGAGCGCCTCCAGCCGGGGCAGATCCGCCGGGCCGCAGCGATCGATGAAGGGGACCACGTCCTCGATGTGACGGAAGTCCAGGCTCCCCTCCGATTTCAACTGCCAGGCGATCATCTGCATCCAGGTGGTGCCGGACTTCGGATACGTCACGATGAACACGTCATCCGGGCGCGTCTTGAACTGATACATCCGGAAGCGCTTCCACCTCAGCCGCATGAGGAGCGAGTGGAGGGGGCCCATGATGCCCCAGACCCATGACGCCACCATGCCGAGGACGGTGATGCCGAAATCGAGCAGACGTCGATGCATCGGGAGCGGCTCCTGGGCGACAGGCCGGTGGTCGAGGGGCGGAGGGCGTCAGGATAGAACGCCTGGGGCTCCCAGGTCAGCCGCCCAGGGTCACCGGGAGATCTGGCTTTCCGGCCACGGATTGGTTTCGGGTACACGGGTCAACAGCCAAGGAGCGCGCCATGCTGCGTCCGCTGTCCGATGATGTCTTCGTCCTGGAGGTCCCCTTCCGCATGAGTGGCTTCGATCTGGGCGGACGGATGACGGTGATCCGCCTGTCGGAGGGGGGCCTGTGGCTGCACTCGCCCGTGAAGATGGATGCGGAGGCTCGGAGCGAGGTGGACGCCCTGGGGCCGGTGCGCTTCCTGGTGGCGCCCAATGTGATGCACCACCTGTGGCTCGGGGACTGGGCCGCCGCATACCCCTCCGCGAAGGTGCTCGCGCCCGCGGGGCTGCGCAAGAAGCGGCCGGACCTGCGCATCGACGTGGAGCTGTCGGACGTGATGGACGTGGGCCAGTCACCGGACATCGAGCTGCTGCTGGCGCACGGCATCCCCAGGTTCGAGGAGTTCGTCTTCCTGCACCGCCCGAGCCGCACGTTGCTGCTCACCGACCTGGCCTTCAACATCCACGAAACATCCTCGTGGCTGACACGCACCTACCTGAAGCTGTGCGGGGCCTATGGCCGGTTGGCGCCCACCTGGCTGCTCAAGTCCATGGTGAAGGACAAGGCCGCGCTGCGCGCCTGGAGGGAGCGCGTGCTCTCGTGGGACTTCGACCGGGTGGTGCCGTGCCACGGCCAGGTGCTCGAGGGCGGCGGTCGGGAAGCACTGCGAGAAGGCTTCGCGTGGCTCTAGTCCGCCTGGCTGCCCTCCTGCCTGGCTTCACATGTGGGGAAGACGGTATCCCTTCTTGCTGCGATGATCGGTCCCCCCTGCATGCGAATCGACCGACTCCTCGCCGGCCTGTTCCTCGCGACTCCGCTCGCGTGTTCCTCCCCCTCCCTGCGCGCAGGGACCGCCCCCGTGACGCTCTCGGCTCCCGGGACCCTGGCGGTTCCCGTGATGGCGCGGACGCGATCCGAAGGTGACCTGCGGGTCATGACCTTCAACATCCAGTCCGCGATCCGTGGCCTGGACAAGGTGGCCGACACCATCCGCTCCGCCGAGCCCGACATCGTCGCGCTCCAGGAGGTGGATGTGCACACGCGGCGCGCCAACGGGTTGCACCAGCCCGCGGAGCTGGCCCAGCGCACCGGGTTGCCCTACTACGCCCACTTCCGCACCACCTCGCTGCACGGAGGGGACTACGGGGTGGCGATCCTCTCCCGCTTCCCATTGGAGTCCGTGGAGCAGCATCCGCTGCCCGTGGAGCCCGGCACCGAGCCGCGCACCGTCGCCCGCATCCTCATGAAGGTGCATGGGCAGGAGGTGAGCGTCTACGTCACCCACCTCACCCGGCGCCCCTTCAACGGGAACATCCGCGTGCGCCAGAGCGCGGCCATCATGAAGTGGATGAGCGAGGATCCGCGGCCCAAGCTCCTGATGGGCGACATGAACGACACGCCCGACGCGGGCTCCCTGCGCCTCTTCAAGCGCGAGTTGCTGGACGTGTTCGCCCTGCGCGGCGAGGGCTCCGCGGACACCTACCCGCTGCCCATCATCCCCAACCTGCGCATCGACTACGTGCTGGCGTGTGAGCGCTTCATGCCCAGGCGGAGCAAGGTGCTGCGCGTGAACGCGTCCGACCACTACCCCGTGGTGGCCGACCTCACCCTGCTCGAGCCCGTGACGGCGCCCACCGCCGAGGTGGTGCGGCGCCCGGGCGACGAGGCCGCCGCCTCCTCCAGCCAGTAGTCACCATCCACGGACGGCGGCTCACTCGAGCTGCAGTCCGCAGTCGCCGCACGCGCCCTGGACCAGGGGCCCGGCCGTGCCGCATGCGGGGCACGGAAGCTCGCCGTCCTCGGGGATCGCCTGGGGCGCCCGGCCCTCCGGGAGGAGCCCCTCTCGCTGGAGGCTGTCCATCCAGCGCTGCTGGAGCAGGCCGGCGACCCGGGGCGCGTCCTCGGGACGCACGAGCACCTGGAACTTCGGGGAACAGCTCGGTTTGCTACACGCCTCGCGGTGGACGAGGGCCGGCACGCCTTGAGCCAGGCATGCCTCCACCAACTGCCGGGCGTCGGCGAGCTGCATCTCCACGCACGGCACCACTTCCGCGTCCGCCAGGACCTTTTCCGCTTCGTGAGGAGTCATCGGCCGCAGTGAAGCGCAGCCGGGAGCACCCGTCCATGGCCTCCAGCATGTCCTGTCTGGAAGGAGGGGAGGGGAGCCACCGGGGCCTCGCGGGGCCCGCTCACCCGTGGGGCCGGTCCTTCGGCTCGGCCGAGGCGATGAGCTTCTCCAGGATGCGGAAGAGGGCTCGCCGGTCGGTGGTGTCCAGGTGCTCCAGCATCCGCCCCATGTCCTGGACGACGGTCCGGTCCAGCTTGCGGTGGAGCCGTGAGCCCGAGGCCGTCAACCGGCAACGGATGACGCGGCGGTCCTCGGGGCTTCGCTCGCGCTGCACGTGGCCCTCGCGCTCGAGCCTGTCCACCACGCCGGTGACCGTCTTCTCGGTGATGCCCAGCCGCCGGGCCAGCTCGCCCATGGTGAGGGCCCCGTCCTGCCCCAGCCACAGCAGCGCGTGGATTTGAGGCGCCGTGAGCTCCATCCGCTCGCAGCTCCTGGCGAGTGGATCCCTCAGCGAGTGCAGCCGGCCCAGTGTGAAAAGGAGCCGCCGGAATCGGTCGACGTCACCGTCCGCGCCTTCCGACCTGGAGACATTCCGTGACACGGAGCTTCCTCATCCCGCGCCGCTCGATGGCGCACCCGTCCCGATACGTCGCAATGTTGTCCTGGCGCGCCCGGACGAAAAGCCATCCGCTCACCGCCAGGAGACCACCCCCGTGACTGTCGCGCCGGAGAGCAGGCATGCACTCAGGTCGCTCGGACACCACCGGAGAAGTCCCTTTGCCGAGGAGACTCGCGGAGTCAGGTTCCCCGTGGGCCCGGCGGGGAAGGAGCCTGACAGTTGGCGTCCCCGCGCGCCGTGCCGAAGTTAAGCCGAGGAACGCTTCACGCGACTCACACAGGACGGGAGAGAGAGCATGGACGCCATCGAACTGTTGACGCAGCAGCACCGCGAAGTCGACGAGCTGTTCGAGAAGTTCGAGAAGGCTGGTGAGGGCAGGGATGAGTTGCTGATGGACCTGTTCGTGCGCATCGCGGACAACCTCGCGGCGCACGCCATGATCGAGGAGAAGATCTTCTATCCCAGCGTCTACGTCGGTCCCACGGCGGACAAGCTCCAGGAGGCGGTGGAGGAGCACCTGTCGGTGAAGCGCGTCATCGCGGATCTGCTCGACATGAGCCCCTCCGACGCCCAGTTCAAGGCGAAGATGAAGGTGCTCCAGGAGCTGGTCGAGCACCACGTCGAGGAGGAGGAGAAGGACCTCTTCAAGAGCGTGAAGAAGCTGATGACCAAGGACGAGCTGGCCATCATGGGTGAGCAGCTCGAGACCATGTTCTCCGAGGTCATCCAGACCCAGCCTCGCATGCAGGTGCCTCGCGAGACGGACGAAGCGGCACCGCTGGCCTGATACTCCGGGTCCGTCGTCAGGCCGGGGCGCGCCCCTGGAGTGCGCCCCGGAGGACGACATGGCCCGAGGCAGGACCCGAGCTCCCGTACTCACGATTTCCCTCGAGCGCGCTCGCGCGCACTGGCACCGGAAGCAGGGGCTCGCCGAGCCTCTCGGAGGGAGTCTGGAGGAGGCGGTGCCACATGTTCATGCGCTCGCTGTTCGACGGGGACAGGCTGGTGGGCCTGTGGGAGTACGACCTGGACGCGGGCGCCGTGGTGTTCGGTACCTTCGACTTCGTCCTCGACAACGACGAGGCGGTCCGGGAGCGCGCGGCGATCGTCAAGGCGCTGTGAACCATCGCCGGTCCACGGTGGCGAAGCCCGCGAGCAGTTCCCCCGCGAGCCTCGGCCGCGCGACCCTTTCCGAGCGGCGCAGATAGTCGTTGAGCACCCGGCCCCGAGCATTGCGGCGGAGGCTCGGCCTGTTCAGGTTGAGCTTCGAGCGTTTCACGCCTCCGCCCGCGCGGTGCACGAAGGTCACCGTGCCGTCTCGCTCCACGCGCTCCACCACGCCGATGTGCGTGAGCCCGTCATTGCGCCGCCCGTCGCGGTTGCGGTCATACGTCTCCCGGAAGAAGACCAGGTCTCCCGGGCGGGGCTTGTCGTGCAGCGCGCCGAGTGCCCTGGCCTTGCGATAGATGGAGGCGACTCCGCCCTCTCCTGGGATGGGGCGGTCGTGCATCAGACTCAGGCCCCGTTTGCGGTAGGCGAGGTGGGCCAGTCCAGAGCAGTCATCGTTCACGGAGCGGCTCACCCGCGAGAGCGAGGGGAGCCCCACCCACAGGGAGGCGCGGACCGCGGCCCTATGCGCGAGCGGACCGGAGGCGGCCCGGGAGCTCTGGTTCGCGGCACGGCGAGCGGCTCTGGCCTCGGAACCCGGGAGCAGGAGGCCCAACAGGGCACACAGCAGGAAGGCACGGTGCATGCCGGATTGCCCAGAGCAACCGGCGTGCCCCTCCATTTCCCGGGTGAGCTGTGCGCTTGCGAACGCAGGCGCTCCTCCGAAGAGTCCTGAACGTGGAAGATGTCTGCCCATTCCTCGCTCAAGACGACGCGCGAGTGGCCTCCCTCGTCGCCATTCCTGGCCCCCTGGCTTTGTGCGCAATCCAACACGTGCGCGCTCCGCGTTGCGGGGTGGGGGCCCGAGTTGTCAGCCAACCAGCATGTCCGCGACAAGAAAGGGAGCTGCCAAGTTCAATCTTTTCACCGCAGGTCGCACCCTTGCGGGTGGGTGATTAATCGTCGATTCCCACCCTTACAGGGACGGCGTTGATGAATTCCGCACCAGGCCAGGACTCTTCCCCCGTCATCCGCGCGGTGGAGCGCCTGCTTCCTCCCCACTATGCACGCCAGGAGCAGATCATTGGTGCCCTGCGGGACATGTGGGCCACACGGCACTTCAACATCGAGCGGTTGGAGGAGCTGCATCGCTCGGTCCGGGTGGAGGGCCGCTTCCTCGCGTTGCCCATCGAGAAGTATCCCTCGCTCGTCACCTTCCAGCAGCGCAATGACGCCTGGATTCAGGTCGCGCTGGAGCTGGGCGAGCAGGTGGTGCGCAAGGCGTTGGACCGCACGGGGCTCACTCCCCGGGACGTGGACCACATCTTCTTCGTCACGGTGACGGGCATCGCCACGCCGAGCATCGACGCGCGGCTGATGAACCGGCTGGGCATGCGCCCGGACATGAAGCGCACGCCCATCTTCGGACTGGGGTGCGTGGCGGGCGCGGCGGGCACGGCGCGGGCCTCGGACTACCTCCGGGCCTGGAAGGGTCAGACGGCGCTGCTGCTCGCCGTGGAGCTGTGCTCGCTCACGCTCCAGCGTGAGGACCTCTCCATTCCCAACATCATCGCCTCGGGGTTGTTCGGCGACGGCGCGGCGTGCGTGGTGCTCCAGGGCTCCGAGCGGAGCGGCGCGGCGGCCGGCCCTCGCATCGTCGCCACGCGCTCGGTGCTCTACCCGGACACCGAGCGCATCATGGGTTGGGACGTGGTGGACTCGGGCTTCAAGGTGGTGCTGTCCGCGAAGGTGCCGCAGCTCGTGCGCGAGTTCATCCGCCGGGACGTGGATGGGTTCCTCGCCGAGCATGGCCTCGCGCGCGAGGACGTGAAGCACTGGGTGGCGCACACCGGCGGCCCCAAGGTGTTGCAGGCCTTCGAGGAGGCGCTGGAGCTGGCGCCGGACATGCTGGCGCACTCCTGGGCCTCGCTGCGCGAGGTGGGCAACCTGTCCTCGGCCTCCGTGCTCTTCGTGCTGGGCGACATGTTGGAGTCCGGCCGGGCCCAGCCGGGCGACTGGGGCGTGTTGATGGCCATGGGACCGGGCTTCTGCGCCGAGCTGGTGCTGCTGCGATGGTGAGCTCGCTCGTCGGCTACCTGGCCTTTCTGGGGCTGCTCTCCGCCGAGCGGCTCGTGGAGCTCGTCATCTCCAAGCGCAACGCGGCGCGGGCCTTCGCTCGCGGCGGCGTGGAGACGGGGCAGGGGCACTACCGGGTGATGGTGGTGCTCCACTCGCTCTTCCTCGTCTCGTGCGTGGCGGAGGTGCTGGTGCTCGGGCGTCCCTTTCCGGGCGGGTTCGGCTTCGCCGCGCTGGGCGTGGCGCTCGTGGCCCAGGCGCTGCGCTACTGGGCCATCAGCTCCCTGGGTGAGCTCTGGAACACGCGCATCATCGTGGTGCCGGGCCTGTCGCCGGTGACGCGCGGGCCCTACCGTTACCTGCGCCACCCCAACTACGTGGCGGTGGTGCTGGAGCTGGCCGCGGTGCCGCTCATCCACGGTGCGTGGGTGACGGCCGTTGTCTTCACCCTGGCCAATGCATGGCTGCTCCGGGTGCGCATCCGCGCCGAGGAGGCGGCACTGGGCGCGGCCTACGCCGACGCCTTCGCGAACAGGCCTCGCTTCATTCCGGAGGTGCCCCGTGGTTGAGAACGAGCTGGTCGTCCTTTCCGAGATACGCCGCATCGTCTCCCAGGAGCTGGACTGGAAGGGCCCGGTGGAGCCCTCACAGCAGCTCATCCGGGATCTGCAGCTGGACAGCCTGGGATTGACGGTCCTGGCGGTGGAGCTGGAGAACCGCTTCCGCATCCGTCTGTCGATGGAGGACTCGGTGGGGGTGAGCACCGTCGGAGATCTCATGCGCCTGGTGGCCTCGCGCGCCAGCGAGGCGTCCCAGGTGACATGCACGGGAGGCGCGCCATGAAGGGACCGCCGCTGCCCCGGGTGAAGCACGCCACCCTCGACGAAGCACTCGCCGCCGCGGCGCGGAGCCCGCGGGGGCTCGTCTTCGTGGACGCGGCCGAGCGCGAGACGTCCCTGTCCTGGGCGCAGGTGTATGGACGTGCCCGTCGCACCGCCGCGGGCCTGCAACGCCTGGGCGTCTCTCCCGGGGAGCGCGTGGCGCTGCTGTTGCCCACCTCGCCGGGCTTCATGGATGCCTTCTTCGGCGCGTTGCTCGCGGGCGCGGTGCCGGTGCCGCTCTACCCGCCGGTGCGCCTGGGGCGGCTGGACGAGTACCACCGCTCCACCGCTCGCATGCTGGAGGTGTCCGGCGCGGCGGTGGTGCTCACGGACTCGAAGGTGCGGCTGCTGCTGGGCGCGTCCGTGGCGGCGGCGCGCCCGAGGCTGGGCTGCCACACGGTGGAGGAGGTGTCCCGCGAGGCGGGTGACCTGGTCGTGCCAGTCACCCCCGAGTCGCTCGCCCTCATCCAGTTCTCCTCGGGCTCGACGGTGGACCCGAAGCCGGTGGCGCTCCGCCACGGCCATTTGATGGCGCAGCTCGCGGCGCTGGAGGCGGAGCTTCCGCTGGCGCCGGGCCAGGCTCCGGTGGGCGTGTCGTGGCTGCCGCTGTACCACGACATGGGGCTCATCGGCTGTCTGCTATCGGCGGTGTACTACCCGGGCAGCATGGTGTTGCTGCCTCCCGAGGTGTTCCTCGCGCGCCCGGCGTTGTGGCTGCGCGCGCTGTCGCGGCACCGCGGCTTCGTCTCGCCCGCGCCCAATTTCGCCTACGGGCTGTGTCTCAAGCGGGTGAAGGACTCGGAGCTGGAGGGCGTGGACCTCTCGGCCTGGCGGTACGCGCTCAACGGCGCGGAGCCGGTGTCGCTGGAGACGCTGCGCCGCTTCTCCGAGCGCTTCTCCCGGTGGGGCTTCCAGGCGGGGTCGTTGCGGCCGGTGTATGGGCTGTCCGAGGCCTCGCTCGCCGTCACCTTCCCACCGGCGGGCAGGGGGCCGCACGCGGTGGGAGTGGACGCGCGGGTGCTGGCCATGGAGCGGCGCGTGGTGGACGGCTCGCGCGAGGTGGTGTCCGTGGGGCGCCCGGTGCCGGGCTTCGAGGTGCAGGTGCGCGACGAGCTGGGCCATGTGCTGCCGGAGCGCCGGGTGGGGCGGGTGTTCGTGCGAGGGCCCTCGGTGATGGCGGGGTACTTCGGCCTCCTGGAGGCGACGCGGCGCTCGCTGGACGACGAGGGCTGGCTGGACACGGGGGACCTGGGCTTCGAGCAGGACGGGGAGTTGTTCCTCACCGGCCGCGCCAAGGACGTGGTCATCATCCGCGGCGCCAACCACGCGCCCCAGGAGTTCGAGGAGTGCCTGGAGGCAGTGGAGGGCCTGCGCACGGGCTGCGCGGTGGCGCTGGGCTTCACCCCCGAGGGAGAGAACGACGAGGCGCTGCTCATCCTCGCCGAGCACGCGCCGGGCGCGGAGGTGGAGGGCCTGGAGGAGCGGGTGCGCGAGGCGGTGGTGGCGGGCACGGGCGTGCGTCCGCACACGGTGTGGGTGCTGGAGCCGGGAACGCTGCCGCGCACCTCGAGCGGGAAGATGCGCCGGAGCGAGGCCTTGCGGCGCTACCAGGCGGGTGAGCTGTCGGCGCCGAAGAAGGTGGGGACGGTGGGGCTGGTGGTGGAGATGGCGAAGAGCGCGCTGGCCCTCGCCCGAGCGGGGGGACGCGAGGGGTGAGTGTCTGGGACGTCGCGGTGGTGGGCGGAGGGCCCGCGGGCCTGGCGGTGGCGCTCACCACGGCGAAGCGGGGCCTGCGCACGGTGGTGTTGGAGCGTGCCGACGTGCCTCCAGACAAGGCGTGCGGCGAGGGGTTGATGCCCTCGGGCGTGGCGGCGCTGGAGCGCTTCGGGGCGCTCTCGCTGTTGGACCGGAGGGAGTGCGCGCCCTTCGTGGGCATCCGCTATGTGCAGGAGGACGGGAGCGGCGCGGAGGGCCGGCTGCCGGCGCCCGGGGGCCTGGGCGTGCGGCGGGTGGCGCTGGTGACGGCGATGACCGCGAGGGCGCGGATGCTCGGCGTGGACGTGCGCGAGCGTTGCGCGGTGCGGGGCCAGCGGCGCACGGCGGAGGGCTGGGTGCTGGAGACGGCGGCCGGGCCTCTGCGGGCGCGGATGCTGGTGGCGGCGGATGGACTGGCCTCGCCGCTGCGGCGCGCCGAGGGGCTGGAGTTGGACGTGGCGGGTCCGAGGCGCTTCGGGTTGCGGAGGCACTTCCGGATGAAGCCCTGGGCACCCTTCGTGGAGGTGCACCTGACCGAGGGCGTGGAGGCGTACGTGACGCCGGCCGGTGACGAGCGGGTAGGGGTGGCCTTCCTCTGGGCGGACGGGTTGCCGGGGCGCATCTGTTTCGAGTCCCTGCTCACGCGCTTTCCGACGCTGGCCGAGCGGGTGATGGAGGCGGAGCCTGACTCGAGGGCCCGGGGCGCGGGACCGCTGGCGCGCGCGGCGCGGGCTCGGGTGGCGGATCGGTTCGCCCTGGTGGGCGACGCGGCGGGGTACGTGGACGCGGTGACGGGAGAGGGGTTGTCGCTGGCCTTCACGTGCGCGGAGGCACTGGGAGAGCTGCTGCCAGACGCGTTGGCGAAGGGCGCGACACGCGAGTCATTGCAACCCTACGAGCGTGTGTTTCAACGGGCGTTCCGCAAGTACGCCTGGCTGACGAGGAGTCTGTTGTTGCTGGCCAGCAGGCCGGGGCTGCGCCGTCCCCTGGTGCGCTGGCTGGGCACGAACCCGCGCGTCTTCGAACGGATTCTCGCCCACGCCATCGTGTAGCGGTTCAGGGTGCTGGAGCGCCGCTCGGCTGGAGCTGCTCCACCCGCTGCTTCAGCAGCGGATCATCCGGCACCGCCAGGCCCAGGGTGACATAGGAGAGCTGGTGCGCGCGCCCGCCGGTGGGAGGCTTCACGTCCAGCTCCGTCTCGAGCTGCCGCAGACGGCCCTCCAGCTCCACGATGGTGCTCGTGAGCTCGCCGCGTGTCTGCTCATCCCGGGCGCTGGCCAGCCGCTCGTGGGCCCGCTGGAGGTTGTCCTCCACCACGCGCAGCTGCTGGCGGGCGCGCGTCCCCGAGCCCAGGTCCACCGAGGGTCCCGGTCCATCCACGCTCAGCTCCAGCCGCGTCACCTGCTTGCCGAGCTCCCCCGCGGGGAAGACGGCGGCGTGGCTGCCCACCAGCTCGCCAATGCCGATGCCCTTCGCGTCGTGGGACTGCACCACGAAGTCCACCGTGTCCCCGGCCAGCAGGGCCAGCTTCACGGCCTGCTGGTAGGGCACCGCCGCCAGCACCACCACGTCCACCTTCCTGCCCTGGCGCAGCCGGCGGGCCTCGGCCAGCGCGGCCTCCACAGGGGGGCCGCCCTTCAACCCGGGCTCACCGGCCGGTGTGCCCTCGGGGGACACGCCCACCACGCCCAGCTTCAGTCCTCCGGCCTCCAGCACCGTGGAGGCCGCGAAGGGGGCCTTGCCCGCCTTGTCCACCAGGTTGGCGGACAGCAGCTTCATCTTCTGGCGCCCCCGCGTGGCCTTCTGGAGCCAGGACAGGCCCCGCGACAGGTCGCGCTCTCCCACCGCCATGGCCACGGTGCCCTGCGCCTCCATCTGCTCGAGCACCAGCTCCGCCCGCTGTTGGAGCAGGTCCTCCTCCCGGCGCGTGGGCTCGCGGAACAGCGCGTTGCCCGCGTCCATCAGCACCACCGGCAGGCCCCGGGCCCGCTCCGCCTCGAGGGCCATCTTCCTCCGGGCCAGCCCTCCCTGGGGTTCCTGCTTGCAGCCACACGGGGCGATCTCCCCCCGGTTGTCTCCCGTGAAGAGCAACACCAGCCGCCGGGGCTCCGCCCGGGCCCCCAGGGGCATCAGCAGTAGCAAGGCCATCACCATCAGTGTGTGTCGGGGCTTCACTTCTTCTCCTGGAGAGTCGTTGCAGCTGAAACTTGTTTTCTGGGGCAGGCTCGGAAGCCTTTCTTAAACCACAAGCCGAGATTTGATCATTTTCTCTGAATCTTGTGAAAGTCGGGCCTCCCCCTCGGGAAAGGCAGCGTTTCAATGCGTACGATTTTCGGGAAGACGGTTGTTGCTTTGGGTGCGCTCGCGGCGATGACCGGCTGTGGCCCCATTGATGAGGCGGAGCGGTCCTCCGACGACATGGTGGATGCGGAGGCGGTGGCGGACCCCCGCAACACTGCGGCAACCCCGACTTCGAGCCCGAGGAGGTCGCGCGAATCGAGGCCCACTTCGAGTCGGCGCAGGTGAAGCAGGCGATGGCCGGCCAGGTGCACGCCATGGCCGTCTCCATCCCCGTGTACTTCCACGTCATCCGTGACTCTTACGGCAACGGCGGGGTGACCACGACGCAGATCAACAACCAGATCACCGTGCTCAACAACGCCTACTCGGCGGCGGGCTTCAGCTTCTACCTGGCGGGGACGGACTACACCAACAACTCCACCTACTACACCTGCAGCGGCGGCACCTGCGAGACGAACATGAAGAACGCCCTGCGCAAGGGCACCGCCACCGCGCTCAACTTCTACACCAACAACATGGGCGGCGGGCTGCTCGGCTGGGCCACCTTCCCCTGGAGCTACTCCAGCAATCCGAAGATGGATGGTGTGGTGGTGCTCCAGGGCTCGCTGCCCGGCGGCTCGGCCACCAACTACAACCAGGGCGACACCGGCACCCACGAGGTCGGCCACTGGATGGGCCTGTACCACACGTTCCAGGGCGGCTGCACCAGCCCCGGTGACAGCGTGAGTGACACGCCGTACGCGGCCTCGTCGGCCTCCGGGTGCCCCACCGGCCGCGACACGTGTACGTCGACCGGTCTGGACCCCATCACCAACTTCATGGACTACACCTACGACTCCTGCATGAACACGTTCAGCGCGGGCCAGAACAGCCGCATGAACAGCATGTGGACCACGTACCGCGCGGGCAAGTAGCCGCCCCGGACCGGGACTCCTGTTCCGGACACGAGCAGCGGGCCTCCCACGCGAGTGGGGCCCGCTGTTTGTCCTTTCAGCCCAGCATCCGTTGGATGCTGATATCCAGCTGGCTGCGCACCAGGCCCAGAAGGCTCTCCGTCGCGAGATGGTCATGCTTCAGCTGGGGAGCCAGCTCCGCGCGGACGCGCTCGAGCAGCTGCTCGCGGGCACTGGCGACCTTGCGCGCCACACCGGAGCGTGAGTCGCCGTACATCAGCGCGAGCCGGTCCATGGTGAAGCCATGGAAGTGGTGCAGGCGCAGCAGGGCGCGCTCTCGCTCGGGAAGCGCCGCCACCGCCTTCCGGAGCGCCTCGATGAGGAGCTGGCGCGCGTCCTCGCGGAGCAGATCGTTCTCCGGGGTACCCGAGGCCAGCATCCGCGCGAACGCCTCAGGGGGCTCGGTGACGAGGACCTCGCGCCCGTTGCGGTCCACCAGCTCACCGGCGATGCGCGCGGCGGTGATGCCTACCCAGGTCAGCAGCGGTCCCCGGCCTCCGTAGCTCGCGATCCTCGGAGGTGACTCCGCGCTGCCCACCAGCAGCCGCTCGCGGAGCACTTGCAGGACCTCTTCCACCATGCTCGGTGACAACGCCCCGAGCCGTGCGGGGATGTGCCGGAGGATGTTCTGCTCGAAGGCCCGGAGGGCCGAGGGCTCCCCGGTGGCGCACGCGCACGCGAGGTACAGGTCGGCGCCGTTGAGGATGCGCAGCACCTCGGGGGCTTTTCCCGCGGGCAGGTGCCGGGCCAGGTGTCGCACGAAGGCCTCGGCCGGGAGCTTCAACGTGGGCCATGCATTCCGCGCCGCCTCGACGTGCTTGTGCAGCAGCATCTCGAGCCCTTCCACGGTCTCCAGCTCCGCGCGTCGCTCCGGCGGCACGCCCGCCCGCAGCAGCGCCGCCAGGGGGTCTGTCTTTCGTTCCTCGCTCATCGCTTTCCCTCTCGCCGCTGCCAGGCGAGCACCTTCTGGAGACCCATCTGGCCCCGGGCGCCCAAGGACTCCAGCCGCGTCCGGGCTTCCTCGGCCATCGCGAGCGCACGCGCCCGGTCCGGCGTCGGGCGCGTTTCCATGAGCGCTCGGGCCAGCACATAGGCGGTCTTGGCGGCGATCAACGGGTCTCCGACCGCACCCGTTTGGGTGAGTATGCTCCAGGCGCGCTCGAGGAGCGGTACGGCCTTGTCCGCGGCGCCCAGCTCCACATACGCCTCTCCGGTACAGGTCAGGGCGCTGGCGCCCGCCTCGGACTCCGAGTTCTGGGCCTTCTCGGTGAGCTTCCGCGCACGCTCGCAGTACTCGAGTGCCTCCTTCGGCGCCTTGGTTTCAATGGCCACCTCGGCCAGGGGGAGTAGCACCGACACCGCGCCCGCCCCCTCAGGGCCTTGCGACTTCTCCATCAGCATCAGCGCGTCCAGCAGATCGCGCCGTGCCTCGGGGTAGTGGCTCGAGAACAGGTGCGCATACCCCCGGATCATCAGTGGCAGGGTGGCGCGTGGGGTGTCCGGACCCATCGAGCGCCGGATCCGTTCCAGGGCCTCGGTGGTGAGGGCGATCGTCTTGTCGTGCTGGCCCGCCTCGCCGTACACCATCGCTTGCTCCACGAGTGTTTCGACGACCATGAAGTGGTTGGGTCCACTGGCGCCCTCGAAGAGGGTGCGCGCCCGCTCGAGCTGGTGCTGCGCCTCCTCCAGCCGGCCGTCGACGCGCAGGTTCACGGCGAGGTTCAGGAGCAGGTTCGCGAGGGCGGTGTTCTCCGGGACGGGAGATGCCTCCTGGAGGGCCAGGGCTTTGCGCTGGATGTCGATGGCCTCGGCACGCCGGCCCAGCTGCATGTAGACCGAGGCGACTCTGTTGTAGGAAACAACGAGGACCGGGTTGTCGGGGCCCAGCAGGCGCTTGCGCATCTCGAGGGCCTGGAGGTGGAGCTCCAGTGCCTCCTTGTAACGCTGCTGGCGAAAACGGATCCGGCCGAGCACGTGGAGGAGGCTGGTCGTGCGGAGGCTGTCCGGGCCATTCCTCCTTCGTGAGAACTCCAGGCCCTGGAGCGCCTCCTGCTCCGCCTCGGCGAGCTTTTCTTGTTGATCCCGCAGCGAAGCCAGGCGGAGGTGCAGGTCCGTCGTGATGTCGGGGAAGCGCTCGCGCCCCAGCCGCTCGACGGAGGCCTGGGCGTGCCGGACGAGCTTCTCCGCGTCCTCTGGGCGGGACAGCGACTCGCCCACCACCCAGATGAGCTCCAGCCAGGCACGCGCCACGGTCTCGTCGTCACGCCCGGCCTCGGCGGCCCACAGGGCCTGGTAGAGGAACTCCTCCGCCTCCTTCGGTTTGTCGTTCTCCCCGAGGAGCTCACCGTGGGTCAGGAACACCTCCGCCGCCAGCGGCTTGTAGTCGAGCCCCTTGAGCTCCTCGAGGAGGGCCGACGTCACCGCGAGGCCGTCAGGGTAGCGGCGCGCCACGCGGTGGGCCCGGGCCTGCGCCAGCTTGTGCCGCGCCTCTTCCACGCGGGAGCGGAGGCTGTCGGGGGGCTGAGGGCGGCTGGAGAGTCCGGGCGAGTCCCGGCAGCCGGTGAGCCCCTCGAGGGAGGCCGTCAGTTGGGGCGCATTCTGCACCGTCAGCGCGTCCGCCTTCTCGAGCACCTCGGTGGTGGCGGCGAGCTGCCAGAGCCGCGTGTCGAGGCACGCGGCGGTCTGCCAGGCGGAGGCGTCCGGGGTGTCACTGCCCGCGGCCAGGCAGGCCTCGGTCCGCAGCGTGCGCCACTGGTCGGCGTAGGCGTCCAGCACCGACGCGAGCCGCTCCCAGGCCGACGCGGCGTAGGGGGCGCCGGTGGCGAGGAAGGCGGCACGCACCCGCTCTCTCCGAACGGGGCTCCAGGCCGCCGCGAGCTTCTCCACCTCCTGTTCGCAGCGGGCCTCGCGCCGTTGCGACACCCCGTAGGCGGCAAGGGCGCCCAGGATGCCGGCCACGGTCGCCGCGGCCACCACCCGCGTGAGCATCCGCCGGGGAGGGTTGAGGGCAGCCAGCAGGGGCTCCATGGAGGGGAAGCGCTCACCGGGCTCGGCACGCAGTCCCCGGAGCACCGCGCGCCGCACCCAGGCGGGCACCCTCACCTCGCGCGCGGGCGGAGTCACCCGGCCCTGTTGCACGGCGTCGGCCAGCTCCCGCAGGGTGTCTCCCTGGAAGGGACGCACGCCGAAGAGGGCCTCGTAGAGGGCCACGCAGAAGCTGAACTCGTCGGAGCGGGCGTCGGCACGCTGGCCGCGCAGCAACTCCGGAGCGAGGTAGGCGGGGGTGCCCAGGACGAAGCCCGTCCGGGTGAGCCGTCCCATGGGATGAACAGGCGCCTCGAGGTTCACCCGTGGTGAGGGGCCGTCCTCCTGGTGGAGCAGACGGGCGATGCCGAAGTCCGTGACGTACACCCGGCCATCGCGCCCCAGCAGGGCGTTGGCGGGCTTGAAGTCGCGGTGCACCAGGCCGGCGGCGTGCGCGGCGGCAAGTCCCCGCCCGGCGTCCAGGAAGACGCGCAGCACCTCGCGCCAGGGATGAGGCTGTTTCATCCACTCGGCCAGGGTGGTGCCGTCGACCAGCTCCATGGCCAGGAAGATGCCGTCGCCATGGGTGCCCACGTCGTAGAGGGTGACGACGTTGGGGTGGGAGAGGCGGGCCAGGGACTGGGCCTCGCGCAGAAGCCGCTGCTGCAACTCCTCGCGTTGGTGCCCCTCGGGACGCAGCACCTTGAGGGCGACGCGGCGGCCCAGCTCCGGGTCATCCGCGGAGTACACCACGCCCATGGCGCCGGAGCCGAGGCGCTCGCGTACCACGTAGCGGGAGACGGAGGAGCCGGGGGCCAGAGGCGGAGGGGTGAGCTCCTCGGCGAGCGCCGAGGGGCTGGCCAGGGCCCGGGCCCCATCACCCGCGGCCAGCACCCACTGGCAGTCGGCACAGTGCTCCACGTGCGCCAGGACGTGAGCTCTGTGCTCCTCGGAGAGCACTCCCGCCAGGAAATCACTCAGCGTCGTTTCTTGGGGGCACGTTTTCATGGGGCGAGATGGGTGTGCACGCGAGGGACCGAAAGATTTTTGGGACGCCGACCGGGTCCTTCCCTCTTTTACCCCCGAATGCCCGGGGCAGCCCTTGCAGGGTTGCCTTGCACTGGGAGTGGAGATTGCGTCCGCCTGAATTTTTGAAACCTGCTGGTACCTCCGCTCTGCTCCCGTACGGGCCAGGCCCGCGCTCCTCCCTCTCCCCCTGGGAGAGGGTCGGGGTGAGGGTATTTCATCTCCGTGTTCCTCATCCCGCTGCGAATCGCGGCACGTCCGTGCCCCATCGCCGCCCGCTGTCTCGCGCTCCCGTGTGATGACGCACTCCAGGAGGGGAAGACCCTCACTGCAGGCACGGCCCTGCTCCAACCATCGCTTGTCAATTCGTCGGAAGTGTCTTGGGGCAGGGGACGCGAGTTGCTCGCTTCCCCTGAGATGTTCCTTTGATGTCATGTCAAAAGCTTGCATGGTCGCGGCACGTCCGTGCATGTCTTTGTCTGCGTTTCCAGTCCGCCCATCGGAAATGCCATGGAAATCAATGGAGGAAACATCTGTTCGCCTCCATTCGACAAAATAAACATCAATTCCACACAGGAGAGGGTTTCGCCATGGGGAAAGTGGCACCAGCCAGTGGTGGTTCTGGCGCTTCGAAGGTGAACACGGCCGATGAGGCACGCCGCGCCGAGGAGGCTCGACAGCGAGCGGAAGCCGCGCGCCGGGCCGTGGAGGCAGCGCGCAAGGCTGAGGAGGATGCACGTCGTGCCGCCGAAGCCGCTCGCGAGAAGAAGGCCGCGGCGGAGAAGGTCGCTGCTGACGCGCTGAAGGCCACGCAGAAGCCAGGGCAGACACCCGAGGCCGCGCGGAAGTCGAAGTCGGACGCCGTCGTCGCCGAGAAGAATCGCCAGCAGGCCACCGAGAACGCCGCCGCCGCCGAAAAGAAGCTTCAGGAGGCCGAGGAGAAGGTGGTCCTGACGGCGAAGCGGGCCCAGGACGCCATGGGCAAGGCGAACACGCTGGCCACGCGGGAGAAGAAGACGCCGCCCTTCACCCAGAAGGACATCAACAGCGTCAAGCCCAAGGCCAACGAGCTGGCCTCGGCCTTCGAGGGCACCAGCCGCAAGGCGGAGCTGGAGAAGCTGCTGGGCACCGCCGCCCCGAGGAAGTCCGAGTCCGCGCGCAAGCCCGAGAAGGGCGAGAAGCCACCCGAGTCCCTCGACGCCGTGGACGCGAAGGATGTGCGGGAGACCTCCAATCTGGTGAACGGGCAGTTGTACACGGCGCCCTCGGGCACGAAGTACCAGGTGAAGACGAACGCCACCACGGGCGAGACGGTGCTGTCGGACGCGGCGGGCGGCAATACCGTCACCATCAAGCCCGACGGCAGCTACACCTCCACGGTGACGGCGAAGGAGCCGACGAAGTCGGGGGGCACGCTCGAGACGACGTGGACGAAGTCCGTGGACGCACAGGGCAGGACGACGGGGCTGGAGTCGCGCAAGAGCCAGACGGAGCAGCACCCGGAGACGGGGGCCACCACCACCACGTCCACCACGCAGTACGACGCCACCAGGTCTCCTCCCGTGCCGCGCTCGCGCACCGAGGAGGTGCGCATGGAGAAGCCTCCGGCGGCGCTGGCGCAGCGGAAGGGGATGCCCCAGGGCCCGGCGACGGTGAAGACGGAGACGCAATTCAACGCGCAGGGCCTGCCGACGAAGCAGGTGAAGACGACGCAGGTGCAGACCCCGGGCTTCAATGCCGGCGCGGTGAGCGCCTTCGAGGCCGGCCAGGACTCGGCCCTGCGCAATGCCTCCAAGGGGGAGGACCACCACAAGACGAACAACGCCCCCACGACGCTCAAGCCGGGCGAGTCCAGCCTCACCCTCACGGAGGAGACGCGCTTCAACGCCAAGGGCGAGCCCGCCGTCTCCACGCGGAAGACGGAGTCGGTGGCCACCGAGGCGTTGAAGTCAGACAGGAATGGCAACGGCGTGCAGGTGGTGCGCAACCAGCAGGAGGTGACGCGCGGGCCCAAGGACGCAGCCTCCACCGACACGTTGCCCGCGCTTACGCCGAAGACGCCCGGCACCGTCAACAATCGCACCACGGTGACGGGGTATGACCCGGACGGAAGCCTCATCGGCGAGGGCCATGCGAGGCGCTCGCAGACGGTGTCCAGGTCCTCCGGCACGGTGGACGGCTATGGCCGGCTTCAGCTGAAGCACGAGCCTACCGAGGTGAAGGGCCTCCAGGAGGCCAGCGACAACCGGTGGATGTATGACCACGTCGCCTTCGAGGTGGGGGCGGACGGCAAGCGGGTGCAAGGCAAGGAGCCCCGGCAGCTGGACAAGGAGCGCCAGCTCCCCTGGTACGAGGACATGACAGACGCCATTGGCGACTGGATGGGGGACCTGGCGGACACGGCGGGCGAAGCCGTGGACGGCGTCGCCGACGTCGTGACGGCGCCGCTGGAAGAAGCGCTGACGGACGAAATCAAGAAGCTCAACAGCGCGGGAGACTCGCTGACGCTCAGTGGAAACCTGGACGTCAAGGTGGGGCCGAAGGTGGGTATCGAGGGCGAGGTCGGAATCGAGCGCACCGAGGACGGCAAGTACCAGCTGTCGGCGGAGGTGACGGCGGACGTGGGCGTGGGTCTGCTGGGCTCGGCGTCGTTGGGTGTCGGTGGGCGCATGGAGTGGAAGTTCAACACGCCGGAGGAGGCGGCGAAGGCGGCGCTCATCCTGGGCAAGGGGCCCGGGGCGTTCATGCCGGGAAGTGAGGACAACAAGTTCCTCATGGACCACTTGTCGGCGGTGGAGGCGACCGTCAAGGGGGAGGTGGAGGCGGGTGTGGGAGGGAAGGCCGGCACGGGAGGAGCGGAGCTGTCGGCCAGCCTGGAGGCGGCGGGGAGCCTGCGTTTGGAGTTCGACAAGGGCAAGCCGACGCACCTGGTGAAGACGGTGGAGTTCTCGGGCTCGGGCGCGGCGGGAGTGGCCACGGGGCTCAAGGACAAGGCGGGCCTCAACGTGGGCGGAGATGTCAGCGGCTCGGTGAGTATCGAGACGAAGACGCCACTGGATGCCAGCAAGCTGGACGGCAAGGACGTGCTGTCGCTGCTGACGGGAGGCAAGAGCGGCGCGGCCGCGGGGCCCTCGGAGACGAGCATCACCGTGGAAGGCTCGGTGGACGCGGGGGAGCACGGTCAGTTCTTCACGGCGGAGGTGAGCGGGCTGAGCGATGAGGAAGTGAAGGCGGTGACGGATAAGTTGAAGGGCGGCAAGTTCGAGAGCGCCTTCGAGGACCTGAAGAAGGAAGCGAAAGTCACCAAGGGGACCTTCAAGGACCGCGAAGCCGGGCTGGGGGCGAAGCTGGTGGTGGTGGACTTCGAAGTCAACGCGCGGCACCGCGACGTGACGGCGGAGGGAGGCAACGGCAACGGCAGCACCACTGTCAGCCTGGGCAGCGGGAAGCGGCGAGGGGGCAGCGACGGAGCGTCGGGGAGCAATGGCTCGAAGGGTGGAGCCAATGGCTCGACGGGCCCCAACGGCTCGACGGGCAACACGCCGACGGGTGGGGCAGACAAGCCCGCTCGGAAGCCGGGCGACACGAAGACGGGTGAGGCGGACAAGCCCGCTCGGAAGTTGGGCGACACGTCGACGAACGGAAACGGGCAGCCTGGCTCGAGGACGGGAGGGCCGGAGCAGGCCGCGAAACCATCTGGGAACGCGACGACGAATCAGCCTCTGCCCACGGAGTACCGGGTGAACCCCGCCACGGGCCAGCTCGTCCCCGTGACGCCCCAGGAGGGCGGCCCGTCGCGGTCGGGACGGGTCGAGCGGCCCAGCACCCCGGGGACTACCTCGGAGACCCGTCCCGCGCCCACGAAGGAGCAGGGCGACACAAGTGCGCCTTCCGGGCGTCGCCGCCCCGTGCCCGTGGAGAGGAACCCCGAGCTTCCCGGCCGCACCACGCTCGTGCGCTACAACGACGGCAAGGTGCGCATCGAGGCGGGGCCGGACGCGACGGACGCGGACATCCAGGCGCACATGGAGACGGCCCGCATCCTCCAGCGGTACGAGGGGGCCGTCGGGAAGGTGCGTCAGCTCATCGACAAGGTGAAGCAGGCCATTACCGGCATGCCGGGCTACGGCAGCCAGGGCTTCGAGTCACGGTTGGAGGTGAAGAAGCTCTCCAACATCCTCAAGAGCCTGGAGACGACACAGGCGCAACTCAACGCGAGTATCACAGGAGTGACGGGCAACCCGACGCCCGCGACCGCGGAGCAACGAGCGGATCTCGAGCGACAGATTGCCAGTGTGGAGGGGCAGCTTCGTACCCACGAGGCGCAGATCAACTCCCTCTCGTCGGGCCGTGGATACGTCGCTCGGGAGGACGAGCTGCGGGCACCACCCACGAGCGCCAACAATCGGCCTCTGGACCCCCATGTCCAGGCAGCGGTGAACACGGCGTGGATGAACCTGACGTCAGCGGAACACGCGAAGCTTGGTGCCGTGATCGAAAGCAAGGGGTTCGCCGGGCTCGAACCGGCGAAGCAGGAAAAGTTGATTGCCCTGTTGGGGGGCAGCAACACGCAGATGTCGAAGCCAGCACGTGACAAGCTCTTCAAGCAAATGGATTTGGGGTATCTGGATCCCGAAGAGCAGGAGGCCGAGGACCAGACAGAGTATCTGAAAACGTACGTGACCCTCCGCCTCCCCAATGAGTCAAACAAGTCCACCAGCCCCGACGAACCAGAGCCGCTCCAGGGCGCCACTGGCATGCCCAAGAAAATACAGACATCTGGGTATGCGCAATGGTATGACGCCCATCGTCTGCCTTACAAATATAAGGAAATCAAGGCCAGCGAGCAGTCGAGAGGTAAACTCCAAATCTACGAGGTGAGCATTGGCGGCGATCGACCCCTTATCGTCACCATGCCTCCGGAAGGGACGAAAGCCAGGCAGCAGGTGCCAGAAATCGAAGAGATCGCCAAGGGGCTGGCGGCCCTGCCCCCCTGGGCTCGCAAGCTCGTCACAAAGGTGAATGTGGACCCGAATCCCTCCGCTGTGAACCAGGCGAGCGGAGAGCAATTCCAGATAAAGGACTTCGAAGCCTTCATGACGGCCAACAGAAAAGGGCACGTCACCATCCACCAGTCCGCCCCCCAGGCGGAAATCGATGGCACCTTGGTCCATGAATTGGCCCACACACTTTCCAAGAGGAAGTGGCTGCTGGAAACGAAGAAGAGGGCGGATTTGAACAAGATGTGGGCGGCCTGGGATGCGGCGGCAATAAAGGATGGCGTCGCAGCTTCTCGATACGCGACGAAGGCAGTGGGCGAGGACTTCTGTGAGACGGTCGCGCTCTATGATCAGGTTCGAGGCACTCCCCAGGAGGCGGAGATCCGCGCGCTGATGCCGGAGCGGTTCAAGCTCCTCGACGCTCACTTTCCTGAACTGACCGAGCAGGGACGATAGCGCAAGAGACCTCGCCATTTCTGGCGAGGCCGGTCATTCTGCGGAAAGGTGGACCCCTTCAACAAATCTCACGATGAGTCATGGCCCTCGGCGTGCGCCGTGTCCGGGAAGAGGCGTCCCAGGATCTCATCCTCGTCCTCGCGGGTGACAACCACACCCGCATGGATGTGCGGCAGTCCATGGGCGGTCATCTCCGCATGTGGGGACTCACGATGACGTCGCTGAACGTGACGGTCTCCAGGGGAACCCTCTGGACGTGCCGGAGGCCCACCTGCGGCGAGGAGCCCGTGGCGATGGATGCGCCCGACGGAAAACCCCGCCTCGACCTCAAGCGCCAGCAAGCAGGCCTGGAGCCTGTCCACCATCAACAAGCAGATCGACGCGGGCCGCCCGGTGGTCGTGGGCGTGGATTACAAGGCGGGCGGCAATGGTGGCGACAACGGCACGGACCACTGGATCACCATCACCGGCCGAGGCAAGCAGAACGGCAAGCCCGTCTACCATGCCAATGATCCGGACACCGGGAAGCAGATCACCCTGGGGGTGGATGGCAACCAACTGAAGGGCGGTCCCAAGGGCTACAAGACGACGGGCGAGCTGAGGACGTTCTCCGGCGGCAACCCGAAGCCGCCCAACAAGCCGGCTCAGACAGCCGACAGGGGCGACACGAAGTCATCGCGGTCGAAGTCCACCAATGCGGGGGGCGCCGACGACGCGAAGAGGACGGAGCGCTCCGGTTCGGCGAAGGGCAACAATGACCTGAGCGGCTTCTCGTCCAACAAGTACGACGACATCATCAACGAGATGTCGAAGAAGTACAACGTGCCCGCACGCCTCATCAAGGCGGTCATCCAGGCGGAGTCGTCATTCAACCCGAACGCCACCTCCTCGGCGAACGCCAAGGGGTTGATGCAGCTCACGAATGGCACGGCGAAGGACATGGGCGTCAAGGACCGCTCGGATCCCCGCCAGAACATCGAGGGCGGCACCAGGTACCTGGCCCAGATGCTCGAGCAATTCAAGGGCGATGAGCGCCTGGCGCTGGCCGCGTACAACGCGGGCCCTGGCAGCGTGGACAAGTACAAGGGCGTGCCTCCGTTCAAGGAGACCCAGGCCTACGTGAAGAAGATCATGGACTGGTACAACGGCCCGGGCCCGGCGGCGGCGTAGTCCCCAGTCCCAGCTCACACCGTTTCCATTCCAGCGGGCGCGGGCCAGAACGACGCGCTCGCCTGGGATTCCCTGCATCCCTTGTCGTTCATCATCCAAGAAAGAGGAAGCACCATGGATATCTCCACTGCGTCCAGGAAGTATGACTTCGCCGCCAAGATGCTCCGGTCAGCCATCGCCAGCTCGACGGTACGTCCAGAGAAGCCGGCGGAGAAGCCCAAGGGCCACTCGACCCGGGACACCTTCGTCGACGGCTCCAAGGGGGCTGGCAAGTCTTCCAGCGACAAGGACAAGAAGATCGACAAGCTCCTCGACGCGGCCAGGGGGCAGCTTGGCTACAAGGAGGGGCGCAACAACAGCAACAAGTTCACGAAGGAGATGACCGGCAGGAATGGCCAGGAGTGGTGCGCGGACTTCGTGAGCTAGGCGGCGAAGGAGGCCGGTCTGTCGAAGCCGAGGTCTTCCCTCGCGCAGGGGATTGCTGATCAGCTCGAGGCGAAGGGCCAGTGGAAGGGACGCCGCGATCCCAAGAAGGGCGACGCGGTCACCTTCCAGAAGGATGGAAGCCTCAACGCGAAGGCAACCCACGTCGGCATCGTGGAGAAGGTCTTCGAGAAGAACGGCAAGAAGTACATCACGTACATCTCCGGCAACTCCCAGAACAGCGTCACCCGGAACACGGTGGCCTGGGATGACAGGCACATCAAGGGTTACGGGACGATGGTCAAGTAGAGTCCGTGACGCGGCCGTTCTTTCACATTCTCATGGAATGGGATTCCGAGAGGAGTCCTTGCTTTCCAGTGTGGCGGATGCGGGCACGATGGCCACGCGAGCGACCAGGGATTTTTGGGACGCCGGCCGGGTCATTCCCTCTTTTATCCCCGAAAGAACGGCTCCGCGTCATCCCGATCCATCCACTCTTCGTAGGACCCTTTCATGTCCTCTCCTCTCGTCCGTGACACAGGCGCAAGCGCGGAACAGAAAGCAAGGAAGGCCGCTGAGGACAAGGCGATGGCTGTGCTCCTTTGCGCAGCGGCGCGGATCGCATCGTGGAAGGCCCACGCGGATGGGACGCGGCTCCAGCGAGCCCGGATCGTCCATGGTATCGCCAAGGAGCGGAAGGCCGCCGCCGAGAGGGAGCTCGAGCGCTCCAGGAAGATGCATCAGGAGTTGGTCGACCCACAGGCGTCAGCGGCGAGCAGCCGCCCAGCCACCATCGAGTCACTTCATGCGGCGAAGACGAAGGTCGAGCGCGACGAAGTGGCATTGAGGAACGCGATCGAAATGGTCAACCGGACCGCTGATTCCGTGACGAATGCGGAGAGCATCGCTTCGAAGTCCAAGATGAATGCCATTGCCGCCGCGGAAAGAGCGCTCCAGGCGCAGAAGACCGCCAACGCCAGCGCGAGGGAGGCGGGCCTGGCCGAGCCCTTCCCCGAGCGGATTCGCGCGAAATGAGGAGCGGGACGATGGAAACGCAGCAGGGTTCCAATGCCACCATCAGCCGCGTGCGCGTGGGCACCATCAATCACATCCGCATCGCTGGCATCATCGATGAGACTTTCCCGCTGACGTCTTCCTCGCCAGACCCTGGTGGGCTCATCATCGTCGACCTCGGCCGGGTGGAGCGCATCAGCTCCTTCGGCGTGCGGCGGTGGGTCGAGTTCGCCAGCAAGCTGCCTCCCGGGGGCATTTCGCTCTACGTGGTCAACGCGCCACCGGTGATGGTGGATCAGCTCAACATGGTGGAGGGCTTCGCCGGTGTGTCTCGGGTGCTGTCGGTGCTGGCGCCCTATACGTGCCGGGCCTGTGGCGAGGACCGGCTGCGCGTGGTGGACCTGCAGGCGGAGGCGCCCCTCATCGCCGAGGGCCGCGCCCCCGAGCACTCCTGCCCGGTGTGCGCCGGGAAACTGGTGCTCGCGGAGCTGCCGAGCGAGTTCTTCGACTACGCCCGGCGCCAGCAGCTCGGCACGGTGGATCCGGTGGTGATGCGCTACCTGCGCGCCACCACACCCAGCGCGCCTGTCCCGCTCACCACGCACTTGAAGATCGTCCAGGACGACATCACGTACATCACCCTCGCCAGCGAGCTGACGAGGGACCTGAACGTGCGCCGGCTGGCCTCGGGCCTGGAGGGGCGCGTCGCCTTCGACTTTTCCCATGTCACCCTGGTGGAGCCCGAGGCCGTCCCCAGGCTGGAGCAGGTGTTGAGCGCGGCGGCACAGGGCGCCAGGGTGGTGCTGTGCCGGGTGCCCCCGCCGGTGCTCGGCGCGCTGACGCGCTTCAC